>NC_006576.1:600000-900000 GCF_000010065.1 Synechococcus elongatus PCC 6301 | reverse complement strand
CCACCGGCAAGCTGCCGCTGTTCAATCTTGACCGGCTTAGGGCGCTGCCCGATGCGGTTGTGATCGTCGTCGAGGGCGAAAAGGCTGCTGATGCTGCGGCTAAGCTCTTCCCCAACTTTGTCGTCACGACTTGGCACGGCGGCACCAAGAATTGGCAGACGGCGGATTGGTCACCCCTACGAGGACGCAAGGTCGCTCTTTGGCCTGACGCTGACGCAGTTGGCATCATTGCCATGCAGTCGATCGCAGGCGCGATCGAAGCCGCTGAACTGCGCTTGGTTCGCAACCCTGAGGGCGTTCCGGAAGCGTGGGATCTGGCAGACGCCGACTGGTCGCCGGAGCATGCGCTGAACTGGCTGAAAGCGAACTGCTACGAGCCGGAGCCGGATCTTGATCCGCCTGCGTGCGTCGAGGCATCGGAAGTTGAGAACGCAGAACCCAGCCTTGAGGCGACATCGAGCGGATCTGAGGCGCGGAGTCGATCGCGTGATGACGACAGCCTCTACACGGCGCTCGGCTACGACAAGGATCGCTACTACTACCTGCCAAGGGGCACAAAGCAGATCGTCGAACTGACTGCCAACTCGCACCGAAAGTTGAATCTGATCCAGATCGCTCCTCTCAACTACTGGGAGATGACTTTCCCAAGGAAGAATGGAGCGGATTGGGAGTCAGCTGCGAACTGGCTCATGCGTGAGTGCGAAGCCGTAGGCGTCTTCGACCCGTCTCGGATCCGTGGCCGAGGCGCTTGGTGGGACGACGGCAAGACTATCCTTCACCTTGGAGGTCGCTTAGTGGTCGAAGGTGCTGAAACAACCTCAATGACCGTACGAGGCAGTCGCTATATCTACGAGCGGGCTGTAGACCTCCAAAGCTTCGCAACCACTGAGGTCGACCCAGACGACGCGATCGCCATCCTTCTCCTCGCCAACGAGTTCTCTTGGGATGTACCCGCATCGGGTGCACTGCTGGCAGGCTGGACAGCTCTCGCACCTTTCTGCGGGGCTCTCGAGTGGCGTCCCCATGTCTGGGTGACGGGCAACCCAGGCTCGGGCAAGTCGACGGTGCTCAGGGACTATGTGCGCGGCATCCTACGCGGCGCGTGCCACGTTGTGCAGTCCTCAACCAGCGAGGCAGGCGTGCGATCGCTCCTGGGCCGCGATGCGATACCGGTCGTCTTCGACGAGGCCGACCCGTCAGACGACACCAACAAGGGCCAGATGGATAACCTGCTCGGGTTCATCCGAGCGGCCAGTAGCGATGACTCCGGCAGCATCTATAAGGGCCGCACCGATGGCGGCTGCAACCGCTTCGACGCCCGCGCCATGTTCTGCATGAGCAGCGTCAACGTCCCTATCAGCCGTCAGTCCGATCGCGATCGCTTCTGCCTGCTTTCCTTACGCAGGGGCGACCCGAATCATGACTGGAAAGGGCTGCGACTGCGGATGGCTGAACTGATTACGCCAGATGTCGGCAAGCGCATCGCCGCTCGCACCCTTCGGCTCATCCCGACGATCCGCGCCAACGCTCGCACTTTAGCGGCAGTCTTGGCAGGTCGTTACAGCCAGCGCTTCGGCGACCAGTGCGGCACGCTTCTGGCCGGTGCCTACAGCCTGATGAGCGAGGACGTACTGACGCCGGAGGAGGCCGCTAGCTGGGTCGATTCGATGGACTGGTCGAGCTACGCGCCCGACGACACAGACACCGAGGAGCGTGAGTGCATCCAGCACCTACTCCAGACCCAAGTGCAGCTCGAGGGCGGGCGCCGGGCGCAGATCGGCGAACTGGTTCAGATCGCGATCGCTTCGCCGTTCACGCCAAACTCGGTCGTCTCGATCGTCGATCGCCCGACGGCGATCGCCATCCTTGGCCGCCACGGCTTCAAGATCGTCGCGGTCGACGGCCAGACCTACCTGGCTGTCAGCAACCGCTCCAAGGAGATCAGCTCGTGGGTCAGACAGACCCGATGGGCTAACGCCTACGTCTCCGCGCTCAGGAAGCTGCCAGGCGCGATCACGCCTAAGCAGGGGATGCACTTCGCAGGCGTAGGAACCCAGCGATGCACCCTGATTCCGCTTACGGCCATCGACTGTTAGAGACCACCGTATCAACCACCGTAAGCCCCCAAAAGCCTTGCAGCGACTAGCTTTTGGGGGCTTTTCTTACGACTTACGGCATTACGCCGAAAAATATAGCCCTTTATAAAAACAAACACCTAAAACCACCCTTAAGTACATATACTTAGACACCTCTCTATTATTATTATTTCTATGTAAGAAGTGTAAGTAAGTAAGAAGGTAGTCTCTGAGCGGGTTTTGAGCCTTACGCTCGTCTTACGGCGTCTTACGGTCTGAACTTTGGCTGCATGGCTAGAATGCGAAAAGCCCCAGACGAGCGGCGAACTCATCTAGGGCGATCGGTGTTCCGGAATACTTCTGTGGCCAGCATTGTAGGGCAGACCGAGTGGCATCACTATTTCGCTCAAGGAGAGCTTCTTGAGGCTGCCACTGCCTTAGATCAAGCGCTTTCTGTCTATCCCGAGCTAGACGCCCACGGCTTCAACTCGCTCACGCACCCGAAGTCACCTCTTACAGAGTTGGACCTTCCGCAGATTGCTCTGTGCCTGCGCTACCTGTCCATGTGCGATCGCACTGCTCAGGTGAATCGTAAGATTGACAGCTACTGGCTGAAGCACCGCATTGAAGCGCTCTACAGACTGCCAAACGGTTGGCCCTTCTACGTCTCTAACGGAGCCTTGATTGCTGCAGCGATCGGCGACGGACTCAACGTCAAGCCCACCAAGCCTTGGAGCCACACCGCTTACCTGAGCATCAGTACTCGCAGCGTCAAAGCTCTTACCGAGCGATCGCGTTCACCTCAAGGCGTTCTTCGCTTAGAAGCGTGCTGGTAGCCCTTCTTACGCGCAGGTCACACCATGCCGATTGTTTCCCTTGGCACTGGACTAGAGATTCGCGTCAACTCACAGGATGCGCAGCGAGTGCATCGTGCCCTAGGCCGTATCCCAATCGAGGTGATCGACGCCAGCTTCAAGCGGGCACTGAAGCGTGCCACGACTAAGGCAGGGGTCGAAGCATCCAAGGGTATCCGCTCCATCTACGCCATTAAGGCTGGAAGAGTGAAAGAGGCAATGAAGACGCGCCCAAGCGGCCCCTACTCCGTCACCCTGACGTTTTCATCGGTTCGTCCGACGCTTGGCGGGTTCAATCCTAGGCAAGGTTCGAAGGGTGTCAGTGTCACGGTTAAGAAGGGTCAGCGAAAGCTCATTCGTGGCGCGTTCATGCCTGGCGGTCGTTTAGCCCAGAACCGCTACGGTGGACTGCCCGCAGCTCGCGGTGCCTACGTCGGCGGCTCGTTCGTGCCTAGCAAGGCGCGCTTGCCAATAACGCCGCTGAAGACCATCAGCGTTCCCGTGATGCTTAAGCAGGAAGCCGTGATCGAGCCAGTCATGCAGGCCACGCAGGAAGCGCTCAGGACAACGCTGGAACGCGAGGTGAACTTCAGACTTGCCAAGCTCGCTTGAGCTTTCTTGCTACCCGCACATACGCTGATATTGGTATGCGGGTAGGTTCCTCCTGAAAGGTCTAGCGTGCGGCGTCACGAAGCCGCCAAAACGAGTTAGCGATAGCCTTTCGTGGTACTTCCCAGCGCTGCCGATAAGCTGAGCTAATGTGTCGTTAACACTGCAGTTTTGAATCCAGCTAGAATGCAGTCACAGCCTAGGTTTTGAGCGTTTGATGTCGCAGCGGGTGAGCGCTAGAGCGTATGCACGGATGCGGAACGTCTCGCACAAGGGTGTGCTTGAGGCGATTCAATCAGGGCGTTTGCCGTCTGCGGTGAAAGTGGGGCAGCGCTGGGAGATTGACCCCGCTCAAGCGGACCGTGAATGGTCTCAGAACACTAACGTGAATCACCACAAGAGCAAAGCGCCGCGTGTAGTGGCGGAGCCTGAAGACAGCAGCCTGCCTGGGCTGAATGAGTCGAAAGCTGAGCGGGAGTATTACCTTGCCAAGCTGGCGCAGCTGGACTATGAGGAGCGGGCTGGCCAGCTAGTGAGCGCTGAAGACGTGCGGGTAACTTGGTTCAGCCATGCGAGACGGGTGCGAGACGCCATCCTGAACGTGCCGATTCGGATTGTGGATGAGGTGCGAGCGATCGCTGGCGAGTTGGACGAGAATCAACGCCACGAAATCTTGCTGTGTCTGCAGCGAGAGCTGGTCCAGGCGCTGGAAGAGCTGGCAGGGCCCGAGGAACTCCCCCCTCAAAGCCAGTCATAGCTTGAAAAAAAGTGGCCACTTTTGAACTCAGTCATAGCAAGGGTTTTGGCATCAAAAAAGGGGCCGCCGGCCCCGACCTTTCGTTGATTTCTGTCCAAGATATTCAGCCCAGAAATTCTTTGAGCTAAGCGAAATGAAAGTTGCTCAACTGAGCTTGCTTTTTTGCACTCTCAGACAACATATGAAGCTCCACAAACCCAGTTTTAGCATGCATTCTCAGCCTCAAATTCTGGCCAGTTTGCAGAAAAGTGCCCAAAAGAAACTCAGTGTTGATGCGGGTTTGAGACCTGTTCTGGAGAGTAATACAGATGGCGATCGCTACTGCAACTGACATTTGCCTCCAAGGTTTCTTGGAGGGACTGAGGCCTGACCCGATTTTGTCGGTGAGTGACTGGGCTGATCAGTTCCGGTTCCTGTCGCAGCGTGCCTCGGCTGAGCCTGGTCGCTGGCGCACGAGCCGGACTCCGTATCTGGCGGAGATTATGGACAACCTTGGGGCTACCAGCTCTGTCGAAAAGATTGTGTTTGTCAAAGGCTCACAAATCGGTGGATCTGAGGCGGGCTGTAACTGGATTGGCTACACCATCGACTTGACGCCCGCGCCGATGCTGGTGATTCAGCCGACGGTGGACATCGCTAAACGGTTCAGCCGGCAACGGCTGCAGCCGTTGATTGATGAGACGCCACGCCTGAAAGCAAAGGTTCGGCCAGCTAGGGAGCGGGACAGTGGCAACAGTGTGCTGTCGAAGGAGTTCCCGGGGGGAATCGTGTTGCTAGCGGGGGCAAACAGCGCAGCAGGCCTGCGGTCGATGCCGATCGCGCGGTTGTTTGCGGATGAGGTGGACGCCTATCCGGGCGATGTGGACGGGGAGGGCGACCCAATTGGGCTGGCTGAGGCGCGGACGCGGACGTTTAGCCGCCGCAAGATTCTGCTGGTGAGTACGCCGACGCGGGCTGGGGTCAGCCGAATTTGGCGGGAGTGGGAGCTGTCGGATCAGCGTCGCTATCAGGTGCCCTGCCCGCACTGCGGTGAGTACCAGGCGATCGCTTGGGACCGGATTCACTACGACCCGAACGACCTCAGCATCGCGCCAGTGCTGATGTGCGAGCACTGCGGAACGGGCATTGAGGAACGGCACAAGCCGAAGATGCTGGCCGCTGGTCGCTGGGTGCCGGAGAGCCCTGACAGCGCGGTGCGTGGCTACCACTTGAGCAGCCTGTATTCGCCACTGGGTTGGTTCAGTTGGCGCGATGCGGTGCGGATGTGGGTCAACGCAAAGACTGACGAACAGCAGCGAGTGTTTGTCAACACGGTTCTGGGCGAGTGCTGGGCTGAGGCTGGCGAAGCGCCTGACTGGGAGCAGCTGTACCGACGACGCGAGGACTACGCGATCGCAACGGTGCCGCCAGGCGGCTTGGTGCTGACGGCGGGTGTGGACGTGCAAAGCGATCGCATCGAGCTGGAAGTGGTGGCCTGGGGGCCAAACCTTGAGAGCTGGTCGGTTGAGTACGTCGTCATCCAGGGCGACACGGCGACGGCTGCCCCGTGGGCTGAACTGGAGAAGCAGTTGGCGCGCACCTATCCACGGATAGGTGGGGGTGAGCTACCGATTGGCAAGGTTTGTGTAGACACGGGCTACAACACGATGGAGGTCTACGCCTGGTGCCGGAAGCAGTCGGTGAGTCGAGTGATTCCAATCAAGGGACGTGACACGCTGACGACGATTTTGGGCACGCCGAAACTGCAGGATGTGAGCCTGAAGGGCAAGACGATCAAGGGCGGCATCCGGCTCTGGCCAGTGGGTGTGAGTGTGGCGAAGAGCGAGCTGTATGGCTGGCTGCGACTAGACCCGCCACTGAATGACTGCGACCCGTACCCGAGGGGGTTCATGCACTTCCCGCAGTACGGCGAGGAGTATTTCGCGCAGCTGACGGCTGAGGAGCTGCAATTCAGGTTGGTGAAAGGCTTTAAGCGCTACGAGTGGGTGAAGACAAGGCCGCGCAACGAGGCTCTGGACTGCCGGGTCTATGCGAGAGCAGCGGCGACGGCGATGGGGCTGGACCGCTGGCCTGCGGAGCGCTGGCAGGAGATCGCGCGATCGCTGATGGATGCGACACACCTGCAGCAACCCAGCAAGCCAGCTACCAAGGTTCAACGCAAGCGGCGATCGGGCTGGCTGAGTGAGTAGTCCAAAGAAAGTGGCCACTTTTTTTGAGGCTATGACTGGCCTTGAGGCCTGTTTTGGTTTTTTGTCGCCGTCACCCAGCCCCATTCTCGCGCCCACTAGAATGTGAGTAGCGTCGAAACCTGAGTTCATGGCCTTTACCCAAGAAGACTTGCAAGCGCTAGAGGCCGCGATCGCTAGCGGCTGTGATGAGGTCGCTTACGGTGACAAGCGCGTTCGCTACAAAACCTTGTCTCAGATGTTGCAGGCTCGCGACCTGATGCGGAAAGAGTTGCTTGGAAAGGGCCGCACCACAACGCGCCGCTACATCCAGTACCGTCCTGACCAGAGCGATCGCTGATGCCCAACCTGCTGGACGACCTAATCGCCTGGGTCAGCCCCAAAGCCGCGCTAGAACGAGAGCGGGCACGGCTAACCCTAGAACGGGTGCGCGGTTACGACGGCGCAAAGGGTGGGCGGCGTACAGCTGGTTGGACGACCCAAGGCAGCAGCGCCAACACCGAGATCGCCCGCGACTCACCCAAGCTGCGAGAGCGATCGCGCGACCTATCACAGAACAACGGCTGGGCGCTGAGGGCACGAGATGTCATCGTCTCCAATGTCGTCGGCGCAGGCATTGTTGGGCAACCCAAGCACAGTTCCAAACGCCGTGACCTAGCTGCCAAAAAACTGTGGGAGGCATGGGCTGGCTCGACCCTCTGCGATGCCGATGGCCGCCACGACTTCCACGGGCTGCAGGCACTGGCAATGAAAACGATCGTCGAGTCCGGCGAGGTGCTGATTCGCAAGCTGCCGCGCCAAGCCAAGGACGGACTGCCCGTACCGCTGCAACTGCAGTTGCTGGAACCAGAGCACCTAGACGTCACCCGTGATGCAGATCTGGGGGGCAACCGCAAAATCGTGCAAGGCATTGAGCTAGATGCTAGTGGCCAGCGCGTTGCTTACTGGCTGTATCCAACCCATCCGGGCGAAGCGACAGCAGGCTCCTCGACCCTAAAATCATCTCGAGTGCCTGCTGCTGACATTGCCCACGTCTACCGTCTCGATCGCCCCGGTCAACGGCGCGGCGTGCCGTGGGTGTCGCCGGTGATGATCGACGTCAAGGACTTGAACGACTACGAGAAAGCCCAGCTGCTCAAGCAGAAAATCGCGGCCTGCTTTGCTGCGTTTGTCGTCGAGACTGAAGCGCCAGAACTGGCCCCAGATGACGACGAAATCATCGACACCCTAGAACCCGGTGCGGTCGAAATCTTGCCGCCCGGGCGCGACATCCGCTTCGCCAACCCGCCTAGCAACGACGGCTATGAGCCCTACGTCCGGCAATTACTGCATAAGATCGCGGCGGGCTACGGCATCACCTACGAGTCGCTGACAAATGATTACTCTCAGGTAAATTTTTCCTCTGGCCGCATGGGCCACATTGAGTTTGCCCGCAACATCGACACCTGGCGATGGCAGATGCTGATCCCGCAGATGTGCAGCCCAGTGTGGACTTGGTTTGTGGAAGCAGCCGGACTGACTGGAGCGCTGCTAGACGGCACGACAATCACTTGGACACCGCCACGGCGCGAGATGATCGACCCTACCAAGGAAACTGAAGCCGTCAAGGCCGCAGTTCGGGCTGGCCTAAAGTCTTGGTCTGAAGCAGTCCGAGAACAAGGCGAAGATCCCGACGCTGTGGCTGCTGAACTGGCCGAGGATCTCAAGCGCTTTGATGAACTTGGACTCGTTCTGGATAGCGACCCGCGCCAAGATCCACGCCGACAGGAAGCGATCGCAGTGACAGAGTCGCAACCCCAGTGACCCTAGAGCTAAAATCTAGGGCATGGAACAGAAACGCTTTGCTACACCGTTGACACTGCGAGCCTCATTCGTTCCTGCCACTCTCAACGAGGAGCAGCGAACGGTCGAGCTGACTTGGAGTACTGGCGCTAAAGTCCTGCGGAACGGCTGGGATGGCCGCTACTACGAGGAGCTAAGCATGGCTCCAGAGTCAGTGCGGCTCGATCGCCTGAACTCCGGCGCACCGTTGCTGAACTCACATTCTGCCTACGACCTCAGCAGCGTATTGGGTGTGGTGGAGCGAGCGTGGATCGACGGTAATGAGGGCCGAGCCTTAGTCCGATTCAGCAGTCGAGCTGAAGTCGAACCGATTTTTCGAGACGTCCGAGACGGCATCGTTCGAAACGTGAGCGTGGGTTACATGATTCACCGCTACGAAAAAACCGAAGGCGAGACCGGTGAGCCGATGACCTATCGGATTACCGACTGGGAGCCCCATGAGCTTTCGCTTGTGGCGATCCCCGCCGATGCTGCCGCGAGCGTCCGAGCAAACCCCCAACAGGAGTCCCCCATGGACGGAGAAGAGAACACCCTCGCGCCTGAGCAGGCCACGCCGTCTGTGGCTGATCCGGCACCCATTGAAGAGCGCAGCGCTGGCGACACCGCCGCAGCGATCGCAGCCGAGCGCAAACGCGCTGCCAGCATTGTCGAAATTGTCGCTCGTGGTAAGCAGCCCCAGACCTTGGCGGATCAGTTAATCCAGTCTGGTGCAACCCTTGACCAAGCCCGAGAAGCGGTGATTGATGCGATCGCCAATGCAGCTCCCATCATCGACAACACCATCACCGTCACCCGCGATCGTGGCGACACTATCCGCGAAGGCATCGCCAACGCCCTCGAAGCCCGCACCGGCATCAGCGACCTGAATGAAAAGGGTCGTCGGTATCAGGGCATGAGCCTGATTGAGGTAGTTCGTGTCTTGCACGAGATGCGCGGCATTGACACCCAAGGCATGACTCGGATTGAGCTGGCCGGTCGTGCCCTGCATACCACCAGCGACTTCGCTTACATCCTGTTGGATATCACCAACAAAACTCTGGCTCGAGGCTACGAGCAAGCGCCTCAAACCTGGGCTCCGTTTACTCGTATCACAAGCCTGCCTGACTTCCGCGACAAAAACGTCATCACCTTCGATGGTCGACTGCAACTTGATCGCGTCAACGAAGCGGGCGAGTTTACGCGAGACAGCCCGTTTGCAGAAGGGCTGGAAAAATACCGCCTAGCAACTTACGGGAAAGTGGTCCCTATCGGCCGACAAGTTGTTATCAACGACGATCTCGACGCTTTAAGCCGGATGGTGCAGTTGATTGGGCGGGCGGTTGCAGATTTTGAAAGCGAAAAAATCTACGACAACTTCCTGTCTAAACCAGTAATGGGTGACGGTATTGCCCTGTTCCACGCAAGCCACCTAAATGTGGGCGTTGGCGGCATCAACGAGGCTGGTATCTCAGCAGCCCGTCAAGCACTACGCACCCAGCAAGACCTGAAGGGCAACCGCATCAATCTGACGGCGGGTTACTTGTTGGTGCCTAGCACGTTAGAAACGGCGGCTGAAAAACTCTTGGCGCCGATCAATGCCAACGAAACCGCTAACGTAAACGTGTTCTCGCGATCGATGAAGATGATCGTCGAGCCGCGACTAGATACGGCTTCACCGCAGTTCTACGTTCTGGCTACGCCCAGCCAAATTGACATGCTTGAGGCTGCCTACCTCGAAGGTCAGCGTGGCCCCACGATTGAAACCCGCGAGGGCTTCGACGTAGACGGCATGGAGGTCAAGGTTCGCTTGGATTTCGCATGCAAAGTGATCAACCACCGAGGCTTCTATCGGTCGAGCGGCGTTGATCCGACCCCCTAAGCGCTGAGCTGAGCGCTGAGCAAAGTTCAGAAATACGCAAGGAACCCATGAAAAACTACACGCAACCGGGGCATACCATCCCCCTGATCGCCCCCTACGACGTCGCCTCTGGCGGCGGTGCACTGATTGGCACTCTGTTTGGTGTGGCAGCAACCGCCGTGACTAGCGGGCAGGAAGGCGAGTTCGTGACCGTTGGTGTTTACGAACTGCCCAAGGCGACCGGCGTGATCAACCAAGGCGCAAAGGTCTACTGGGATAACACCGCCAAGGTTGTCACCACGACTGCATCGGGCAACAGCCTGATCGGCGCGGCCATCAAAGCGGCTGGCTCCAGTGATGCGATCGCCGTGGTTCGACTGAACGGCGTCACGGTCTAAGGCTGATGGACTTCCCTAGGCTGATGGATCGGATGCTGGGCCATGTCACCCGCACGCTGGGCGAGCCGGTGATCTACAAGCGTGGCGAGGCAACCTACACGCTGCCTGGGGTGTTTCAGTCCAAGCACGCCATGATCGACCCCGATACCGGCATGGGAGTACAGAGCAACCAGCCCATCTGTGGCATCCGGCTATCTGACCTTCCCGTGACTCCCAAGGTGGGCGATCGCCTGATTGTGCGTGGCGTCAACTACCGCATTGCGGAGACGCAGGAAGACGGCAACGTGGGTGTGCTTTTGGTGCTCCAGAATGCCTAACCGTCGCCGAGAGATTCGGTCTGCGATCGCTGCTGCCCTGATGGAGAAGACCGCCGCAGAAGACCGCGTCTTTCAGTCCCGGACCAACACGCTGACCGAGGACGAGCTGCCGGCGATCATGGTGCTCAGCCGCTCGGAGAAGATCCCCTCGCCTGAACGGGGTCATCCTCCCAGTGGCTGGAACTCGTCGATCCGGCGCACAGCCACGATCGCGGTCGAGTGTGTCGCCCAGGTGCTCCAGGATATCGACGATGTGCTGGACGACCTAGCTGGCGAAGTCGAGGCCGAGCTCGAGCACCTGACGATCGCGGGCATGGAGTCCGCTGAGCTTCGCCTGACCGAAACCGAGCTAGATGTGAGCTACGAGGGCAGCCTGCCAATCGGTGCGGTTCGGCTTACCTACGAGGTGGCTTACTTCACCGTTTACCGCGATTGCGCCGACCCCTACGTCGACGAGGCGGCGGCCGAAGGCGTCGGCCCAATTGAGCGATCGGGCGCTTACCCCGGGGGCCAGATCCTACCGGGTTGTCCTGGCGAACAAGTGGGGGATGCCTGCCCAATGCCAGCCGCCGACATCAGCCTTGGCGACCTAGACCTAGGAACTTATCAACCCCCGGTGCCCCCACGATGACGACTTCACCATCCCGCAAGCGACCGCCCCGTCCAAAACCGACGACCCCGCCCTCGCCTCCGGCCCCCGCACCCATCGCGGCGTGAACCCCGGCGGCGATCGGCGAGTTTATGGGCTACCAGTCAGCCGACCCTGACAGCCTGACCAAAGCACTCGACGCAGCGCTGGCCGCAGCTAGTGGCTTTTTCGGCTCGCCGCTGCCCGAACCAAGCCACGCATTCAACCAAGGGCTGCGGCTTGTGGCCGCGAAGCTGCTGCTTGAGAACCGGCTGGAAAAGCCACAGCGCGATCAGCTCCCGGCAACAGCAGTCTACTTCTGGGCGACGGTACGCAATGGCTCCCCAGTGGCTTGAGCGCGGCGACGCCACAACTTCCGGCGTCGGCGACTACGAAGCGAGCGATCACAGTCGGCGTCACGGCAACTTGCTCCGCGTAGGCAGGGTAGCCGAGGCTGACTATCCCAAGGGGCTGATCCGTGTCGCGATCGAGGAAGACGAGGAGAGCGGCGAGGCGCTGCTCCTCACTGACTGGATTCCGTGGCTCACGCAGCGAGCGGGCAAGGATCGGTTCTGGTGGGCGCCCGAGGTCGGTGAGGCCGTCGTCGTGATGGCCCCCTCCGGCGAGATCAGTCAGGGCTTCGCGATGCCCGGCGCGTTCTCGACTGACTACCCCCAGATCGAGGACAAAGAAACGATCCAAAAGACGCAGTTCGAGGATGACTCAATCATCCAGTACGACCGCGAAGCGCATGAGTACAAGATCGACCTCACCGCAGCCCAAGGACGGATTGTGATCCTTGTGCAGGAGGCGCAAGTCGAAGCCCAAGGCGACGTTAACGTGACCGCCGAGGGCAACGTTACAGTGACCGCAAGTCGTATTGACCTAAACCCGTGACTACGACGCCAGGCATCGCTCGACTAAACGACGTGACCGATCACGGCGGGATCATCATCACCGGGAGCGACGACACCTTCGTCAACAGCCGCCCCGTGGCCCGAAAGGATGACCTTCACGCCTGCCCCCTGCATGGCTTGAACACGATCATCACCGGCAGTCGCACGGTCTTTACCAACCAGAGGCCGACTGCTCGGATCGGTGACCTCTGCAGCTGCGGGGCGGCAATCATCGAAGCCAGTGAAGATACCGGAGCGGGCGACTAATGACCCGAGGCATGAGCCGTGACAGTGGCAAGGAGCTGAAGGGCATTGACCACCTCCGGCAGTCAATTACGGACATCCTGACGACGCCCGTGGGCACCCGCGTCTGGCGACGGGACTACGGCTCACGTCTGCCCCGGCTTGTCGACCGACCGATCAACCAGTCCCTCATCGTTGACCTGGTGGCGGCCACAGCTGAAGCGCTCGATCGCTGGGAGCCACGGCTGAAGCTGGAGAAGGTTCGCATCGTCTCAGCCAGCGCAGCTGGTCAAGTCGAGCTGAACCTGATCGGCTACTACATCCCCGAGGGCAGGCGTATCACGCTGGAGGGCTTAGTCGTCTCATGACCGTTCTTGACTTTGCTACGATTCCCGCGCCCACCATCATCGAAGCGCTGGACTTTGAACTGATCCTGCAGGACTTGATCGACGACCTGCGATCGCGTGACGCCAGCTACACCGCCATCCTCGAATCCGACCCGGTCATCAAGCTGCTGGAGGTCTGCGCAGCCCGCGAGCTGATCCTGCGTCAGCGGATCAACGACGCACTTCTTGCGACACTGCTTCGCTACTCAAACGGCCCCGACCTCGACAACCTTGCCGCGTTCTACGGCGTGGTGCGGCAGCCGAATGAGCCGGATGGCGAGCTTCGCGATCGCACCATCGAGCGGATCAAGGGCAGCTCGACCGCAGGCGGTGCGGCCTGGTACCGCTATCAAGCGCTGACGGCTGACCCACGGGTGAAGGACGCGGCTGTGAGCAGCCCTGCTCCCGGCGAGGTGTTAATCAGCATTCTGTCTACCGAGCCTGATGGCCTTGCCTCTCCCGGGCTAATCGAAGCCGTCGAGTCAGTCGTGCTGGCCGACGACGTGCGAGTTGTAACGGACGCAGTGACCGTGGTTCCCGCCACGATCGCGACGGTGAACGTCACCGCATCTATCTGGCTCTTACCCGAGGCACCGAGCACCGTCGTCGACACGCTTCCCGATGTGCTCGAAGCGGCCTTCACCTCTGAGGGTGGCTTGGGTTTCGACATCACGACGAGCTGGCTGATCTCGAAGCTTCACGCGCCCGGTGTCCAGCGGGTTGATTTGCTCAGCCCAGCAGCCACGATCGTCTGTGGGCCAAGCACCGCGCCGGCGCTGGGTACCGTCACGGTGACGCTGGCAGGCCGTGACCGATGAGCCGCTACGATCTTCTGCCACCGAACGCAACGCCGCTTGAGCGCAACCTGTCGCGAGCAACGTCGACGCTCGACCGCATCGCCCGACCGGTGCCGATCATCCGCATCGCGAAGCGGGTCAACATTCCTGACGGCGTAATCCCATGGCTGGTTTATGAGTATGGGCTGGGCGAGCTGCTGCCCTACATCACGAATCAGCGGCGGCTTGTCTCTGAGGGTGTGCTGTGGCAGCGGATCAGGGGCACACCTGCGAGTATCCGCATCGGCCTGACGTGGGTCGATGTGGAGGGTTTTGTCGAGGAGTCGGAGCGAGGAACGCGGCGCTGGGCTGAGTTCATGATCGGTCTTGACGCTGCCGTCGACGCGGACACAATCGACCGGATCGTCGGCATTGCCCGCATCGCATCGCCCGTGCGATCGCGGCTGCAGCGCATCTTCGCTGTCTACGACTTCCGGCGCTTCGTATTGGACGAGAGCGGTCTGTCTGACGGCGGGATCTTGTCCGACCACTCGGGTACGCGACCCCGCCCCGACTGGCCCCAGATCAGCTTCGGTGACTTTCGCGGCAAAACAATTGACGCTGCCCCCGAGCCGATCGCCAGCGTGCTGATCGACTACTCCCCCGCACAAGTGACTAAGCTCGATCGCTTCTTGCTCAGCGAGGGGCGGCTTGACGAAGAGTGGCACGTCTTGAACTACCCGCTGCTGATGAGTGAGGAGAATGTTGAGTCGGTAACGTATAGCGGCCAAACTTGGGGACCGTTCGGTTGGGTCAGTGAAACTTGGGGGAGTGTTGAGACCGTCGTCTCAACACAAGTCAGTACACTAACCAGTTAGTACCTTTCGCCCTAGGGTGCAAAGCTTGATAAATCAAATAGGCTCCTAGTCGAACTGCAGTTGGCAAAGATAGAATGACGGCAGTTCGGAACGGGTGAATGGCCGCAATCCTCACGACTAGCGGACGGGTGGCGATCGCGATCGCAATTCAGCAGCGGACGGCCCACCTCGCCTGGGGCAACGGCGATCCAAGCTGGGGCATAACGCCCCCGGCGCCTCCTAGCAGCGCGTCGGATCTACTTGCTGAAGTGGGACGGCGCAAGGCGACGAGCGTTGACTTTGTAGTTCCGGATCCGGACGGCGACATCGCAGTACCGGAGGGGCGGTTCAGCCTTTCCCCAACACCGACCAACTCGGTCTGCTTCGACTTTTTCTTTCAGTTCGAGGACGGCGTGGGCGAGGTGATCCGCGAGGTTGCTATCTTTCTCGACACCGTAGCGGGCGAGTCCGTCCCCTTGGGCAAGAACTACCTAGAGCCGAGCGAGGTCGACGACCCCGGCACGCTGCTCGTCATCCAGCGCATCTCTCCAATCACCCGCGCCCTGACGACCCGGCAGCGGTTCCAATTCGTCGTGACGTTCTAGGCCATGCCCTTCACCGACTACTACAACCGATTTGACCCAGCCGATCGCTACGACGAGCTGCTGTTTCGTGCAGGGAAGGGTCTACAGTCAGCCGAGCTGAACGAGGCTCAAAAGACGTTTCTCTATCGGCTGCAGCGCATCGCTGACAGCGTGTTTAAGGACGGCGCTGTCCTGCGTGGCACCGCGCCGGTCATCACCTTCGATACGGGCGCGATCACCTGTCCAGCAAGCTCGATCTATCTGAAGGCAAACGTCCGCGACGTTGCAGAGCGCAGCTTCACGATCGCGACCGTAGGCATCGTCCGAGTGGGTGTGTTCCTGCTTGAGGAAGAGATCACCGAGATCGAGGATCCGGGCCTCTACGATCCAGCGGTCGGGACGCGCAACTATGGCGAGCCTGGCGCGGCGCGACTCAAGTGGACAGCCACTTGGGGCTACGAGGACGAGCCTGGGCAGCCGGGTGAGTTCTATCCCGTTTACACGATCGTCAACGGTGGCCTGATCGACCAGAACGCGGGGCCGGTAGGCGACCCGTTCCTTGACCTTCTGGCTCGCTACGATCGCGAGTCAAACGGCAATTATATCGTCACAGGGCTGGAGGTGTCGGCGCTGGGCCTGTCCGGTGGCAGCAACTCGTTCAACGTCAAGCAGGGCACCGGCAACATCTTCGGCTACAAGGTCGACAAGACGACCTCGACCCGACTGGTTTATGCCGAGGATCCAGACCTCGAAACCGTACTCAGTGAGCCGGACACGTTCACCGGGGCCACGGGCGGCAGCGCGACGATTCAGCTTAACCGCTTCCCCGTGAACGAGATCAGCTCGGTCACGATCACGCGAGAGAAGACGGTCAACATCACCCACGGCGCTTTTACGGGGGCGATCGACACGCTGCCCGACGTGTCGGTGCTTTCGATCCAGTCGGTGACGCAGGGCGGCACGACCTACACCCCGACGACTGACTACTTCCTCGACGGCGATCGCGTGAACTGGTCGCCCGCAGGCGCGGAGCCAGCGCCGGGTTCAACCTACACCGTCACCTATCGCTACCTTGGCCCAGTCACGCCGAGCGCGGTGGATCTGCAGGCGGGTAGCTTCACCGTGACGGGCGCGGTGAACGGCACGCTTGTCCTGACGAACTACAACTGGAAAGTGCCGCGCATCGATCGGATCTGCATGGATCGAACGGGGCAGTTCATCCGGCTGAAGGGCATCCCAAGCCGCTTCGAGGTGCTGCCGCCTCAAGTGCCTAGCTCGCTGCTGCTGCTTGCTACCGTGACGCAGCGGTGGGGACTTACCCCTGTGACTTCAAACGACGGGATCCGCGCTATCCCGTTTGATCAGCTAGAGCGGATGCGATCGCTGATTGTCGACCTCTTTGACCTCGTGGCCGAGGAGCGACTGAAGAACGATATCAGTTCGCGCGAACCCAGCGCGAAGCGCGGTGTCTTCGTCGATCCGTTCCTGGACGACGACCTTCGCGATCAGGGCATCACCCAGACGGCGGCAATCGTCGACGGGGAGCTGCTGCTACCCATTGCCCCTGTAGTTCAGCTTGTTCGCGACAACAATGATCAGGACTGGCTGCTCCCCTATACCGAGGTGATCGTCCTTCAGCAGCTTGGCTCGACGGGACAGGAGAAGATCAACCCATACGCGAGCTTTGACCCCCTGCCAGCGATCGCCTCTCTGAACCCCGCCGTCGATCGCTGGACGGTTATCGATACGGTCTGGGAGTCCGCTGTCACTCGAGAGATTCGGATTAACAGAACACGGAACGAGGGAATACGCCTGTCGCCCCGCGAGATCCGACAGCAAGGCGTTGCGGTAGGCGATGTTCTGAGTACCACCACGCGGGAAACACAGCAGATTCAAACTAGAACTGAGCTGCTGCGGTCCACGGAGCAGTCGGCTCGGTTTCTGCGGCCGATTACGGTCCAATTCACAATCGAGGGCTTTGGCCCTGGCGAGCAGCTAGTCGAGCTGCTGTTCGATGGCATCAACCTGACACCCCCCTAAGCTATGCCCTTAACAGCCGACTCCAACGGTCAGATCACCGGCTCCTTCACGATTCCGGCTAACGTGCCAACTGGGACCAAGCGGGTGTCGTTTCGAGGTAGCGTGGCCTCTACAGCCGCCGCCCGTTTCATCGGTGAGGGGCAGATCCTGACGCGAACTCAGCGGCAGGTGAACACGATCACCCGCACTGTTACGACCATTAACTCGATCGTGGAGGTACGGGCTGATCCGCTAGCGCAGACCTTCCGGCTGGAGCAAGGACGCCATATCACCGGCATCGATCTCCAGTTCAAAGCACGAGGCTCCGTATCGAATAACGTCATCGTCGAGATCCGCGAAACCGAAGTCGGGATCCCAAACGATGTCACGATCATGAACGGCCTGATCCGGGGGGCGGATATCAACCTGACCGGCTGGACGCGATGCACCTTCCAGAGTCCTGTCTACCTGCAGCCTGAAGTTGAATATGCAATCGTCATCCTGACTGACGATCCGATTCACGCGGTCGCGATCGCCGAGCTAGGCAAGTTCGACCCCGTGAACGGCTGGGTCACGTCGCAGCCCTACACGGTGGGCACGCTGCTCAAGTCTTCGAACGCGAGCACCTGGACTCCCTTCCAAGAGGCCGACCTAACCTTCCGGCTCTACGGCGCGGCGTTCAGCAGCAACAGCCGCACGGTCAACCTCGGCCAGATCTACCAAGCGCAGGCGATCAGCGTCACCCGATCGGGTACGACCGTCACGGTCAACGCGCCCGGTCACGGTCTGCAGGTCGGCGACAAGGCGATCGTCTATGGAGCTGGGCAGACCGAATACAACGGCTCTTTTACGGTGACTGGCGTCACGGGCGATCAGTTCACGTACACGATCGTGGGCGCTCCCGTCACGCCAGCGACGGGCACAATCCGCGTTCTGCGCGGCGACAATACTGACCTCATCACTCTGGCCGGCGTCGATCGCGTGAACAGCGACACCGACGTCGAGTTCATCTACACGCGCCCGGATGGGTCGCAGATCCGAGGCTCGGACAACGTACCGATCCAGCTTGCTGAGAATCTGAACGATCCGGTCACGCTGTCGGCCATCCTGCGCGGCAACCCCACGCAGTCGCCGACCCTGTTCGCTGGCTCACAGGCCATTTTTGGGCGGCAGGCAGTCAGCGCGAACTACGTCTCGCGAGCGTTCCCGAGCGCTTCGGGCGCGCGTGTTAGCGCCACCTTTGAGGCGTTCCTGCCCAGCGGTTCCGGCGTGACGGTCGAGTTCCAGAAGGGCGACGGCTCATGGCAAGCGGTGACGCTGACCAGCAGCACGCCGCTCGATGATCAGTGGGCCGAGCTGACCTACACACTCAACCCGTTCACGGCTTCCGGCACCACGACCCGCGTGCGCCTCACGCTCTCGGGTACCGCTGCGGCACGGCCGCGTATCCGCCAGCTTCGCGTCGTGACGATCTAACCGCATGGCAACCGACGACCGGACAACGAACCAGAACTACCAGAAGCCCTCGCCGGACAACCAGCTCGCCGAGGACGTACTGCGGCTGCGGGCTGCGCTTGACGCGATCGACGCAGACGTGGCCGCTCGCCCGACGCTCGCCGCCGTCGAGGCATTGATCGACTCCGTGCTGGATGGCGCGCCGGGTGCCCTCGACACGCTTAACGAACTGGCCGCTGCGCTCGGTGATGATCCCAGCTTCGCTGCGACGGTCACGACGGCGCTAGCGAACCGTTACACCAAGGCCGAGAGTGATGCCCGCTACGTCCAGGGCACCACGCAGACTGAGAACGTGTTTACGGCAGGCGTGGCGCAGACCAGCTACACCCTGACGGCTGTGGCCGCTTCGCCCTCGTCTATCCTCGTGACGGTCGATGGCGTCGTGCAGCCGACTAGCGAATACAGCTTGTCGATGGATGGGCCGACGCTGACGCTCTCCGAAGCGCCCGCCACGGGCGCGCGGGTGCGCGTGCTGATCCTCGGTACTGCGGGCAACACCAACGCGCCGGGCGACGACACCGTAACCACGGTCAAGCTCCGCGACGGCGCGGTCACGTTCGCCAAGGTCAACTCGTCCGCGATCGCCAGCCAAGCCCAGGCCGAAGGTGGCACCGCGCCGGACAAGCTGATGACCAGCGAGCGTGTCGCTCAGGCGATCGCAGCGCTTGCCGTCCCCGCAGGCGTCGCAATCTGGGTGACGGGCAACACCCCGCCAGCCGGCTACATCAAGGCGAACGGTGCGCTGCTGAGCCGAACCACCTACGCGAGGCTCTGGGCCTATGCCCAAGCCAGCGGCAACATCGTAAGCGACGCGGCTTGGACGGGTGGCGCGACCGGCTCCTACAGCACTGGCGACGGCTCGACGACCTTCCGCGTCCCAGACCTTCGCGGCGAGTTTATCCGGGGCTGGGCTGATGGCCGCTCGGTCGATACTGGCCGCGCTATCGGCTCGACGCAGGCCGATGAGCTGAAGGCTCACGCTCACTACCTTGATACGCGGACTGCCCCGACTGGAGGCGGTACTGCGGCCACCACCTACACGACAGGAACAGCCGTCACCACGAGCAGCGTTGGCGGCACCGAAACCCGCCCGCGCAACATCGCTTATCTGGCCTGCATCAAGTTCTAAGCCATGCTCGTCTACCATTACGACCCACAGACCCGGATCTTCGTCGACGTTACTCCCGCCGACCCGTCGCCGCTGGAGCACGGCGCGTTCCTGATTCCAGCTTTCGCGACCACGATCGCACCTCCCGCCCTCAGCAATGACGAGCGGGCTATCTGGGAGGAAACAGACTGGCGAGTCGAGGCAATCCCCCAGCCCGAGCCAGACACTGAGCCAGACACTGAGCCGCTACCCCAAGCTGACTGGGACGCATTCAACGCAGTTCTACTTGCCGACGTGCGGCTCAATCAGATCTGCGGCGCTGCCCTGCAAGCGGGCGCGGTAGTCGCTGTGGCCGGTCTGCCCGCCGCCCTGTCTCAGGTCTCAACCAACGGCGTCGCGGCCTTCGCCCTTGTCTTCAACGCGGTCTGTCAGCTCGGCGGCGCGACACCCCAAGACCGTGACGGCTGGGCCGCGATCGCGGAGCTGAGCAACCTACCCGCCGAGTTCGTGGCTGCAGTTCGCGGCCAGTAGCAAATCAACTGCCAAAGGTTCTGGACTCCAGTTTTTAATTTGAATCTGTCGGTCTTCATAAGGTCAACTGGGTGCGGCTAGAATGACCACTAGAACGGAACCCACCGATGACGACCACCTTCTTACACGGCGTCGAAGTTCTGCAGATCGACACCGGAGCACGCCCGATTCAGACGGTGCGCTCATCGGTGATTGGTCTGATCGGGACTGCTCCCGACGCCGACCCTGTTAAGTTCCCACTGAACACTCCAATCCTGATCGCCAGCCGTAGCGACTGGGCGGGCATCGGCTCGACCGGCACGCTGGGTACTGCCCTCGACCTGATCTACGACCAAGCGGGCGCGGTCGTGATCCTCGTCCGTGTCGAGGAAGGCGTGAGCGAAGCCGAGACGATCGCTAACGTGATTGGCGGCACTGACGAGTTTGGTAACTACCTCGGCGTGCAGTGCTTCCTCGCCGCTGAGAACATCGCGGGCTTCGCACCTCGCATCCTGATTGCTCCTGGCTACACTCATCAGCGCAGCAGCAACGGCATCTTGTCGATCCCGCTCACTGAACAAGGTGACGGCTACCTGACTGCTCCAGCTGTGACAATCTCGGGTGGCAGCGGAACTGGGGCGATCGCTCGCGCTGTGCTGGGCACGGGCGGCGACGCCGGCAAGGTCGTCGAGATCATTATCGACAACCCCGGTAGCGGCTACATCACCAGCCCAACCGTAACGATCGGCGCACCTCCAGAAGGCGGCACTCAGGCCGTCGCGGGCACGGCTAATCGTGGCGCAGTTCGCTCCCGCGTGGTGAGCGAACTGCTGGGCATCGCAAACCGGCTGCGGGCTGTGATTATTGTCGATGGCCCGAACACGACCGACAGCGCCGCGATTCAGCTCAACGACGACTTCGGCAGCGATCGCGTCTACGTCATCGACCCATGGGTGCTCCGCAACGGCGACCAGACTCCGGCCTCGCCTTGCGTGGCTGGCCTGATCAACAAGATCGACAACGAGCGCGGTTTCTGGTGGTCGCCGTCAAACAACGAGATCGCGGGCATCGAAGGCACGGCACGCCAGATCGACTTCGCGCTGGGCGACTACACGAGCCGCGCCAACCTGCTGAACGAGCAGAAAATCGCGACCATCATCCGCGAGGGTGGCTTCCGGCTGTGGGGCAACCGCACGCTGAGCATCGATCCCAAGTACGCCTTCCCGTCGGTTCGCCGCACGGCGGACATGATCAACGAATCGATCCTGCGCGGGCACCTCTGGGCGGTCGATCGCTGCACCACAGCGACTTACCTCGAGGAGGTGAGCGAGTCGGTGCGAGAGTACCTGCGATCGCTCAAGGCACGCGGTGCGATCCTCGGCGGTGATGTCTGGGTCGACCCCGAGCTAAACACCCCGACCAGCATCAGCTCGGGCAACGTGGTCTTCGACTTCGAGTTCACTCCGCCCTATCCGGCTGAGCGGGTCACGTTCCGCAGCCACCTGGTCAACACCTACGTCATTGACCTCTTCGCAGGAGTCAACTCGCGATGATCCCCCGCGTTCTAAAGAACTTCAATTTGTTCGTCGATGGTCGCGGCTACGCGGGCGTTATCGAACAGCTCACACTGCCCAAGCTCACCACCCAGATGGAGGAGTATCGGGGCGGTGGCATGGATGCGCCGGTCGAGATCGACCTAGGGCAAGAGAAGCTGGAGTGCACCTTCCAACTGTTTGAGTACGACCCGAATGTGGTTCGGCTTTGGGGCTTGGCTGATGGTGCCGCCACTCAGGTTACAGCTCGCGGGGGGCTACGCCGCGACGGCGAGGCAGCCGTGCCGATAGTCGTCAACATGCGCGGCGTGGTTAAAGAGATGGACGCAGGCGACTGGACTGCTGGCGAGAAAACTTCTGGACAGTTCATGATGGCGCTCCGCTACATCAAAGTCGCGATCGACGGTCATGAGCTGATTGAAGTCGACGTCGTGAGCATGATTCGCAAAGTCGGTGGCACTGACCAGCTTGAGTCCATCCGTGCAGCGATTGGAATTTAACCCATGACTTTTGACAAGCGATTGAGCGCCACAATCGAGCTGGAGTTCCCAATCGAGATCGCAGGCGTCGCAGTGAAGTCAGTCACGATGCGGCGACCGAAAGTACGAGACGAAGTGGCGATGCAGCGGATCAAGGGGACGCCCTCTGATCAGGCCGCGTGGCTTTTGGCAACCCTGTGTGAGTTAGCCCCTGACGAGTTTGAGCAGTTGGATGCTGTAGACAGCGATCGCTTGATGGAGCAGTACTTGGCTTTCAAGGGAAAGGCCCTCTCGCAGGGGTCCGCCGAGGAGTGATCATTCTCTCCAAGCTGACCGGCTGGTCACTGGAAGAAATCCTCGATCTTGACACTGACGACTTTCTGGAGTGGCTGTCTGAAGCCCGCGTAGTCGAAGAAGAAACCGCTCGCCAGGTGAGGAATGGCAGGTAAAGCCTTTCAGGTAACGCTTGAAATTGGGGGGCGCGTTGCAGCATCCCTCGGTTCGTCGATTGCCCGTGCCCAAGGCCAGCTCAACACACTGGCCAGGGCCACCAAGACAGGCTTTATGGGCGTCGTGCGCAACGACGCTTTTCAGGCGTTGGCAGCGGCTAGCGCGGCGGTTGGCGCGGGCTTGATCTACTCGACCAAGCAAGCTGTTGCCTTCGAGTCTCAGCTGGCTGACATCGGCAAGACGGCAGGCTCTAGCGCGGCAGAACTCAAGGCGTTGGGGGCTGACCTACTGGCGCTCAGCGCCCGCGATCGCACGAACCAATCAGCCAGCGATCTCGCCTCTGGCATCCAAGACTTAGTGGCCCAAGGCCTCGTACTAAAGGATGCGATCGCCAGCATTGATACCCTAGGTCGAGTAGCGACGGCGACCAACTCGAACCTGACCGACATCACTAAGACCGGCTTTCAGCTCCAGAATGCGCTGAAGATCAAGCCGACTGAACTCAAGGCGACGTTCGACGCACTGGCCTACGCGGGCAAGCAAGGGGCGTTCGAGCTGAAGGACATGGCGCAGTTCATGCCGACGATCGCTGCGGCGGCTGGTTCTCTGGGGGTGACAGGCAGAGAAGGCGCGGTCAGTCTGGCCGCCATGATGCAGATGGTGCGACGCGATGCGCCGGACGCTGGGCAGGCTGCCACGCGGTTGACAGACACAATGCTGAAGATGACCGCACCGGATGCGGTGAAGCGCTTCAAGAAGTTTGGCGTCAACATCGAGCAGGTGCTGAAAGACGCCAAGGCCAACGGCATCAATCCGATGGAAGCGGCAGTCGAAACCCTGTTCAAAGTGACGGGTGGCGACACGTTTAAGCTCGGACAGATCTTCGGTGACAAGGAAGCAAAGCTGGCTCTAATGAGCCTGATGAAGTATCGCGCCGAGTACACCAAGCTGCGCGATGACGCGGGCGGCTCGATTGCGGCAGGCACTGTTGACGCTGACTATCAGCGATCGCTGGGTACCTTCGCGGAACAGATGAAGGCGCTGCAAAACACGGGCGAGCGGCTGGCGATCTCGATCGGCGCGGCGCTGCTGCCGTCGCTGAACTCACTGGCTAACGTGGTCACGCCAGTGATTGAAGGTATGGCCCGCTGGGCTGAAACCAACCCCGGGCTGATGAAAGGCATCGTGGCGATCGCGGGGCTGACGGTGGGCTTAACTGCTGCCCTGCCCCTCATTGGTGCCGTGGTGGCAGCCATCGGTGTGATTGGTGGCCCGATCACCTTGGCCGTGCTGGGAATTGGTGCGGCGATCGCCCTAGTCATTGCGTACTGGGACGACCTCAAGCAGGTTGCTCTCGGATTCTGGGGTTCAGTGAAGCAAGCGGGCGCGAGTGACCTGTTCCAAGGCATCCGGCAGGGACTCACCGGGGTGATGACGCTACTCAGTGAGGCCAAGCGCTTCTGGGTGGCTTTGTTCTCCGGCAACGAGCAGGAAGTCGCGGCCGCAGCCCAGCGGATCGGGCAGACGATCGGCGCGGTCATCCTGCCAGCCGTGGCGCAAGTCTGGCTGTCGATCGGGCGCATGGCCGCGATGGGTGTCGTCGCGCTCGGTCGGTCGTTCATCACCGGGCTAGCCGGTGCGATGAGGGCCATGCCCGGAATCGTGATGGGCGCCGCTCGCATGGCGGCCACTGTCCTCGTGACGCTCATGCAAGCAGCGATCGCGACGGTCGGCTCCCTACTGCAACAGCTACCCGGCATCGCCGGATCCGCGTTTGCGGGCATCACGAGCCAGTTCAGGGCGGTCTGGGATCAAGCGCTCGGTGTAGTGCGATCGTTCCTGCCCCAGATGGGCGCGATCTTGTTCCCACTGCCCACGTTGGTCATCGGCATCTTCCAGAAGATCGTCCCTGGCATCGCGTCAGTCTTTGCTCAGATGGTCGCCCAGATTCAGGGCGCGTTCCAGCAGGTCGTCGCGTTCATCCGAAGCGTGCCGTCAATGCTGGCCGGCGTCGGTGAGGCGATCATCCAAACCATCATCGACGGGGTGAAGGCAAAGGCTGGCGAGCTGCTGGCGACCGTGCAGCAGAGCTTCGCCAGGGTGCGCGAGCTGATGCCGTTCAGCGACGCGAAGCGCGGCCCGTTCTCGACCCTCACCAAATCCGGCATGGCGATCCCCGGCACGCTCGGGATTGGCGTGCGTCGCGGTGCAGGTTTGCTCCGGCGTCCGCTCGTTGCGGCTGCGACGGCGGCGATGGCCGCGATGGGTGCGGTGCAAGCCCCAGCGATCGCTATAGCAGCGCCGACCCTGCCCCAACCCTTGCCAGCACTCACTCAGCCCGCGATGGGTGCGCCGAAAACTGGCCCGGTTCTGGCCCGGCAGGCCGTCCCGCTGCAGACCGAGAATGCAGGCTCGCAGCAGCTTGTCGCGTCGATTTCCCCTGCAATAGCGCTGCAGGTTCCCGCGCCCGCGATCGCGACTCCGGCTCCGATCAGCGTCCCTGCTCCGCAGATTGTTTCGCAGCCGTCGATTGCCCTGCCGGCCCCAACGATCGTGGCTCAAGCCTCTGTGGCAACGCCCGAGGCCCGCTTTGCCCTGACTGAGGTCAGGATCCCCGAGGTCAATAGCACACCCACGATCGCCGCGCCGATGCCCGCGCCGGTCGTGGTTTCGCCTGCGCCTCGAAGCGATCGGCGCGCCCCGATCAACATCACTGCACCGATCACAATCAACGCTGGTCCAGGGCAGGACGCGCGTAGTATCGCCGCCCAAGTGCGCCAGGTGTTCGATGACCTGATGCGCGAGGCCGAACTCAACCAGCGTGCTGCTCTAAACGACTGATGGCGACACCCCTCTACCAGCTCGGCTCCTACCAGTTCGGACTCGACACAGCGGCCAATGAGTCGCTGGAGCGATCGGACGCTTACCGCTGGGCGCTGCAGGAACGGCTGACCCGCGAGGTCGCCTATCAGTTTCTTGGTCCCGGTGAGCGGAAGATCACGCTGCCCGGTGTCATTTACCCCCAGTTTCGCGGCGGGTTGGGACAGGTGGACGCGATGCGGGCGGAGGCCGACAAGGGCCAGCCGCTCATGCTCACCGACGGCCTCGGCACCGTTTTCGGCCGCTGGGTCATCCTGTCCGTCCGCGAGGTCAAGTCGGTGTTCCTGCAGGGCGGGGCACCGCGCAAGATCGAGTTCAACCTTGAGATCGCGAAGTACGGCGAGGACAATCCCGGACAGGCGGCAACGCCGATCACGACCCGATTTGTCGCGGGGATCCTCTATGGGGCGCGGGCGGCGCTTAGCCCATCGACTGCGCTGGCTGGGCTGGCGAACTCGGCCCAGCAGCTCGTCGCCAATGCGGTCGGCGGGCCACTTGCCCCACTCGCTCAGGCGGCGGGTTTCAGTACGGGGCAGCTTACCAGCGTTGTGCAGTCCGTCGCGGGCGGCAACGTCGAGTCACTGCTCGGCACGTTCGGGCTTGGTGGCGCAACGTCCTCCCAGTGGGCGCAGGCGGGGATCAGCGCGGCAGGGCTTGCCCAAGCTTTCGCGCAGGGACGCGGCCCCGAGGCGGTAGCGATCGCAGTCGAGCAGCTTGCTGGTCTTGGGCCTGAGGCATCGTCGGTCATCCAGTCGATCGCGGGCGGCGGCGCACCGTCGCTGCAGTCGCTGGTCAACGCGGCCGCCACGGTGACGGGAATCCTCGACGTGGATCCGGCGCGGACGGCTGCCGTGCGTGACCTGATTCTGGGTGGCAACTGATGGCGCTCTACATCACCCGCCAGTTCGACGAGATCGACGAGATTTGCTGGCGCTACTACGGCAGGACGGAGGGCACCGTTGAGCCGGTGCTGGAGGCGAATCCTGGGCTGAGCGATATGCTGCCGATCCTCCCCGGCGATGTTGCGATCGACCTACCCGAGCTACCCGAGCCGACGACCCGCAACGTGCTGAGGATCTGGACTGAAGCATGAGCAAGCCTGCCTACCTCGTCGAGGCCGACGGGGTGAACATCACCAAGCAGATCGCCGACCGGCTGCTGAGCCTTACCGTCGTCGACGAAGCGGAGCAGCTAAGCGATCGCGTCGAGATCGTGCTCGACGACCGCGACAAGCTACTGGAGATCCCGAAGTCTGGCACCTGGCTGAAGGTCTATCTCGGCTATGCCGAGGGCGGGAAGCTGCCAGTCTACATGGGCACTTACGCGGTTGATGACCTGACCCTCAGCAACGGCCCGCGATCGATGGTCGTGCGGGCTACGGCGCTCGAAACTGCGCCGGCCATGAAGGACTCAAGGACGCAGAGCTGGCACGACACGACGCTGGGCGAGATCGCCAGGACGATCGCCAGCAGGAGCGGCCTCGAGCTGCGAATTGTTGGCGACGTGGGCAGCATCCCGATTAAGCATGAAGATCAGACCGCCGAGTCAGACATCGCTTTCCTGACGCGACTAGCCCGCAGGCTGAAGATCACGGCCAAGCCGATCGACAAGGCATTGTGGATTACGCGCCGAGCGAGCGACATTCCAGCGACCCCCGGCGTCGAACTGGCGCAGCGCATCGTCAAGGGAGACGAGGTCAGCGACTGGCGGGCCACTATCAAGAACCGAGGAGCCTACAGCCGGGTGAAGGCTCGCTACTTCGATCAGGACGAGAAGAAGGAGAAGCTGCTCACGGTTGGGCCCGAAGACGGCAACCTCCAGACCTTCGAGGAGAAGCAGCTCTACAAGACCCGCGACGAAGCGCAGCGGGCAGCGGACTCGCGGCTGCAGTCCCTCCAGTCGGGTGAGGTGACGATCGACTTCAGCATGGAGGGCGATCCCGAGTTCACCGCCGAGGGGCAAGTCACGCTGCAGGACTTCCGCGCCCTCGTCGACGGCACTTGGTACATCCGCAACGTGACCCACAAGTTCGACGGTAACGGCTACCGGACGACGGTGACGTGCGGCACCAAGGGCGAGGCGAACAACGACTGGTCAGCCGGACGCGGCGAGAACGACAAGCGATCGGCCAGTGAGAAAGGGAGCTTGCTCTGTAAGACTGCTCAGCAGCTCCGGGGGTTCAGTACCCAAGGCGGGCCTGATGGCGGTCGGAACACTTGCGCCTGGGCGGTGAACCGGGTTTTTCAAAAGGCAGGGCTCACGACACCGTGGGGCGGGTCGAACTACGTCCCTGATGCGGAGGCGGCGCTGCGGCGCTCTGGTGCTCAACAAGTCAGCGGTCCTGAGCCGGGCGCTATCGCAATCTTCACTGATGGCGGCAACCCACCCCAGGCGCACATTGGGATCGTGACCTGTGATGGGGGAAGGGTTATCAGCAACAGCAGCTCGCGACCCACGAGAACGAGGCTCGCCTCACCGTCTGAGTACCAAGGTTTCTACAGTGGGCCAATTCGCTACTACCGCTTAAAATGAGGTTGTCAGCGCAACAGAACTTCACTGGAATCTAAAGAGATGGGTGAAAGCAAAGAGCATTCCACGCTTGACCGTGTATTCGCTGGCGCGGCACCAACCATCTTGGCTAGTTCTTTTCTGGCGATCGTTGGTCTGCTGTGGGCGATGTAGGCCAGCATCATCGAAATCAAGGCCAGCCAAACGCGGATCCTTGAAATCGCCAAGAACACCAGTGCGCAGCTTGTGGAGCTGGAACGGCGCGTTAGGGACTTGGAGTTGAAGACTGCCCAATGAGCACCATTACGGCTGATAAGTTCCTCGATTTCTTCATCCACTTCGACCCCAACAACCCTAACCATCGCCGGGCTGCCTATATGTTGGCGGGTGTGATTCCCGACGCTGCCATGCGGGACAGTGCCGAGTGGGTCAAGACCTACCGCACGGCGAACGCGCAACCACTCACGGCTGAGACGGTTCAGTGGAGTGAGTGGGATGCTCGCGTTTCTGAGCACTTCACGGTGGGCGAGGTGTTCCAGTTCGATGACTTCCGTAGGCAGCGGGTGACTGCTGAGAACAAGCGGCGGATCGTGAAGCTGGCTGCACGGCTCGACGTACTCCGTAAGCAGTTCGGCCCGCTGGGTGTCACGTCTTGGTTCCGCGACCCGGTGACTAACGCTCGGGTTGGTGGTGTTGACGACAGCTATCACCTGACTGGCGGCGCGGCTGATGTGTCCCCACTCCAGTTCAATCCGCTTGAGTTCGAACAGTGGTGCGAGCAGAACTGGAACGGCGGCGTGGGTCGCGGCATCAAAGCTGGTCGCCGGTTCGTGCACCTCGACGACGGGCCGAAAGGGGTTTGGGACTACTGATGAGCAGCGATGATCGGCAGCGGTTCAATGTGCTGGCTGGGCTGGCAACGCTGCTGTTCATCGCCTTCAGCGTCATGGCCTACCAGGACAAGGAGCTTCGGCCGCGCTTCGCTGAGCTGACGATGATCTACGTCTCGTCGCTGTTTGCTCTGATGACCCCTCGAAGCCAAGACAAGGATGATGGGGGTAATTAGAATTGGGGTGTTGATTTTTCACAAACTCCATGTCTCAAATCCTCCAGCACAAGGATGAGATTTTCACGGTATTTCTGTACGTCCATGCGGCCGCGCTGGTGATTGTGAATTTGACCCCAACGCCTAAGGATAATCAGGTGCTGGGTGGGGTCTATCGAGCGGTTGAGTTTGCGGCAGGGTTCCTTGGCGCAAGAGCGAAGAAATGAGTGACCGCATCCGCACGATTGCAGACCAACTTACCGGCGAGCGTGTCGACCTGATTCGGCAGTTGACCTTGCATGAGGGCTTGCGGCTGAAGCCGTACCGCTGCACGGCGGGCAGGCTGACGATTGGCATCGGTCGCAATCTGGACGACCGCGGCATCAGTGAGGCTGAAGCGCGGTTGCTGCTGGTGAGCGACATCGACCACGCAATGCGACAGCTTGAGTCGCGCCTGCCTTGGGTTAGACAGCTTTCGTGGGTGCGTCAGCGAGTGCTGATCGACATGGCAATTAATCTGGGTATCGACGGCCTGCTTCGCTTCCGTAAGACCCTAGGCCACATTGAGGCCGGACGCTACGCCGAGGCAGCTGATGAGATGCTGAACAGCCTCTGGGCTGACCAGGTGGGTGAGCGTGCCCGACGTCTCAGCCGCATGATGGGCAGTAATCAAGACCCGTTTGCCTAGGGCTTGATTGGTGCGATCGCTCAATAGGTGCAGACAGCGGCTGGGGGTGTTTTGAGAGGAGCCGAGGCAACAGTTAGCTGAGAAGTGAGATTAATTCTCTCGATAAGAAACACAAGATAGTGGCTATCAAAACTACTTGGCCACTACAGATAGTGTTTAACTCTCATGTATTCATTGATCTGAGATGAAAAGGTCATATTTTGCTTTTTAACAAAGACTCAAGAGAAAGTATTATGGTGGCTTAGCTAAAAATATGTGATTCATGACGTAGATGGAAAGACGAAAGATCCTAATTGCAACTAAAACCTATCCATCTATTAGTACCAAGTATAAGGAAACTGTTTGTACTGCAGGAATTCTTCTGGATGCCAATGAAAAACCCGTCCAGTGGATTCGAATTTATCCAGTGAGATTTCGAAATCTAGACTTCGACAAGCGTTATAAGAGATGGTCGATTATTAGTGCAGAAGTCGAAAGAAATGAGAAAGACTATCGAGAAGAAAGTTATCGGATTAATGATACTTCAATAGATGTAGTCAGGCACATAGGAACCAAAAATAACTGGGAAGAGCGTAAGTCTTTTGTATTACCTTTGCAATTCAGATCTATCGCTGAAATACAAGCACAAGGAAAATCTTTAGGCATAATTAAGCCCAGAAGTATAGAAAAATATTTTTGCAGAGAAACTGAACGTGAGTGGAGCCCAAAGCAAAGAGCTATTCAAGATCAGGGTGATTTGTTCGAGCCTTCGTTGAATCTAGAGAAAATACCTTACCAGTTTGGCTACCAATTTACTGAAGTAGATAACAAAAAACGTTCGTACTCAATAAGCGACTGGGAGATCTGCGAACTTTATAGAAAGTGTCGAGATAAATCTAATGCTTCCAGTCTAGAGGGAAGAGAATTAGAATCCTTATCCAAGGTTAGAGAGAAGCTAGAAAATGAGTTCTTGTCTAAAAAAGATATTTATTTTATAGTAGGTAATCTCAAACAGCATTGCAAAGTTTTTATGATTATAGGAATATTTTACCCTCCAAAAAACTCCCGAGAAACTGATGTACAAACTCTGAGCTTACTGGACTTGTAAAATGCCTGATTTAGCAACTTCTGAAAGCAAGACAGTGCTGACCTTCGGTTACGGAAACCGAAAAAATTATGATGCTTTTCTTTCTTGTCTTAGAGAATTTAGTGTCACCTGTGTAGTCGATGTAAGATTGAAGCCACGTGCCTGGTCTAGAATGTGGTACGGAGATGCTCTTCAAAAGCTTTGCACCTCTGAAAATATTCAATATGTTTCTAAGTCATCGCTAGGTAATTTGTCAGGTAGTAGTCATTGGATTCCACCTGAACCTGAAGCAGCTAAGCAAACCTTATGCGAAGTTGCTGAGATGCTTGAGACTGGAAACATTTTATTGCTCTGTGCAGAGATGGATTTCTCAAGATGTCATAGAGTGGAAGTGGCATCTAAGTTACAAGAGTTGACTAGTGCTTCAGTTAAGCATCTCAAGTAAGATTGTTCTTGAGATAATTTTTTATTCTTCTAGACTACTGACTATTACTTATTTTGCCTAAGTTGTCTTAAATCTCAATAAATCTATAAGTATTACTTTACTTTAATTCTGAGCAGCTCACTTTGGGTATGTTTAGGCTAAAATAAGGCCAACAGGATTAATGATATTACCTTTTGAATTAATTGCCTCGGCATGAAAGAGCAGTCTTCCAATAACTTAGGATTCTTTCCCCTTCTTCAGGAGCTAGATAAGTATGTTCCTGTTAAAGCCCTTCAAGAATTATTGGGTGATGCCGATGGTGGGCAAGATCTGCCAAAACATACTACAAAAGATGCTCTTATCAATGAAGTACAAATACTTCTTGACCAAAATGCTATTGACATCAATAGCATTATTAAACTGATTCAATCTTATAAATTTGCAGGTAGAGTTTCAGTTTGCTGGGGTATACCCCTAGAGAGGAGAATACTATCTAGAAATGAGCTCAGCAAGATCATTCAAGATAGAAACTCAGCTGATCCATTCAAGAACGAAATAAGGCCTCAACTTACTCAAAAGCCTGCCTTTAACAGTGCTGAATGGATCAGTGGAAATTTATTGCGTCTTGAATTTGTTTGTGCTGGGAAAAAATATGAAATCGAAGATAATTATGAAAGACGCATAGTTATTCCTACTAAGCGCTTAAATTCTTACATTAGGCTTCTAGATACAACTTTTGTTGTCGAGACAAGAGCTAGTATTCGCGAAAGTGAAATGCTGTACAACTCGATGTCATTGTTGCTCGGCATAGAAATAGAACCTATGACTTTTACTAATCAAGATATTTTGCTTTTAAAACAACGAACTCAATGGGAAATCAAAAGCTACAAAATATAAGAGATTTGGTGGAGATATTGATACAATCTATGTCTCTGCCTCTCCTGATTTAGATGACTTAGATGCATCTGAAGAATATACAAATTATTTTGCTCAAGGGGACTTAAGAGAAACCCGTCTAGAGTTTCTCTATACTTCTTATTCGAGAAAAATAATCGAGTCTTCTTTGCATATTAGTAGCCAAGGGAATATATGGTTTATGAGTGATGTTCCTGAAGAGCTTATTGAGTATGTCTTTTCAATTGTGCACAAAATAAAGTTTTTACCATCATTGAAAAAATTAGGCTTAAAGTCAGATGTAACCACGTCAGATGAAAATGTTATTCAATCACTTATTCATGCTATTCGCAGCCATGGATATGGAAAAAGATTTAACCCACGAATCTATCAAACACTTGGCTTTAGCTTAGATGAAGGAAAATGGATAGAGACTATTTCAAGGTTAGTGAGATTAGGGTACCTCACAGAACAATTTGAACTTGTCTGCCCAAATTGTCAGGAAACCATAGAAGTTTACTCTAGTTATAGAGATATACCTTTGAATGAAGAGAATAAATGCAGTCATTGTTCTCACGAGTTTGAAGTTTCCGAGAAAAATATATTTTTAACCTACTCATTTAATGAAACTTTTGAGTTAGATCAAGATTCTAAATCACGAGAATTGCAAGATAATCAGATTGTCTTAACTCGGATTTAGGAGGCTAGAGTGGGAGATAACTCACACCAAGATTTAACTCTCTTTGATAAGTTGAAGCTGTACCCCTGAGATAGTATTAGATGAGAAAATTAATAAGTCTAGAGATTTGCTTACTGATTTACTGTCAAGAGTAAATAAACCAAGAGAAGATGATGACCTTGGTTTAGTTCTTGAGGAGCTAGCTCATAATTTTCTAGAATCTCCTTATTCTAAAGCTTAATAGTAAAAGAAGGAGGTGTGAAACAGGAGAAATAGATTTAGACTTTACCGTAAAACGAATTGAAGCTACTCTTTTCTTTGAATTTTCTTATTTACTAATCGTTGAATGTAAAAATTGGCAAAAAACAGTAGGTGCATGTGAGTTAAGAACTTTCTGCTCCAAAATGCGGGATGTTGACGCTAATATTGGAATTTTTTTTGCTACAAATGGCATCACGAAAGATGCAAAACAAATCATTCGTAATGCCTAGGTTAAGGATAAAATAGTTGTGATAACCTTTGATGCTAAAGAACTAGATAAAATTATTAATAAAAGAGGTAATTTTTACGAAATACTTAATCAGAAATATCTGTCTGTCAGAACAGCATCTAGTGTTTGGTAAGTTTTTTGTTCTGGAAGATCCAAACTTTATTTTATGCAAAATTACAAGTAAAACCTTAGAATTCTATCGTTACTAAAACTTTTTAGTTAAGTAGCTAAGATATCTAGTAATTACAGCAACTAGTAAGAAGTTCAACTCCCAATGTCATTATTACCTAGTCGGGAAGAGTATCTTCAAAAAGAACAAAATTAATATCTCTTCTGATAGGTTGAAAGACTTAGCAGTTTAGAAAACAGGTCGGTTATAGAGATCTGAGTGAATAACAGGAACTTCTAGACTATAACGGCGAGCCACATTGTCGACTAACTCACCAAACCACCTAGGTGCGGTTGGTGATACATATACAGACTGTATAAGTTGAGACGGCAAGATATCAACAGTAACTGAATTTAGTATCTTGTCTGGATCTTGAATGGCTTCTGGCGTCCACATAATTGCCCTAAGCTCTTTTTCATGGGCAAAACTACGTCTTTTGTGAGTAATGGGATAAAAAATGTTATTGAATGGAATTACTTCATTGTCATAATCAATATATCTCACCATTGATATCCCCGCTTTTAGTGGTGCACTTTCTAGGCTGATTGCGAGTGTATTGTAATCAGTTTTAATAGCAACACCTTCATTGCTATTTAGATAGAGTTTCCACATTGCTGCTGATTCAAACTCATTGGCATGCCAACAACTGATAAACATTATTTTCCTCTGAATATCCTGAAAATTGATTAATTGTTCAGCAGCATTATTTGAGAAAGCACCAATTTGTACTTGGTTTCGAAGAACTTGAATGCCTGCATTTGACCAAGTGCCTTCGTAGGGATCCTCAAACTGGTCTAACCTAGCAAAGAAAAGCTTTTGGGTTTCAAGTAAACTAATGAACTTTGTGAAGTCCATATAGCGCCAAATTGTTTGGTTATTAGATGGTGAGAAAAAAGCCTCATGATTATCTGTCAGCATGATCAGAACCTAAAATTGTGTGTGTAAACCACGTATTGAGGTTTGTCAGAAGCACAACATTTAACTTCTAACAAGTGAATTGGCAGCCTGAATAGAAATGGAAAACGATGATGGGGCAGGCTTTTCGGCTGGGTTATCCTAAACTATCAAAAGGCTAGGTGATCTCTTGAATTATCAGTAGATTGCTACTACCAATCCAGCTCGTAGGTGTCAGCGACAGGGGGGCCTATCCGCAAATCAATTATCTCTACTTCATCCTCCCGGACTTCAAAGACCAAGACCATGGATGGGACAGATTCACCGCCTGCGTCAATTCCAGGGAATTTATATACCCTGTATCCGCCAATCTCCGTCCCCATCAAATGAGCTTGTCTTGCAAGTCGCCAAGTAATACCGTTCCAGGCTGAATCAAAGCGCCAAAATTCACTAGACGCATAATCCTTTACTCTTATCGTTTCTTCGGACTCTATGATTGACTTGGCAAACCATGACCCGCCTTGCATTAAGCAATTCCTTCTTTCCGTTTTCGGATGACGCCACGAGCCCAATCTATATCTTCAGGCTCTAGTGGAGCTTCCTCTGACGCTAAAACTGCCTCAAGAGGTATCTCCTCACCCATGGCGGCAGCCTCCCAGATAACGTCATGCGAATGCTCGCTGATGGATCTGGCTGTGTGGCCGTCGCAGATCCGTGAAATGACAATATCTACAAATTTGAGTTCGTCTTCTTCAAGCAAGCTTTTGTCGGGCTCTTGCAAAGAAGTATATATTGTTGTGCGGAATCCAAATCCGTAAGACCTGTCATAACTAACAGATATCTTACCTTCTGATTCCAATTCCTTTTGGATCGCAAGAATATCTACTGGTACTGGACCATGTTGAAGTTTTTTGTATTTTGCACCTGTAATTGGTTTTCCTGTTTGTCGGTAAACAATACTATCGAGAAACCAAAGAATCTTATTCAGCTTGGTTGAGCCCAGGCTCGGAGAACCTGATCGTTTACTACAAATGTAGTGAACCAATGATTTTAATTTGTCCCTTGATTCCAGAGCCATGTGAAATTCCCTCAGACGTCCTACTCCCGCAGACCTAACATAGGATTAGCTTGTTATAGAAGTTCTATTTTTCTTGACTTATACTGATTTCAGCGCACGAATTTGATAACTCAACAGGCGTCCATTCGTTCTATGTTTTGACCTGTTCCAGGTAGATACGGCATACCTTCGCCCCAAGCGAGACTTAACAAGCTCCGACTTCATACTATCGAAGCTTTCCACTTTTCGTTAGCAAGGCGAATTACATCACACAATAGACACTATATGTAGTGCTTTAGTAGTCATAAAAACACTAGAAAGCGATTTGAAAGCACCTCATCTAACAAAAAAGCCCCTCGGTCTACACTTGGGGCTTTGCTTTTGTGATGAGAAGTGAAACGGAAAACGTAGGCTGGGAGAGCTTTTCAGGCACGTCCCGTAAAAAGTTTTAGAAGCTTGCAAAAAGCTCATTAACTGTCCGTGGCACCTTTTTTGATTCACTGTCCGGATCCTTGACTAAGTCACGAGGAGAGCAGTCAAGTGCTTCGCACAACTTGGCGAGCTTCACAAACCAGTCAAGGCCCGATCGCCCTCTTTCCCAGTTGCGGATTGTCACAGGGTCAACGCCAACGATGTTAGCCAGCTGCGTTTGGCTCAGCCCAGTGCGCTTCCTAAGCGCCGCAATGTTTGGCACAGCGTAATTTTTCATAAGGGTATTTACTAACAGAAATAGAAACGGAAAACGCAGGCTGGGAGGGTTTTTCGGCGGGGTCGCCAAAAAGGTCAGAGGCTTTTTATTGGCGTCAATAAAAACTCTACCAAGGGTCTTGAGACCTCGGATCTTCATCTTCTACTTCGATATCTAAAAGTTCGTTAACTGACTTGAGCTGGAAGAACTTGCACAGCTTTGTCAGTGTCGTCACGTCCACGCGGTCAAACCGGTTCTTGTAAAGGCGGCTCACGGTCGTTACGCCTAAGCCAGCTGCGATCGCCAAGGACTTCTGATCAAGCCCTCGCTCTTCCATCAGTTCTCTTAGGTAGCAACGCACTTTCATCGGCTTTTGATAACGCTAAAAGCGGTTTCATAGCAAGAAGAGAAACGGAAAACGCAGGCTGGGAGGAGTTTTCGCGGTCAAGCGAGGAAACTCAAGAAGGCTCGCTACGCTCAATTTCTAACAGGTCATCAATTGATTTGAGCTGGAAGAAGCGGCATAGCTTGTAAACCGTTTCAACGTCTATCTGGCTGAAGTGTTGACGACACAGCTTACTCACAGTCACGGGGCTCAGCCCTGCTTCTGTTGCCACTCTTCCTTGTGTTAAGCCTGCATCTCGGATTAGCTCCGGTAGCTTACAACGCACTTTCATCGACCTCTCCTCTCTTGGTACCTCAAATTTTATCAGCCCTGCATATTGACAGCAGCATATGGTGCTGTAACTCTAGGCATAGAAGAAAGGCGACCCCGCCTGGTAAGCAAGCCGCCTTTCTTGTCCTTTCGAACACAACAATCATGAATCCTTCATTCGACATCGACAAGGCTGCCCATCAGGCGGCTTACCGAACCGCGCACGAATTTCCGGAAGCTGGCCCGCTGTTGCCAGCGCTTCATCGCTGGGAGACCTGCCCGCATTGCCATCAGCCCTTGCCAGCCAGTGAGCTGTACTGCCGTGTCGTCTATTGCCAAGGCCGCGCTTATCCGATCGACGAAGCGCCGAAGACCTACGAAGACCGACACGGCACCACTTACGCATTAGTTCGCTCACGCGGCGTCTACGTCTGCATCGGCTAATTTCCCGAACCGTTCGGATCTAGCGACACAGCCCAATCACCAATTTTCTGGATAACTGAACAATGACTTCACCGTTTGACAGCATTCGCCACGTCGAGAACGGCCAAGAGTTCTGGAATGGGCGCGAGCTGATGGGTTTTCTGGATTACCCGCACTGGCAGCATTTCACCAACGCCATTGATCGCGCGATCATCTCATGCCAGCGCCGTGGGAAGCATGTAGCAGATCACTTCAGCCGCACGATAACAAAGTTCAAAACAGGCGGACGCCCGAGAGAGGACTACAGGCTATCGCGCTTGGCGGCATACCTCGTGGCGATGAACTCCGACCCAAGAAAGCGCTCAGTGGCTGCTGCCCAAGAGTATTTCTACCTGAGGATTCGCGAGTCCGAGGAGCGCGATCAAAAAGCCCTGCCCACTGCAGCGCTGCCCACCTCGCAGCCTGTGCCACTCCGGCGCAAGACGACAGCGCCCGCTGACTGGCATCGGAACCGCGACGAAAGTGGCCGCTTCACGCAGTCCAATCCGGCAGCAAAGACCGATGCTGAACTCCTGAGCGACTTCCAGTTTGGGATGGTGCAGGCGATCTATGCGCTGTCGCAGATCAACCGACTCAGCCGCGATCGCAGTCTCGCCAAACAGGCAGACACACTCTGCAACTGGCTGCTCAGCACCAAAGAGCTGCTCCTCGATCGCTGCCTGAAACCCTGAGGACTGCACCATGACCTGCCCACCCTGCCCGAACTGCAGTAGCTGCGACGTGATTCGCTACGGCCACAGCGAGGATGGTCGCCAGCGCTGGCGCTGCAAATCCTGCAGGCGATCCTTCACCGGAGGCAGTGCTGGCAGGCCGACCCTCGGCGATCGCCCACTCACTGCTACCGAGCGACAGCGGCGCTGGCGAGCCAAGAAGCGCCAGCAGCAGTGATCACTAGCCCTGCCTCGGCGGGGCTTGTCTGTCCTTGCCGACGAGATCCAAGGAATCTTGTTGACGGTAGACAAAACCTGTTGTTATTATATGGAAGTCGGTCGCGACGCTCTACACATTCCGCGATCGCCGCTCTACACATTCCCGAGATTCACACCATGAAAAATACATTCACCCATACCGCAGGCCTCGCCCAGCTGATGCTGATGCTGGCCTGCGCAGTCATCGCTGAGTACGCTCCCGTCGCTGGCCGTCACCTCGGACGCTGGGCAGGGCGCACCATCGTGGCCGGTCGCATCGCTCGCCGCTGGTACAACACTCACCTGGCACACCGCGTCGCGATCGCTGAGTACGGCTTCCGCCGATTCGTGGCTGAGCAACTGGGCGAAGAGGCCCCCGCACTACGCGCTGCGATCGAGCCTTGGGCACTGACGGTCTACATGGTTCAGACGCACACCGCTGCTGTCGATGCAAACATCCCGACTGTCTGCGCTTCGATGACCATCCGCGAGCTGAAGGCGATCGCTCAGCAGCGCCAGATTCCGAACTGGAGCCGCATGCGGAAAGCTGACCTTCTGGCAGCGCTGAGCTAGTCCACTATCCGCCCCTTTTTAGTCCACTGACCTGAACATCGCCCAAGAATAATTGCTGAGCAAGGGTTTAAGGTGCGGACTATCCAGACTCAAAATCTGCCGCTAGCGATAGTGTGTGGGTTCGAGTCCCACCTTGCCCATCACAAAACGAAAGCCGCTTTGGGTCAGCCCTAGAGCGGCTTTTTGCTGTCTACCGACGCGATCGCCCTTCATGGGTTTGTGTCAGATCGCCGCTTCACCTCAGTGGATTGTACTGGCGTCGCGATCGCGCCCTGGGATGGCTAGCGTTTAGGGTACTTGCTGGCTTAAATGAAGCACTGTTGCATATGTCGTAGGGGCCAAAATCGCGGGGCACACTGGAGCCAAGAGTATTTCTATTGCATTCTTCTGGGGGCCGGTCTGATGTTCTCGCCTACTACCGGCTGGAGCTTGGCATTTCCGTGGAAGGACTATCTTTCTCAGCCACTTTTTCAGCGCGATCGCAGAGCTATTCTCAATCCTGTTCACTACTGGCGTTGCTATCGGCAGCGTTACCTTGAACAGTGCTATCGCCTGCCCGCACTGTCGCCTCACCAGCCGCCGAATGCCGAAGACAGCTAAGCCTCGATTCATCTGAAGCGATCGGGCTGCAGCCTCTGATGCAGCGAGCCTCGAATACTGCAGGAGTTTTTGTGATGATCGACACCCAGCTTGAACAGCAATTACAAGGATTTTCGGCCTTGCAAAGTCTGTTTGAGGCTGACTTTGACGTCCGTCGTCTCTTCACGGCTGAGGATGCCTTAGAGGCCGGTGAATATGGTCGCTTGACGGTTGAGGCGCTGCGCAATGATCCTGCTGCCGGCCAGTTGTTCGAGGAGCGCTGGGTGCTGCCCGAACTCAACTTGTCGAGCTTGCTGCAACTCCCCGAGGGTAGTTTTGGTCGAGTCTATGCGGAGATGCTGGTCGGCAATGGCTTTGACCCCGACTACGTCATCCAAATTGCGCCGGTTGAAGGCGATGATGACCTGAGCTATTTCAAGCGACTCTGGCGAACCACCCACGATTTTCACCACATCGCGACGGGGTTGGGGACTGATCCTCGGGGTGAAGTAGCCCTGCAAGCCTTTCTGATGGGACAACTGCCGATTCCCTTCAGCGTGGTTGTGGTCAGTATGGGGTTGTTGCGCACCTCGGTGGCTCAGCCCGATCGCATCCCAGCCTTGGTTGATGCGATTTCCGATGCTTTTCGGCGGGGGCGCCATTCGCCACAACTGTTGCTGGCGCAGCGCTGGGATCATTTCTGGGCGCTGCCTGTAGCTGAGGTTCGTCAGCAGTTGCAAATTGCGGATTAGGGCAGGGCGATCGCGGCAGAATCGGTAGGCTCATTGGGGTGTGGGAGATGCGAATAAACCTCAGCGCTTGGCTGCTTGCCCTGAGCTTTTTGGGTGGTAATGGTGCAGCGATCGCTCAAGCCGCCACTACGCTGAACTTCAATTCAAGTAGCGGTCCCGGCGAACAGCTGCTCACGGTGAATCCTGTCAGTGTCAGCATCAATGTTCCACGCAGCACCACGCCGGATGGTGATCCCCCACCGCCTGTTGTGACAGTGCAAGTTAGTGGCAAAACTGTTTTTCGTGCTCTCCGTCCTGATCTGCCAGGCATGGACACGCTGGTGGAAATTGCTGAGATGGACGCCAGCAATCCCTATCCAGAAGTGATCATCTCGCACTACACCGGTGGAGCACACTGCTGCAATCAGGTGGAAGTGATCAGTAGCGATCCCAGCGGTAAACAGTGGCGATCGCTGGCTTTGGGCAGCTTTGACGGGGGGCCTCATCCCCTCGTTGATGTTGATGGCGATGGGCAATCGGAATTTGTGGATGTCGACAATCGCTTTCTTTATCAATTCAGCTCCTATGCCGGTAGCTCCCCACCCGTGCAGGTCTGGCAATTGCAGAACGGCAAGTTCATCAATGTCTCGCAGCAGCCTCAGTTCCGTCGTCTACATGAAGAAGCTGCTGAGCGGATGCTCAAGGCAATTCAGGAGACCCCGCCGCGATCGCCAGATAGCAACGGTCTTCTCGCGGGCTATGCCGCGACTCAAGCCATCTTGGGCAAATTCCCTCAGGCTTGGGCCTTGGTGGAATCTCGCTATGAACCCTCCGAGTGGGGGCTGGAAGAATGCCTAGGGACTTACGACGATCAAGGTCGCTGTAAGGGGAAAGAAGTGCGCTACCGCAACTTCCCAGAAGCCCTGCGTGCTTTTCTGGAGCGTAACGGCTATCTAGCCTCGAGTCCGTGAATGAGTGGGAGCAGAACAAAGGAAATGGGGATGCGACTGGGGCGATCGCTGGCGATCGGGGTAGCACTGGGGCTGGGCTGGATGGGGCCGGCGGCAGCAGAGATCTACCGCTTTCAGATTCTGCAGCTGAATGACGTCTACGAAATTACGCCAGTACAGGGTGGACGGAGCGGCGGTTTAGCGCGGGTTGCGACCTTGCTGAAGCAACTGAAGGCAGAGAATCCGCAGACTTGGTCGATGTTGGCAGGCGACTACCTCAGTCCTTCTGCCTTGGGAACAGCGAAGGTCAACGGCGATCGCTTGGCTGGGCAACAAATGGTTGCTGTTCTGAATGCAATGGGCCTGGACTTAGCGACCTTTGGCAACCATGAATTTGATATTTCTGAAGCCCAGTTGCGCCAGCGATTGCAGGAGCAGAAGTTCGCGTTGGTAACGGGTAACGTGCTCGATGCTCAGGGTCGCTTGTTCCCCAACACCCAAACGGACTACCAATTTCAGGTGCAGGCGACCGATTGCCAAAAGCCCGTTTGCCCGCCGCTGAAAGTCTCGGTTTTAGGGGTAACGATCGATAGCAACCAAGCTCCCTACGTCCGCTACGGCGATCCGCTGAAGACCCTGCAACAACAGATCCAGCAGCGTCAGTCCAACACTGATTTGTTTATTGGGCTGACTCATTTGAATCTCTCACAGGACCAACGACTGGCGCGATCGCTACCGGCTTTGGACCTGATTTTGGGTGGGCACGAGCATGAAAATATCCAGCAGTGGGTGGGCGATGACTTCACGCCAATCTTCAAGGCTGATGCCAACGCCCGCACCGTCTACGTGCATCGGCTGACCTACGACAGCGATCGTCGCGATCTACAGATCAGTTCGCAACTCGTGCCGATCACGCCAGTGATTCCTGAAGATCCGACAACAGCTGCTGTTGTGCAGACTTGGCTGGAAAAAGGATTCACCGGCTTCCGTGCCCAAGGCTTTGACCCCAGTGCGATCGTGGGGCGTACCACCGAACCGCTGGATGGGCTAGAAAGTTCTGTCCGTAACGAATCAACAGCACTGACACGCTTGATTGCTAAAAGTTATCTGCGGGCAGTACCGACAGCTGAGCTAGCGATTTATAACAGCGGCGCAATTCGGATTGATGATGTATTGCCATCGGGGCCGATTAGTCAGTACGACGTGATTCGAATGCTGCCCTTTGGGGGGGCGATCGCCTCGGTAGAAATGCGAGGTGAGCTGCTGCAACGGGTTTTAGAACAGGGACTCAAAAATCGGGGCAGTGGCGGCTTCCTGCAAACCGATGGCGTGCAGCGGAGCGATCGGGGCTGGCAAATCCAAGGTCAGCCCCTGCGGCCCGATCGCTGGTATCGCGTCGCGATCGCCGACTATCTGCTGACAGGACAGGAGAAAGGACTCGGGTTCCTGACCGAGCAGAATCCGGGCCTACGGTCGCTGCAACGGGGACAGGATGTGCGGTTTGCCGTGATTGCGCAGCTCCAGGCTCAGCGTTAACAAGCGGTTGCACTGGCAAAGCGGGCAGGATCTTGGTCACGGCGATCGCGCATGGAAATCGCTGGTCCTTGGCGATCGCCCGCTAGTTGTGCTGTTGCCTCCAAGGCTTCCCGCAAGTGTTTGGCCGCATAGATCGACATATCACGAGGCACGCTGATGCGATCGCGCAGATAGCGCAGTCCTCGATCAGAGCCAGCCGGTGGCGGACAAACTTGGCCGGTTATTAGCGTGGTGAGCGCAGCGCGGAGAGCCGGATCGAAGACCTCAGCCTCTAGTGGGTTCAGGCGGATTAGCGTGTCTTTGTGGCGCAACACCCGTTGTAGGGCTTCTTGGCGAGCCGTGGGCGGCTCAGGATAAGTCACATCGGGCAACCCAAACCAAGGGCCTTGATCCACACGGGCTTGGCATACCGCCGTTTGTGGATCGGTGTTGGCGTAGCACCCGCCCATTTGCGGCGGCAAATCGTGGGCGTGGGTATGGAAGTCGCTCTGGGTGCCCCGATAGGTTTCGCGGCTTTCCATCGCCTCAAACCAGTCGCTGAGGCGTGGGTTGATCTCGCGCAGGGAATAGCCCTTGTAGTAGAAAAGGCTGGCGTTCATCCGCTCGACGTAGGGCGTGAAAATCACATCCGTCACCCCAAAGCACTCAAGGAAGTAAGGGCCGGGGGTACTCGCCAGAGCTGCTTCAACACGATCAACTACCGCTTGAAAGGCAGTGCGCCCTTGCTGATCCTGTTGGGGCGATCGCGAGGGATAGCAAAGCCAGCCACACCAAGCCCGAAAGAGTTCCCGCTCCAGTCGGCGCAGGGGTAAAACGGTCCGATCCAGCAGGCTATGCATCAGTGGTCCAAAAGTAGACTCCAGCGCCAGCAGAATGTCATCGCTTTCCGTAATGATTCGGCCATCGAGTTCTAATGCTGGCAGCATCCCCGAGGGGACTTTGCGCTTGTACCAGGTCTCTTTCTCGCCGTAGCAGAACATCGTCACCTTGGCGATGCGGTAGGGAATTTGTTTCTCCTCCAGCCAAAGCCAGACCTTTTGGCAATAGGGACACCAAGCATGGTGATCGCGATAGAGGGTAACGCGCACTGCCGACTCCGGCTGCCCAAACAGTCGTAGGGTGCTCTGGGCATTGGTGGGGCCATTGACGCGATCGGGGTTGAAATCGGTCAAAGTAGCCAGCTCAGACCAACTGAGGGCAAAAGAACTCATAGCGAGAGGGAAACCAGAATAGTTCCCATTCTTGCGAAGTCTGCTGTCCCTTGCTCATTGCGTAGGCGATCGCAAAAGTACTGATCGTGCTGAAGCTGTTCCGATCGCAGACTGAAGACGACTTAAAACTCAACCGGTAACGGCATAGTCCGCAACTTTCGTGAACTCGTAGGGTCCCATCAACGCGCCCCACAGGCTGCGACCTGTTTCGGGATCAATGCCGCGATCGAAGCTGTGGAAGTTAACCCGATCGCTCTCACTCCAGACTTCAAAGCCCAAGCTGACTTGGCGCTCAATGCCATCGGTCCAAAATCGACAGCGGCAACCTGCCGGTAATTGCGCGTTGTAACCGCCGCGGCTGGTTTGTTCCACAGCCAAGCGACAGCTTTCTAGAAGCTGGACATCTTCGGGGGTCAGTGATCGCAGGCGATCGGGATCTTGGCCGGCACCGAGCACTGCGGCTGCATTTTTGAATTGATAGAACTGAGCGCTCAGTTGACCTGAGAAATCGGCTTCTAAGCAGAGCAATCGCTGACGATAGGGGCGATCGAGTTGCAAGGCATTGGCCTGCTCTAGGAAGAGGCAAGGGCGATCGTGCCCAAACAACAGGAGCGGCCGCTGCCACAGTCGCAGTTGCACAAAGTGAACGGGCTCTGCGATTGCTTGGGGTTGGTTACTGAATTCACCGCTCAGCAGTGTCCAGAGATATTGGAGGTCATCCATGCGCTGCGATCCCCCTAACTGGGATACCAAAACATGCCCTTGATGCCCTCGGGGTCGAGCACAAAGCCAAGACGCCGATAGAAATCAACCACATGGGGATCGGCAAAGAGGGTGATGTTGGGAATCTCAGCTTGTTGCAGCTGAGCAATCACGTATTCCATCAAAACGCGCCCTAAACCCTGTCCTTGGAAGCTGGGGTTGATCACCACATCCCAAATCGTGGCATTGAACGCGTGGTCAGAAGTGGCACGGGCAAAGCCGATCAGCCGCCGCTGTTGAGCCAACTGTTCCCAAAGGGAAACAACTAAAAAGCTGTTGTCGAGGGCACGGCGCACTCTGCGGACGGGACGACGTGACCAACCGACAGCGTCACAGAGGGCTTCTAATTCTTGCAGATCGATGTCGCGACGGGTGCTGAGAATGAGACGCTGATTGGCCGCGATCGCGGGGGTGATCTCCACAGCTTGGGGGCCATAGCCTGCCAAGGGATCATCTGCAGGAACTGAGCTGGGAGCTGCAACAGGTGTATCTAGCGCAGAGAATAAACTCTTCCAAAACCCCATTCCTGCTGCCACTCGCTTGGGCGCTGTGCCAGTCGTTAGTAAATCCTGCAGGCTCAAAGCCTTTATCCTAAAGGCATGCCCCATCTGAATTTACGGGGATCGTTGCACGCCTACGATCAAACTGATCAAACGGACGGCGACCCTGAACTGACACTGGTATTTCTTCACGGCTGGTTGCTGAGTCGTACCTATTGGCAACCGCTGATCACTCGACTGCGATCGCAGTGGCCTTGCCTCAGCTATGACCTGCGGGGTTTTGGGGAATCCGCAGCCAATCCTGATCTGGGCCATAGTCCTGCGGATTATGCCGAAGACTTGATTGCTCTGCTGACGGCTTTGGATCTGCGGCGGGTTTGGCTGGTAGGTCACTCCTTGGGTGGCACTGTTGCGCTGTGGGCAGCACGGCTCTGTCCCGATCGCGTGGCAGGCGTCATCGGGGTAAATGCGGGCGGCGGCATCTATATCGAGCGAGAGTTTGAACGATTTCGGGGCTTTGGTCAGCAGCTGATTCGCTGGCGACCGCAGTGGCTACGGCAGATTCCGGGCGCTGAGCTGCCTTTCTGTTGGGATAGTGTGCATCGACCTTTGCCCCGCAAGTGGGCGCGACAGCGCCTGCAGGATTTCTTGGGGGCTGATGCTAGGGCAGCAATTGGGATTCTGCTGGATTCCACCACCGCAGAACAGGTTCACTGTCTGCCGAGTTTGGTCGCTCGACTGACGCAGCCGGTCTACTTTTTAGCGGGCGATCGCGATTCGATCATGCCGCCTGCTTACGTGCAGCATCTTGCCAGTTTCCATCCCAGCTTTGGTCTGGAAGGCCGCAATCTGCGACAGCTTCGGCACTGTGGGCATTTAGCCATGCTGGAGCAAACCGATGCGGTGGCCGAAGCAATTCAAACCTGGGTTAGCCAGTCAACCCGCCCTCAGCTGAACTGTGATGCCTCGGTTCAGCCCTCGATTTGAACTGGGTTCGCCTGCGTCGCTACGGGTAAAACGCGTCGATTTTGACCACAGGTTGAAGGTTCATCAGCTCAGGAACAAAGTCCCAATCTTTTTGCTCAAAGCAATAGTGTGGGACTGACCTTCGAGTGCAGATTGGTCTTACAGCCACTCGGAGAGTAACAGAGCAGGCTCTAGTAGCAGGGCGATCGCAACGCCCATGATCGCGCCGACCAGAACTTCCAGTCGGGTATGTCCCAGGGCTTCCTTCAGACGCTCGATCGCATCTTCTTCCTCTGAGGTGGTCAGCACCTGCTCGCTGATCAGGTTCAAAATACGAGCTTGGCGACCTGCCGCCCAGCGCACCCCTGCTGCGTCGTACATGACGATGATCGCGAAGACGGTGACAACCGCAAATTCAAGGCTGCCCCAACCCTGCTGTCGGCCAACAGCCGTGGCCAATGCAGCGACCAACGCCGAGTGCGAGCTGGGCATACCGCCGGTTTCAATCAGCACATGCCAGTTCAGACGGCGATCGCGCACCCCCTCAACAATCAGTTTTGAGAACTGAGCGAGGCCGCAGGCAAGCAGGGCAGCAACGAGGACGTCATTGGCCAGCAATTGACGGAGGACGGATAACATCAGTGTTTCCGTGCCGTAATGTAGTCAGCGATCGCCCGCAGTGGATCGGCTTCGGCACCAAAGGCTGCGATCGCTGCTTTCGCTTCGGTAATCAGCTGATCGGCATACTCGCGAGATGCGTCCAGACCGAGCAGGCTGGGGTAGGTTGCTTTTTTCGCAGCCAGATCCTTGCCCGCCGTTTTACCCAGTTCTTCGGCCGTTGCTGTGATGTCCAAGATGTCGTCGATCACTTGGAAAGCCAGACCAATTTTTTGAGCATAGGTGCGCAGCTGCTCTTGGAGCTCTTCGCTTGCGCCGGCCAGAATGGCACCAGAAACCACAGAGACTTCCAAGAGCGCACCCGTTTTGTGGGTGTGGATGTAGTGCAGGGTTTCGAGGTTGACGTCATCCCGTCCCTCGGATTGCAGATCCACCACTTGCCCGCCAACAAGCCCTTCGGCTCCAACGGCTCGTGCTAAGGCGGCAATCACCTTGAGGACGCGATCGGCAGGCACTTCGGGCGTGTGACGGGCGATCGCTTCAAAGGCGTAAGTCAGCAGTGCATCACCGGCCAGAATGGCGATGTCTTCGCCGTAAACCTTGTGATTGGTGGGTCGACCGCGCCGAAAATCATCGTTGTCCATCGACGGCAGGTCGTCGTGGATCAGGGACATGGTGTGCACCATCTCCAAGGCACAGGCTGTCGGTAGGGCGATCGCAGCCGTTCCACCCGCTAGTTCGCAACTGGCGAGGCAAAGAATGGGCCGTAGCCGCTTGCCTTCTGCCAGCAGGGAATAGCGCATCGACTCGTAGATCAACGGTGGATCTTGGGGTGGCAAGATCGCATTTAGAGCTGCCTCAACTTGGCGCTGCCGCTCCTTTAAGTAGCTTTTGAGATCGAAGCGAAGCGATGAAGAGGCGACCATAGGGCTTAGCGCAATGGGAAACAGGCCACACCACTCAGCGGTTTAGCTCAGAAAGGGCTGTCCCGAGCGGCGGCAATAGCTCAAGACCGTATTATGCAACAGCATTGCCACGGTCATTGGTCCAACGCCGCCGGGAACCGGCGTGATCCAGCTGGTGATAGCCGAAGCCGCTTCGTAGTCCACGTCTCCGACGAGACGGCCATCTTCCAAGCGGTTAATGCCCACATCCACGACGACGGCACCGGGCTTGATCCAGTCAGCTCCGACCAGCTCTGGTCGTCCGACTGCGGCCACGACAATGTCGGCTTGGCGGCAGACCTCCGGCAGATTGGGAGTGCGGGAATGGGCGATCGTGACGGTGGCGTTAGCTTCCAGCAGCATCATCGCCAGCGGCTTACCGACGAGAATGCTGCGACCGATCACCACGGCTTTTTTGCCAGCGGGGTCGATTTGATTGGCAGCCAGCAGCTCCATCACTCCAGCAGGGGTACAGCTGCGGAGTCCTTCCTCACCGCGCAGTAGCCGCCCTAGATTGAGCGGGTGCAGGCCATCAGCATCTTTTTCAGGATCGATCGCCAGCAGGAGCGGCACGGCATCTAAATGGCTAGGCAATGGCAATTGCACCAAAATGCCATCAACCCGGTCATCTTGGTTGAGCTCTTCGATCAGCGCCCGAATTTCAGCTTCGCTGCTGTCGCCAGGCAGATGCTTGCCAAAGGAGACAATGCCGGTTTGCTCGCAGGCTCTCTCTTTGTTGCGGACATAGACGGCACTGGCGGGATTGTCACCGACCATAATCACAGCAAGGCCCGGACGACGACCGACAGCCGGGGCGATCGCTTCTACTTGTTCCCGCAGTTGTTGGCGCCGTTGGGCTGCCAAGGCTCGACCATCCAGTATTGCTGCCGCCATCCCGTCTATCCTTTGAGTGCTCCGCTGGTTTGCCGATTTCGCATTCTGTCTTTAGCTTTTCTCCTCGGACCGATCGCTGGCTAGCCCCGTTGGCGATCGCGCTGTTTTTGGGGCAATCCTCAGAACGCCCGCCAGAGTCACTGTTACCAGCTTGGGAGGCGATCGCGGCCGAACTTTGGCAGCGTCGATCGGTACCGACGTACACAGGCATTGAGACTTTACCCTGTCGGTATCTACAGCCTGATCGTGGGTTGCAACCGTCCTGGTCGGAGCCGAGGCGGCTACCCGAGCTGCCCCTTCTCTGGGCGATCGCGCAGCAGCAAACCCGTGAATCTGAGGCGATCGCTCTGGAGCTAGCTGATTTGGGTCGTCACTACGGCACGGTGATCCTGCCGCTGACTTGGTGGCAATCGCTACCCCAAGTCCGTCTGCGAGCCCTGGGCGAACAGTTAGCGGCTTGGCAGACAGGCTACCGCTGGCCACCTGGGACAAAGACCTGACCCTGGTGAGGGATGCTCATCCGACTAGGCGCCAGTTGCCTCAATACCCAGCGTGCCTGAGCAGACAAACTCAACTCGCTATAATCGGCCTAATGCTTGCCGAGCGCCTGTTCACGACCCCCTCATCGCATGTTGGCTCTTGTGATCTGGCGTCCCCTTCCATGATTTCCTTGCCCGGCTGGATCGTTCGACCCTTTGTGCGTCAGCAACCTAACTGGAGCGATCGCGAGCCCGATCGCTTTGCCTTGGGGCCTGCCTGCCTGGTAATCACCCCCAAGCGCCGCCGTTCCTATCGCCGTTGCCTGGCCTTAGGGATTCTTGGCATCGTGGCTATGACTGCGCTGGCAGGCCAACGGTTTTATAATCAGCCCCGCCTCGACGTAGGGATGCGTGCGGCGGTCACTATCACAGCGCCTGACTCGGCCCAAGTGGTCGATCGCCTCAGTACCGATCGCCGCCGTAGCGAAGCGCGATCGGGGACCACGGCCGTGCTGCGCATCAATGCGACGACCAATCAGCAACTACGCCAAACCCTAAATGCCTTCCTTGCCCAAGGCGAGGAAGTGCGGGAGCAACTGGGTGCGTTTCCCTACCTGCCTGTCGCTCAGCTCAGCGAGCAAACCCAACTGACGTTGCGCCAGTTGTCGCCCCAGCGCTGGCGTCAACTCCAACAAGCGCTGACCCAACCCAATCAGCCCCTGACCGATCCAGAACTCCAACAGCTGCTCGATAGCTTGGAGCAAGTACGACGGCGATCGCCCCAAACTTGGCCGAATGTCCTCTCCAGCATTCGTCAGGCTCAGCAGCGCTACACCCGTGCCCGTGACAGCCTCGACACGCTCCAGTCTTCAGCTCGCCCCTCACCTTTCCAGCCTGAACTCCTGGACCTCAGCAATCGCCAATGGCAGCAACTCCAGCTCACTCTCCGCGAGGCGCTTGATCGCATTCTGGCCCAAGGGCTACCCCAGGGGCTGCCCGAGCCGGTGATTCAAAACACGATTCGCTCCCACTTGGGCAACCAGCTTTCCAACTCTGCAGTGCTGGTGGGACAAACCCTGCTGGGACAGGTAATCAACAACCAAAGCACCCTGGAGATCGATCAGGAAAAGACGCGCTTTTTAGCCGAATTACGAGCTAGTGCTGTCGATGACGTGGTGGTGCCTGTTCGCAAAGGTCAGGTGATCGTTGCCTCGGGTGAGGTGATTCGAGAGCGGGAATTTGCCCTGCTGGACTACTTCGGTTTGACGCGCCGCAGCCCTAACTGGCCCGGTTTGATTGGCTTTGGCGGCATTGTGACGTTGGGCTTGGCGGTCTTCTGGTTAATGCAACGCCGCTGGCAACCCAACCTGCGGGTGGGCGATCGCCTCTTGCCCTTGGTCTTAGCGCTCTCAGTCCCCCTGGGCTACAGCACGCCGCTGCATGTTTCGACCTTGCCGGCAGTGGGTTTGCTAGCGGGCAGCTTCTACGGCGCTCGGCTGGGGAGCACCCTCGTTGTCTTGCTGACTGCGATCGCGCCCCTGGGACTAAACTTGGTGCCCGTGGTTGACCTCAACTCCCTGATGGCTAGCTCCGTGGCTGGCTTGGTCGGCGCCGTGCGTGTGGGTTCCCTGCGCTCGCGCGAAGAAGTGGCGTTACTGGGCCTCGGTGTTGGCATGGCTGAAGGGGTAACCTTTCTGCTCTGCAGCTTGATCAATCCGCCTGCTGGCCTCTTTTTTGCCTCTTGGATCTCACTGCTGACCACTGTGGGAATTCACGCCCTGCGGGGGATGGCCTGGAGTGTGGTGGCCTTGGGGATCAGTCCCTACCTTGAGCGCATTTTTGATCTCGTGACGCCGATTCGACTGGCGGAGTTGGCGAACCCCAACCGCCCCCTGCTGCGTCGTCTGGCAGCTGAGGCTCCAGGTACTTTTCAGCACACGCTATTCGTCTCCTCCTTGGCAGAGGCAGCGGCTCGAGCCCTGGGCTGCAACATGGAGTTGGTGCGTACTGGCACGCTCTATCACGATGTGGGCAAGCTCTGTGAGCCGTGCTGTTTTGTCGAAAATCAGCAGAGCGGCAAAAACCAACACGACCAAATCAATGACCCTTGGCAAAGCGCTGCGATTATTCAACGCCATGTCTCGGAAGGGGTACAGCTGGCGCGGCGGGCAGGGTTACCCAAGGCCGTGCGGGACTTCATCCCTGAGCATCAGGGCACGATGCTGATCGCCTATTTCTATCACCAAGCGAAAGAACTCGCCCAAAAAGATCCCGATCGCTACACAGTCAATGAACAGGATTTTCGCTATCCGGGACCGATTCCCCAAAGTCGTGAAACCGGCATTGTGATGCTGGCTGATTCCTGTGAGGCGGCTCTGCGATCGCTCGAGAATGCCACGATGGAAGATGCGCTGCGTATGGTCAAGCGGATTATTCGGGCGCGCTGGCAAGATAACCAACTGGCTGCCTCGGGGTTAAGCCGTCGAGATCTCGCCACGATCGCGGAAGTCTTTGTCCAAATTTGGCAGCAGTTCCATCACAAACGGATTGCTTACCCCAGCACCGCTTCAAACTAGCTGCTGCAGGAATTGTTGCAGCTCAGCTGCAATCCAATCTTGTTCAATCGTAGTTAGCATAAAACCGAACTGATGGCGATTGATGCCAACTTGTAGAACACAGGTGTAGAGCGGCACATCGTTGATGCGAATCCCACTGTGGGCAACTTCTACTGCATTAATGTCATCAGTTTGACCACGTAGGGTTTTGCTGATTCCCAAAGCAGTCATGTGCAGCTGGAATCGATCGCGTCCGATCTCCAAAATGGATTGGCCAAACAGTGCCAAACACAAGGGCGCCATTAGCATGATGCCGACGTACCAAAAAGGCAGCAAGAAAAGCAGAAATAGGGGGGCACTGACAGCAAAGGTCGCTGTAAAAAAGACCAGCAAAACATTCCAAAACAGCGCGAATCCTGCCAGTCCCAAGAGAGAAAGCCGCAGGCCTTGCGGCGGGATTCGCAGGCGTAAACGCTGGGGACTGCGGGTTAATTCCACCTTGCTACCGGCGGGTTTCCGGAGGCTCAGCACGGTGTCGCTGGAGGAACTGGCGATCGCAGATGGACTGAAGCTGGGGCGATTCAGGACTTTGAGCGCTTGAAGGGCGATCGCGGCGGAGCCAAACCGTTCTTCCGGCAGGGGAGCCAGAAGTTGATCCAGCCATGTTGCTAGACGATCGGAAATTTTGGCGTAGGGTCGAAAGTCGATCCGCAACCGCTGTCGCTGCAGTTGATCGGGCGATCGCCCCGTTAGCAGAAAGACGAGGGTCGCGCCCACAGCATAGAGATCCGATTGCGGACTGCTCTGCCCCTGGAGTTGCTCGGGTGGCATGTAACCCAGCGTGCCAACGAAAGTGTTGCTGCCCAGCAGGGTTTCGCGGGCGATCGCCTGCACAGAGCCAAAATCGATGAGCTGGAGCTGACCGTCGGTTTGCCGAATCAGATTCTGCGGCTTGATGTCGCGGTGGATGAGGGGCGGATAGAGGCTTTGCAGGTAGACCAGAATCTCCAGTACTTGTGCTGCGATCACGACAACTTCCTCCTCGCTCAAGCGGGCACCCTGCTCCACCAGTTGATCGAGGGGCTGGCCTTCGACGAGGTCGCGTACCAGACAGAAGTAACAGTCGCTGCTGGTCTCGGTCTGAAAGTAATCGCGATAGTGAGGAATACCCAGATGCTGCAGGGTTGCGAGGATCCGAGCTTCCCGCTCAAACAAGTCCAGAATCTTCCAGTCGGTGGTGCCGCTGAGCGTCAGGATTTTGATCGCGACAGTCTGTTGGCTCTGGCGATCGTGGGCGCGATAGGTCGTGCCTGTTCCACCCTGCCCAAGGGGGCTATCCAATTCGTAGCGATCGTTGAGAACCGTGCCGACGGGCAACCTGCTCATCTGCGCTGTCGATCCTGAATTTGCCTTAGGGTGCCCTGAGACCCTCTGTCCCGTCCAGTCTCCAGTCGCGCTTCGACCGCAGCGATCGCCAGCAGCGTCTTGAGCACGGAATCAGGATTGAGGCTGATCGAGTCGATCCCCTGCTCCACCAGGAATTCTGCAAATTCTGGGTAGTCACTGGGGGCTTGGCCACAGATGCCAATCTTGCGACCGGCAGCTTTAACCGTTTGGATCGCTTGGGCTACCATCCGTTTGACCGCCGGATTGCGTTCGTCAAACAGGGCTGCAACTAGGGCGGAATCGCGATCGAGCCCGAGCGTCAGTTGGGTCAGGTCATTGGAGCCAATTGAGAAGCCGTCAAAGACCTCACTGAAGGCATCGGCACAGATCACGTTGCTGGGCAGTTCGCACATCACGTAAACCTGTAGGCCGTTTTCACCGCGTTTGAGACCGTTGGCTGCCATCTCCGCTAGCACCCGCTGCCCCTCTTCGGGCGTCCGACAGAAGGGCACCATCGGGATGACATTGGTCAGCCCCATCCCCTCACGCACTTGCCGGAAGGCTTGGCATTCCAAGGCAAACGCCTCGCGGTATTGCGGGTCATAGTAGCGGGAGGCTCCGCGCCAGCCGATCATCTGGTTTTCTTCGCGGGGCTCAAACTGTCGCCCCCCCAAGAGATTGGCGTACTCGTTGCTCTTGAAGTCGGAAAGGCGGACAATCACCGGCTTCGGCCAAAAGGCAGCGGCAATCCGCCCGATGCCCTGCGCTAGTTTCTCGACGAAGAAGTCGGCTTTGCGATCGTAGTTCGCTGTCAGCTTGGCGATTTGATCTTGGACAAACAAATCCTCTAGCTGGTCAAAGTGGAGCAGCGCCAGCGGATGTGCCTGAATATGGTTGGCAATGATGAACTCTAGCCGCGCCAGCCCAACGCCATCACAGGGAATAGCGGCCAGACCAAAGGCTTCCTCGGGGTTGCCGACGTTCATCAGGATCTGAGTGCGAGGTCGTGGCAGATCATCCAGCACCGTTTCGTGCACCTCGAAGGGCAGCAGCCCAGCGTAGACGCGACCTTGATCGCCTTCGGCACAAGAGACCGTGACATCGGCGCCGGTCGCGATCGCAGTTGTGGCTGTCCCGCAGCCCACGATCGCTGGAATGCCCATCTCGCGGGCAATGATCGCCGCGTGGCAAGTTCGGCCGCCCTGATTGGTCACGATCGCGCTCGCCTTCTTCATGATCGGCTCCCAGTCCGGGTCGGTGCGATTGGTCACCAGCACTTCACCCGCCTGAAAATCGGCGATGTGATGGACGTCGAGAATGACCCGTGCCGTGCCTTGTCCAATCATTTCGCCCACTGCCCGCCCTTCGACCAAGACGGAACCGCTGCCTTGGAGTTGGTAGCTGCGCAGGAGATTGCTGGCTCGCTGCGACTGCACGGTTTCGGGACGGGCTTGCACGATGAAGAGCTCGCCGCTCAGGCCATCCTTGGCCCATTCGATATCCATCGGGGTAAAGCAACCCCGTTTGGCGGAGTAGTGATCCTCGATGATGCAAGCCCACTGGGCTAGCTGCAGGACCTCATCGTCACTGATTGCAAAGCGTTGGCGATCGCTCTCAGCTACGGAGACATTCTTAGTCAGCTTCGATCCACCTTCGTCGTAGACCATGCGGATTTCTTTGCTGCCAATCCGCTTGTCGAGAGTCGGGCGGAAGCCCTGCTGCAGCGTTGGTTTGAAGACAAAGAATTCGTCGGGGTTAACTGCGCCTTGCACAACGTTTTCACCCAGACCGTAGGCAGCAGTGACCAACGCTGCGTTACGGAAGCCGGTTTCTGTATCGATTGAGAACATCACGCCGGAGGCAGCCAAGTCGGAGCGCACCATCTTTTGCACCCCGACGGACAGCGCCACCTCAAAGTGGTCGAAGCCCTTAATCTGGCGGTAGGAAATGGCGCGATCGGTGAACAGCGACGCAAAGCAGCGATGACAGGCCTGAATAACCGCCTGCACCCCACGCACGTTCAGGTAGGTTTCCTGCTGGCCAGCGAAGCTGGCATCGGGCAGATCCTCTGCGGTTGCGCTAGACCGAACCGCCACATCGACACTGCCAAACTGACGCTGACAGCGATCGCGATCGAGGCCACTGAGGCGATCGCAAACTGCGGGGGTGGGTTCATAGCGATCGCACAGTTGCTGATAGGCCGTCGCGATCGCGGTTTCTAGTTCAGCCGGGAAAGGCGTGTTGAGAATCAGATTCCGGGCCTGCCGGCCGCGCTCCCGGAGATTAACGACATCCTCCACGTCCAAATCCGCGAATAGCTGGCGCAGTTGAGGTTCCAATCCCGCACCGGCGAGGAAAAACCGAAACGCTGCTGCTGTCGTAGCAAATCCAAGGGGAACATTGACCCCTTTGGATAACAGCTCACGGATCATCTCGCCCAAGGAGGCGTTCTTGCCACCGACCAATGGGATGTCGTCGATGCCGACCTCTTCAAACCAGAGCACGAACCGTTGATCCCGTGATTCGTTACCGGCGGTTGGCTGGAAGCGGGTGAGCGTCATAGCTGAGCCTCGCGATCGCACGTCCTATCTTTAGGAGGCACCTAGATCGCAGTAAAAACAACGGTTTGTTGAAAAGGCTCAGGATTTGTAAGAAAACGACAAAGATGGCTGAAGCACTTAGGAAACGCTTTTAACGCTTCAGGATTGACTAGCACTTGTTGTTGCTAAACCTGCCAGTGTTCGGGTCTAGAGACGCGAGAGTCTGGCTCTAGGGTGAGTAACCGTCGGTGGCGCGGTCGCTAGGCTACTTCTGCTCCCAGTGATTGCAGTCGATAGAGACTGGTATATAGTCCGTTGCGAGCCATCAAAACATCATGTGATCCATCTTCGATTAGCTGTCCTTGGCGGAGGACTAAGATGCGATCGGCATTGCGAATTGTCGAGAGCCGGTGAGCAATAATAATTGCGGTGCGATCGCTCAGGAGATCATCTAAAGCCTCTTGAACAAGAGCTTCAGTGCCGACATCTAAATTCGCTGTCGCCTCATCCAAAATCAACACCTTTGGATCGCGAATGGCCACCCGCGCAAACGCCAATAGCTGCCTTTGTCCGCCCGACAAATTTGTCCCGCGTTCCCGTAAAGGAGTGGCATAGCCTTGCGGCAGCGATTCAATCAGCGTGGCAACATTGGTGCGACGCGCTGCTGCCTGCACCGCCTCCTGGTCGTAGGGCTCTCCCAGCGTGATGTTGCTGCTGACATCCCCGGCAAACAGAAAGCCGTCTTGGAGAATGACGCCTAGGTGACGCCGCAGCTCGACCTGAGGTAGATTTCGGATATCAATGCCGTCAATTAAAATCCGTCCTTGAGTTGGCTCATAGAGGCGACAGAGCAGGCGAATAATCGTACTCTTTCCGGCTCCAGTCGGCCCCACTAGTGCAACCTTTTGACCGGGTTGAATGGTGATGTTGAGGTTTTGAATGACCGGCTCATCGGGCTTGTAGCCAAACCAAACATTTTCAAAGTGAATTTCTCCAGACTGTGAGGTTTCAAGGCTCAGTTGTTGGGTCTGGGCGGCATCGCGAATTTCAATTGGTTCATTGAAGATGTCGACAATTCGCTCGATCGCTGTAAATCCAGCTTGAATCGAGGTGAATTTTTCAGCGAGTTGGCGCAACGGGTCAAACAACCGCTGCGAGTAAAGAATAAATGCTGCTAACAGACCAAAATTCATTTGGTCTTGCAATACCAGAAAGCTGCCTAACCAGAGGACAGCCGCGATCGCAGCCAGCGAGATCCATTCCAGCGTGGCGGAAATGGCCGAGTCGTGAAAGATCGTGCGATCGACGGCTTCGAGATAGCGTTGATTCGCCACTCGAAACTGCTGGGCATTGTAGGCTTCGCGGCGGAAGCTTTGGACAATGCCAATCCCGACCATGTTTTCCTGCAAGCTGGCGTTGAGGTTCGACAGCTCCTCGCGGGCTCGGTAATTGGCTTTGCGGTAGCGTCGCTGGAAATAGAGGATGACAGCCGTGGTGGGCGGCAATAAAACGGTCAGCAACAGCGCCAATTGCCACTGCAACCAAAACATGGCGATCGCGATCGCCAGCAATGAAACAATATCGCTGAGAATACCGATCGCGCCGGTCGAAAAGACTTCGCCGAGGGCTTCGACATCGTTGGTGAGTCGTGTCACCAGCTTGCCCACAGGCGTGCGATCGAAAAAGCGCACGGCCAGAGCCGTGACGTGCTGGAACAAATCTTGGCGAATGTCGGCGGTCACGCGCTGACCGACTTCCTGCACGTAGTAGCCTTGGACGCCTCGGAAGGCCAGCCGCACAACGATCGTGGCCAACAGTGCCAAGGAGAGTAGGTTCAAGCCTTGACTGCGGCTCATGCCCTGCAGCATTTCCCAGGTCGGCTTGTTCTGTAGAACCGAGATCGCTTGCCCCACCAGCATGGGTTGCACGGCGCCGGCCAAAGCCAAGGGCACGAGCAAAATCAACGATCCGATCAGTAACCGCTTGTGGCGACCGAGGTAAGGCAAAAGCCGACTCAGTAGTGACCAATCATCCCAACGACGTAACAGAGCAAGCATGAATTAAAGCGTGGACCAGGTCATGCTTCACCCTAGCAAGTTGCTGCGATCGCCTGAGTGACACTCTGCCGCAGCTCCTCGATTAGTTCACTAATGCCATCTGCATTGATCCGATAGGCCAAGGGGTTGGCGATCAGGCGAGCCGTACTGTCAAACAGCGTCTCGATCTCAACTAAGCCGTTCTCGCGTAGGGTTTGACCCGTGGCAACTAAATCGACGATCGCTTCTGACATACCGGTAATCGGCCCTAGTTCCACAGAGCCGGAGAGCGGCACAATCTCTACAGGCAAATCGAGATTGTGGAAATAGTCGCGAGCACAGTGCACAAATTTGGAGGCAATGCGACAGTGGGCTGGCAGGTCAAGTACTGAACGATAGGGACTGCTGGCTTTGACTGCGATCGACATACGGCACCCGCCAAACCTGAGGTCGATCAGCTGCGCCACTCTCGCGGTTTTCTCCCGCAGGACGTCATAGCCAACCACACCAAGTTGAGCCTGCCCGTATTCCACATAGACCGGTACGTCCGAGTTGCGTACCAGTAAAGCCTTGGCCCGTTCCTGGCGATCGAGAATCTGTAGCTGGCGATTTCCAGGTTCCAAAAAGGCGCTGAAGTCGAGCCCTGCGGATTGCAGCAAGCGAATGCTGTCTTTGAGTAGGGCACCTTTGGGCAGGGCGATCGTCAGCATGGTGGCAGGCAGCAAAAGTCCTTCGATCGTATCAAAGTGCCTTGTTCAGCCCCGTCTGTCCCTAAGCGGTTCTAATGACCGTCTGGGTGTTTGAGGGTGGTTCTCAGCGCTGCCAGATAATCAAGATCAGGCAGGTTGCGATCGCCGCAATAGTGGGAACAACTGCTGGACTTGCCTCTAAACAACTACACGATCATTGCTGCTCAATGCTTGGATAGCGGCTAAGATCCCTGCACGATCGCTCTCTCATAGGGCATCACTATCTCCGGGAGTTTCAATCGAGCGGTGTCTGGCTCTAGCAATCAACCACCTGTGGCCAAGTCTTCTGCTGCTGACCCAACGAGCGATCGGCCGGCTGCTGCAACACCCAAGGGGCTACCTTTTTGGAAGGCCAAACCGGCTTCTACCTCTCGATCCCGTCAAGCGCGAGCAGAAAGACGGCGAGCCCGCCGAGAGGCCCGAGCGGCTCGTCTACCGCGATCGGGGCGACAGCATTGGTTAGGGGTAGCGCTCATTCTGGCGATCGGGGCGGCTGGTGTCGCTGGGGCTGAAATCGCGCGGCGGCGATGGATTCAGCAGCTCCCTAATCCCAAAGAGGTCTAGCTTCACGCGACCGGGCACGATCACCATTCTCTCGGCCGACAATACCGTTCTGCAGAAAATTGGGCCGGCCACGCGCGACAAGGTGCCCTTCAAGCAGATTCCCCTGCGTCTACGTCAGGCTTTCCTCGCGGCTGAGGATCGGCGCTTCTACGAACATAGCGGTATCGATCTGTTCGGGATTGCCCGCGCCAGCGTCACAAACCTGCTCAGCGGTCAGGTGCAGGAGGGTGCTAGTACCATCACCCAGCAGCTGGCCCGCATTGTTTTTCTCAGCCAAGAGCGCAGTCTGCAACGCAAGCTCAACGAAGCGCTGATGGCGCAAAAGCTAGAGCAAGAGTTGACCAAGGACCAAATCCTTGAGCAGTATCTCAATTTGGTCTATCTCGGGGCAGGGGCCTACGGGGTTGCTGATGCTGCTTGGACTTACTTCAGCAAGCCAGTCCAAGACCTCAGCCTAGGAGAAATGGCAACGCTGGCGGGGCTACCCCCCGCGCCCACAGCCTACTCGCCTTTGGTCTCCTTGGAAGTGGCTCAAGAGCGGCGTAATAGTGTGCTGAGCCGCATGCAAGAGGTGGGCTTCATCACCCCATCTGAGGCAGAAGCTGCTCGCCGCGAACCCCTTGCGCTCAAGCCTGCAGCACCGAAATATGCTCAAAGTCTGGCGCCCTACTTTACCGACTACGTTCGCCAGGAACTGCCACGCTTTGTTGCGCCGGATGTCTTGGAGTACGGCGGCCTGACGCTCAAGACGACCTTGAACTATCGCTGGCAACAAGCGGCGGACCAGGCTATCCAAAACTCGACCTACGGCAGTTTGCAGGGGGCTCTCGTCAGTATCGATCCTCGCGATGGGGCAATTCGGGCGATGGTGGGCGGGGTGGATTTCAATCGCAGCCAGTTCAACCGCGCGACCCAGGCCTATCGTCAGCCGGGTTCCACTTTCAAGATGTTTGTCTATGCGGCGGCGATCGCTTCAGGAATGTCGCCCTCCCAGGTCTACTTGGATGCCGCGATCAATTTGGGGGGCTATAAACCGCAAAACTTTAGCCGTAGCTTTAGTGGCTCGATCAGTCTGACCCAAGCGTTGACTAATTCCGTCAATATTGTCGCGATCAAGGTGCTGCGGGATGTTGGCATTGACAATGTCATTCGGGTGGCCCGCCAAATGGGAATTCGGGCGGACTTGGCGCGCTACTATCCCTTGGCATTAGGAGCCTCAGACGTCACGCTGCTGGAGATCACCAGTGCTTACGGCACTCTGGCCAATCAGGGGAAATATCTGACACCCCACCCGATCGCTGAAATCATCGATCATCGCGGTCGAGTCCTCTACCAAGACAAACAGATCAAGCCAGTGCAAGCCCTCGATCCTGGGTCTGCTGCGATCGTGACATCCATGCTGGAGCGCGTTGTCACCTCTGGAACGGGGGCTGCTGCTTACCTGCCCGATCGCGCAGTGGCAGGGAAAACGGGCACGACCGAACAAGCTCGCGACCTCTGGTTTATTGGCTACATCCCGCAGTTGGTGACCGGGGTTTGGCTGGGCTACGACAACTTTGCCCCGACTGGCAGTGGGAGTAGTGCAGCTGCGGTGGCTTGGTATCGCTTTATGGTCGAGGCCATTAAAGACCTGCCCCCCGAAAAATTTCCGCCGCTGCCGAACCCCGATCAACGGAAACCGCTCTTTAAAGCTCAGTTCACAAGTGGCAGTGACCTAGGGGGGATCGATCGTGGACCCGGCCGCTATGACTACGGCGCTGGCATTGAGTTGGCGGACTCCCCCAGTTTTGCTGGCAGTCTGCCCGCCGCACCAGCCTCCAATGCTGGCTCGAGCCGTTCCCGCGATCCCGAACCGGAATATAGCAGTGAGCCGGCGGCGGAAGAACCCCGCTACGAAGATGCTCCCCCTGAGGCACCGGTGAATCTTTTGAGCCGGGACCCAGTGCCGTCGAAGCAGAACCCGCTCCCCCAGCACCCGTTGAACCGCAGGCACCGGTGCCCCCTCCACCTGAACCCACTGCACCACCCCTCCCCGTGGAGCCTACGGCACCTCAGCCTCAGGCCCCCTAGCTTTTATTGCCAGCCTATTGCGACCGCCAAGACCACCAGCGATTGACCGTCTTGGCAGTCAAACGAGCTCAATGCTTCAGCGCTGAGCGATAGCTCAAATCCCTAGACTGAGGAGCGGTCTGTCCCGTACTGTCAAACAATCGCATCGGTTGATCGATGAAGCTGTTATTTGTTGTCCCACACTATTGGAAGCCGACAGGCGGAAACTATGGTTCGTTGGGTGCCGATCCCAGTCCGCGTGTGACGGCTCTTAGCAGCTTGATTACGGCGTTGCATAGTCAATTTGGCCCTCAACAAGCACTGCTCCAAATTCGCGATCGCACACTTCAACCGGCCAACCAACAGAAAGCAGTTCAGGTTGAAATCGCAATTTTTACCACTCAGGACTGTCATGTCCTCGAGCATCTTGCGCTTCCCAAGACGCTTTATCAGCATCACCCAGTCGACTGTGAACCCATGTTCTTGGGCTTTGCAGCGCAAGCCTACCTGCGCGATCGCCAGCACGACTTTGACTGGTATGGCTTCCTCGAAGACGATCTGATCATTGAAGATCCGCTCTTCTTTCTTAAACAGCAATGGTTCCAGGCAAATGTTGGCAGCCAAGCGGTACTGCAGCCCAATCGCTTCGATTCCTTGCTGACCGATAACAAGCCCCATAAGCTCTACATCGATGGACCTAATAGCGGCATCGCTGTCCAGTTCTGGCCCGATCGCGAGGCGATGCAGCTAACCGGAAAGTTTCTTGGCTTTCCCATTACTTTTGAACGCAGCGTTAATCCTCACTCAGGTTGCTTTTTCCTGAGTCAAGCTCATGTGCAAATGCTGGTCGCTCATCCCTGTTTCCTCGATCGCGATACTCGCTTTGTGGGTCCCCTCGAAAGTGCTGCCTCTCTGTCCCTGATGAAGGTGTTTCGAGTCTATAAACCTGCAGCACTCCAAGCTGCTTTCCTTGAAATCCGCCATCATCCTGCCAACTTCCTGAAAAACTTACGCTTCTCGGCAGGAACGGTTGCCGCGAAGTGATGAAGCCTGCAGCGATCGCGGATGCTAGCGGCCAGAGTGTAGGCGTTTTGCTGAGGTCTTGGGCATGAAACGCCGAGAACTGCTGGTGTTGGGTGGACTGAGTACGATCGCTGCTGGAATGGGACGGCAGTGGTTCCAACCGGTGAGCGCCCAAGCCATTACCCCACTGCCAGCAAGCGATCGCCCTTTAGATTTGCGCTTCATTGCAGTGGCGGATACGGGCACTGGTGCGCGGGGACAATACGATGTGGCTGCCGCGATGGAGCGTTACCGGCGTGCCAATCCTTACAAACTTGCTGTCTTAGCCGGCGACAACATCTATAACAACGGCGAAATCGAGAAAATTCAGGCGGTGTTCGAGCGGCCCTATGCTCCTCTGCTGAAATCGGGTGTGAAGTTCCGGGCGGTTTTAGGGAATCACGATATCCGCACGAACAACGGCAACGATCAGGTTCGCTACCCTGGCTTCAACATGACTGGGCGCTATTACCAATTCCAAGAAGGGCCAGTTGCCTTCTTTGCGCTAGATACCAATGGCAATGCGGATTGGAACAAGCAGCTGACTTGGCTCGATCGCGCCCTACAAGCCAGTAATGCCCCGTGGAAAGTCGTGTTTGGCCACCATCCGATCTATTCATCCGGCTTCTATGGCGTTAATCGGACGCTGCTCGGCCGGCTGGTGCCCCTGTTCAAGCGTCATGGTGTGCAGCTTTACATCAGTGGACATGACCACAGCTATGAACGCACGCAGCCGATTGATGGGACGACTTACCTCATCGTCGGTGCCGGGGCTGGATTACGGCCGGTGGGCCGCTCGTCTTGGACAGCTCAATCTGCCAGCACTCTCAGCTTTGCCGGCCTCGAAGTCTATGGCAATGAGCTGCGGATCCAAACGTTTGATAAAGACAGCCGCCTCATTGACCAAGGACAGATTTTTGCCTAGGGCTAGGGGCTGCAGGCTGGAGTCAGTGGAATTCTTCAGCCTGCTCGCAATCCCCCAGCGGTTGTGCTCTAGTCGATCGAGATTTTGGTGGGGCCATTTCCGCTGCTGGGCGGGGTGACAGCTGCACCACGGCGGAAATCGCGATAGAGGCGATCGCGCCACTCGAAGAAGACCGTATAGTCAGGGTTATCGACGAGGCCAGGAATCCCACGCCCGCGCAGACCAGCGGGAATATCGATCGCGGCAGTGGTCGGAAACTTCAGGAAGAGACTGTGCGCTGCGATCGCTAAATCTGCCAGCACGGGGCGATCGCCTAAGAGATAGGGTTGGTTCTGTAGGCGCTGACAGAGTGCCTGTAGGCCCTGCTCAAGGTTGAGACGAGCAGTGCGGAGGGTTTCGGGGCTGAGACCTACGCCACTGCCAAGGACGCTAAAAACCTCACTCGGGACAGCGCTGACCAAGTTGCGCAGCGGACCCGGCACCTGGTTTGGCAATGCTGCTTCCCGCAGACTAGGATCCCAGCCGAGAGCGCCGAGGAGTACGGTGCGGACATCCGTCGCAAAACTGCGATCGGCCCAATCTTCGAGCAAGACATTCAGGGCTTGCTGCTGCGGATCAGCCAAAGTCAATGGCGGCTCTGGAAACTTTTGATCGAGGTACTGCGCGATCGCGGTGGAATCAGCGATCGCTTCGCTGCCATCTTTCAAAACTGGGACTTGGCGCTGTCCCGACAGGCGAAAGACCTCGAATTGACCAATGCCCGGGGTCACTTCCTGTTTGCGATACTCCAGACCCTTGAAGTCGAGAATCAGCCGAACCTTTTCGCTGTAGGGTGATAGCTCAAACTGGTAAAGCTCCAGCATTGGGGCGTTCCTCGGGTGACAGCAAGACTCTATCAAACATAAACGCTTGGCTGCCTTGCCCTTGGATCAAGAACCGACCTCTCAATGTCGACCTCTTAGAGGCCAAATAGTTTAGAGGCTTGCTGGGGACATTGCTCGATTAGAAAACCGGCGAGTTGGGCTCCGAGAGTCTCTGCTTTTTGGGGCATTTGTAACTCGGCCTCGGTCAGGGTTTGGTCGCTAATCCAGCGATTGAGTTGCTGGGTGACAGCTGCTTCGAATTGCTGGGGGCTGGGGCTGTTGATGGTGCAGAGATCTTTGGCAAAGTCCTTGAGCTGGCGATCGCTCGGGAGGGCGAGAGCAGGCAGCGGCAGCCAGACGAAAGCCAAAATCCAGAGACGCAGCATGCCCATGTCGTGAGTGATCCAATGTCTTGACATTAGAATGCCGTGGCAGGCCGGATTCGCCTAGCCTTTCGGCCAGAAAAAAACGGCTGAGAGAAAAATTCCCAGCCGCAATTCAGTCATTGATTCAGACAGTCTCGATACCCAGTCCTAGGACACGGTTTGAGCAGCGAGGAGTTCTTTCAATTTTTCGAGTTCTTGAGCCCAGCGAGGATCGGGTTGGAAGCCTTCGGGACCTGACGAGATGACCCGAGGAGCGCTTTTACCCGAGCGGCGATTATCGTTACCACCGCCACCACTGCGACGACGGTTGTTGCCGCCTTCATTGTCGCGCTCGCGCGGTTGCGCTTTTTCGAGCTTGAGGGTGCTGCCCTGGACTTCGGTGCCGTTAAAGCGCTCGATCAAGGCATCAGCTAGCTCATCGCTGGCAACCGTTGCGAAGGCAAAGCCGCGCGATTTGCCGGTTTTGCGATCGGTGACCAATTTGGCCGAAACTTCGCCGGCTTCTGCAAACACCGCATCCAACTCGGCTTGCTCAATGACGCGCGGTAAATTGCCGATGTACACACGAACTGACATGGTCACTGACCTCTCAAACAACAAACGGGATAAGGGAACCCCGTCATGGCAAAACTGTCCGTCTTCGACGTGAAACGTAAATTCCGAGTAATCGCGGGATGACGCCCTTGGAAGACTGAAGCGATAGACCGGTAGCAATCTCCGGCTCGGATGGAAACCACCCGAAGGACTTGAAAACCAAAGAGCCTTGCAGGCACACCTGGAACTGTAGATTGCGTAAAAAAGCCTATGCCACTGATTAGGCTAACACGGCATTTGCAAGCTATTGAGGAAGAGGAGACTCTTGAAGCCAACGCGCGGCAAAGGCGATCGCCCCCGCTGAATCGGAGAACTGTTGCTCCGCTTGGGCAACCCGTAGATCCTGCAGTAGTTGGCCGAGACGCGGTCCACCGCGAATCCCCAGAGATACCTGCAGATCGGTGCCACTGACGAGGGGCTGGAGATGAGCGATCGGGTCATTGGGCGTTTGGTAGCGCCGCAGCAAGGTTTGGCGCAACTCACTAGCTTCGAGCTGGACGAGCAGCACGGGTACCAACTTACCTAGGGTCTGAAACAGCGCAACCTGCCCTGCGGTAGTGGCTGCTTTGCTGGTTTGACAGTCTTGCCAATGCTGCTGGAGTTGCAGTAGCGATCGCTGCTCGGCTCGACTACTTTTGAGCGCCAAGAGCGACTCCAATGCCCGATCGCGATCGCTTGGGAGCAAGCGCGTTAGCCAGGCATAGGCCAGATGACTGAGCCTGCCCCCAGGCCCGATCGCGGTGAACCAGTGCGGCCATTCAGGCGCCTGCGCCTGCAGTTGTTGCCAATGATCAGCCAGAGTGGACATGCATTCCGGCGTTGCCTCAGGGAACCAAGGGGCCAGTAGTCCACTGGCGATCGCTTCGACCAAAACCGGATGGGGGGGCGGCACGTTGAGTAAGCGCTGTAATTCCGCCCAGATCCGTTCCCCAGCCACCTGTGGCAGGAGTGGCGCTAACTGAGCGATCGCTGCCGCAGTCTCGGGCTCGATCGAGAAACTGAGTTGAGCTGCCTGTCGATAGGCGCGAAGCAGACGCAGCGGGTCGTCCACCAGATTTTCAGGGGCAACCATGCGCAGCAGCCCTTGCTCAAGGTCGGCCTGCCCGCCTAAGGGATCGATGACAGTCTGCCGCTGCCAGTCGTAGGCGATCGCGTTGATCGTAAAATCGCGCCGCCGCAGATCTTGCTCCAGACGATCGCCTTCCTGCTGAGCAAAGTCAACGGTCATGTCGGCAAAGACAACCCGCGCAATCTGGCGATCGGCGTCGAGCAGCACAAAGCCAGCCTGGTGCTGCCGGGCCAAGGATCGAGCTGTTTCGACGGCGCCGTTGGGCACCACCCAATCCAGATCAAGGGGGTCGCTTAGGCGACCCAACAAGGCATCTCGAACAGCACCACCCACCAAGCAAGCCCCAGCTGGCAGACCATCAGCCGAGAAAGGCCAAGCTTGAGGGTTAAACCGTGCAGCGAGAGCAGCATCCATAGGGGGGCGATCGCAATTCCTGAACAGGTCAAAGGCTGGATGATTAGCGGGTTGCTGTCTGCAGAGATTGACGCCCGTAGACCAGTGCTGCAAGCAGCCCCGCTACCCCGAGCAGTCCCATGGCTAGGGGTAGTCCTAATTGTGCAATTAGGCCGCCTGCTAGCAAACTGCTGACACCGCCCCCCCCCAAGGTGGCGATCTGAGTCAGACCCGCGACGCGCCCGCGATATTCCCGGGGGGCAAGAGCCTGACCAATGATGTTGGCTCCTGCCAGCAGACCAGCCGTTCCAAAGCCAATCAAGGCGGCTAGGAAGAGAGCTATGCCTGCGTTGGGCTGGAGGGCAAAGCCGACCTGCGCGATCGCTGTCACGCCGGTTGCCAGAATCAGCATTTGGCGAGGCCGACCGATAACCGATTCGCTGAAGCGCTGTTGCAGTAGACCGGCGGTGATGCTGCCGATCGCAATGCTGGCCGTCAGCCACCCCAAGGAGAGCGGATCGGGGCCGATGTAGGCCTTCGCCAGCACTGGCACGATCGCAGGATGGAAAAAGCCGATTACGGATGCCACGCCTGCAAACAGTGTGATGCTGCGTAGTTGTGGGGTGATGCCCTGCCAAGCTTGGGTCATAGTCAGGCGATGCTGCGGCTGCTCGGCTGCTGTCAGCGATCGCGGTTGCATCACAAGGTTGACGACGGCGATTGGCACCAGGTAGCTGAGAGCGTCCAGGCTCAAGACCCAAGAAGGGTGGAGGAAGGTCAAAGCGAACCCCCCCACTGGTGGACCGATCAGCTTGGCGACATTGAAGATGACGGAGAACTGGGCCAGATAGCCTGCCAAGGTTGCTTCTGGAACAATGAGGCCGACATATTTCAGGCGCGAAGTCAGCTCGTAGGCGCTGGCAATACCAACGATTAGCGTGCCGCCGATCAGCGCTGTTACTTGCCCAGCAACCCAGCCATTGCAAAGGACGTAGCCGATCGCGGAAAAAATGGCCCCAATCAGCAAAAAGTACTGCGATCGCTTGAGGACGGATTCGGACCCAATGCGATCGGTGAGCGTGCCTGCATGGGGTGAAAGGAAGACTGCCGGTAGGCTGAGGCAAGCAAAATTGACGGCCAGCAAGAGTGGCTGCTGGGTCATGTCTTGAATTAGCCAGCCTTTGGCGATGATTCCAGCGAAGGATCCAATGGAAGAAACGCCCGCTGCCACCAAAGAGCATTGTCGCTGCCGGCGTTGGAAAGGCACGAGCCAGCGCGACTCTGAGGTTTTAACCAGCATGGGCAACTGTCCTGGGAAAAAAGTGAATCAAGTTCTTTCCCAGTGTGGCGCGATCGCCCCGTGTGCTGGGCGGCAGGTCAGTTGCGATCGCTCAGCGTAAGCCTAAAGCGAGTCCAGTTCGCGCTTCAAGACTGCTAATTCAGAATCGATCACTTCAATCTCAACCCGCTGAATTAATGACTGAGAGTCAGGACTCCAATCTATGTCATCAGCGTTGACGAGAGCTTGAAATTGACTTGTGCAATCAGTGGCAGCTAAGTCGGCACTGGCCTGCGGGCCTAGAATTTCTTCCTCCATGCGCTCAAAAGCAGCCATGGAAGTATTGTTGCTGAGACGACTCACCGAACCTTGCAGGCACGATTGAGCAGCAGCGATATCTGCCTGCGCCTTCAACATGTTTGTCTGAGCCCTAGCCGTGGCGACTTGCCTTTCAGCGTCTACTAAGCTGCGGTTGAGTGTTGCAATATGCTCAGTTTGCTGAGTTAACTGTCTCTTCAACCTCAACACTGTTATGTTGCAGGATTGCATCTCTTGCTCAGCGCGTCGCACCGAGTCTTGCTGCCCATGCTGTGTAGCACGCTGTATGTGCTGTCCCCAAATATTAGCCTGCGACTGTACCTCTGCTATTTGCAGTTCAAGGCGCTGCTTGCCTACGTTTGCTGTAGCCACTGCTTGCCGGAGTTGAATTAGTGCTTTCTGTATATCTGCGAAAGCATTCTCAATGGCTTGTCTAGGATCTTCTGCTCCGCCAATGCGATCGAATAGTGCCATTGTGCAAACCTCCGATAGGAGACGCCGTGGAGTGAGGCAGAGTTAAAAAACTGCTCCATAGCATGGCACACTGCGGTGCTTGCTTGTAAATACTCGTGAAAATTGAGGCGATCGCGGTAGTGCTACAGCATAAAAAATCAGCAACCGACCCAAAGACCCATTGCTGAAGTTGCAGAGTATGCAGTTTGGAAGAATGCTCTAGAGTCCGTCGAGTTCGCGCTTCAGGGCTTCTAGTTCTGCATCAACTGTGCTGGGCTGAGAAACGCTGACGGGAGTTGCGGCACCCGGGGGCAATGCCGTAGTCGCTGTGGGTGCACCCGCCAGTTGGGCTTTCATTGCTGCGAGTTCATCTTCCACATCGCCGCCTGCTTCCAGCGATACAAACTGACTTTCGAGGTCGGTGCCTGCTAGTTCAGCCGAGGCTTGAGCTTTCGCCTCCATGCTCAGAACTTTCTCTTCCATCCGCTCAAAAGCAGCCATGGAGGTATTGGTGCTCAGGCGACCAACAGCACTTTGCAGTTGCTCTTGGGCCTTGGCCGCTTGAGCCCGCGCCTTGAGCATGTCTTTCTTGGTTTTGGCCTCGGCAATTTTGCCTTCGAGCGCTACCAAGTTGCGCTTGAGGGTGTCGACTTGTCCAGCCTGTTGATCCAGCTGAGTCTTCAGGGCAACGGCCGTTTCATTGAAGGTTTTCTTGCGGCTCAGCGCTTGACGCGCCAGATCTTCTTGGCCTTTTTGCAGAGCGAGTTGAGCGCGCTGCTGCCAGCTGGCGGCTTGGGTCTGTGCTTGATTCATCTGCTGCTCGATGCGCTTTTGACCTGCGATCGCGGTCGCGACGGCTTGCCGCAGTTGAATCAGATCCTCCTGCATGTCCATCAAGGCTTGCTCGAGAATCTTTTCAGGATCCTCAGCCTTGCTGACCATGTCATTCATGTTGGCTCGGACAACACGGCTGATGCGGTCGAAAAGTCCCATGACGCAAACTTCCTATTCGCGTTGACGCGCCCCACTCTCAAGGCTGGGGCTAATATCCCAAAGCTTGGGAAAAGACGCTGCGGTTGGCGCTGAGATTCAGTGTAGCAAGGAGGATCTGGCTGACGGTCAAGTCCTAGGGTGAGCAAAAGACCGGATTTCCGTCCTTGCTGGCTGGGTCAGACTCCGCTTGCTGAGGCCCAATTTAGGGTGCTGTCTTGAGCTCGGTGCTATAGCCCTGCTGCCGAAACTGCTGTTGACGCGCGGTAGCCGCTTGGCGATCGCGAAATTCGCCCACCAAGAGGCGATCGCCTTGCACTTCCGAACCGGGGATGAGTGCGGCTAGTTGGGTAAGGTCTTGACCGGGGCTTGCCTGAACGAACAGCTGAAAGCGGGGGCGATCGCGGCCTTCAGGATTAATTTGGCTGAGGCGATCGAGACTGAGATCGGCAAATTCGCGCTGGCTGAGATCGGGTCCTTGGAAGGCGACGCTAGGGGAGGGAGCGGGCGTCGGCGATCGCTTCACCAGTTGACTGCCAAGGGCGACTGCAAGCACCAGCACTGTGGCGACCACTGAGACGGCATAGAGGGGTGTGCGATCGACGGGCAGCAAGCGTCGCCAGCCCTGATGACTGGCCGCAAACAAGGCTTCTGTAGAGTCAAATTCCTGCTGAGGCGGCGGCGTTATGGGCGTTACAACTTTGTCCCAATCTGGGTTGGCTTGGCTCCAAGCTTGGAAGTCTCGCAGCTCCTGGTCGAGGCTGGTATCACTCCCCTGCAGGATTCGCTGAACTGGCTCGGGCAATGAAGAAGGCATAACAATTAGAGAGAGCCAACGCGCTCGTTAGTGTAGCGGCTGAGCAGCCAACGCCAACCGCTTGTTGCTGTGAATGGCTGTTTTCACACTGAGTCCTTGTTGGTTTTCTCTGGCGTAAGGTCTGGTCATGCAACCCCGATCGCTCGAACAGCTGCTCCGGCAGTTACAGCAAGATCCGCGCTGGCAGCAAGATCGCACCCTGCGCCAAATTCAACAGCGCTGGTCTGGTCTGGTGGGGCCGGCGATCGCTGCACAAGCTGAACCTGTCGCAATTCAGCGGCAAACCCTGCAAGTTGCCGTGAGTTCAGGGGCTTGGGCTCAAACCCTCAGCTTTGAACGCCTCCGGCTGCTGCAGCGCCTGCGTCAGGAATTGAAGATTAAACCGCAGGAAATTAAGGACATCCGCTTTTCAACGGCCTATCGTGATCGCCGCACAGTGACGGCCCCCCTCGAATCCGATCGCCAGCGGCAATCCTGGCAAGCTCATCCCTGCCGCTGGGGCGAGACGCTGAACCCAGCGATCGCCAGTGATCCACTGCAGCGACGCCGAGACCTCAGCCGTCGCTTACCACGCTGTCCACGCTGTGGCATTCCCACCCCACCGGGAGAATTGCAACGCTGGCGCTGCTGTGCACTCTGCATTCGCCAACAGTGGTCGTCCCCCACGGGCTAGAATTCTCAGAATTTTAATTCTGCGCTCCCGAGAGCTGGCCCTAGTAACAGGTCACTCATTTACCTGTTCTGCTCTGTTTTTCTTGATCCCCGACCTTAAAGTCCTCAAAACTCTGTTGTTTACGTCTAAATTGCCACCAGATAAATTTCCAGATGTAACAAATTCACGAAAAGATTCTTAAGCTGTTTCTCAGAAAATAATCCGTCTAAACACTGACGGCTATTCATGTTTAGGGCGTTCAGTCCCCCTGAAAGTTAAGAATGACTTTGGGATCATAGGCTCGTGATTCGTGAGTGCGATCGCAATGGCCCCCTTCCCCATAACCTGTCGGTACTGCCAGTTCTACTCAGCTGACCGTCGCTGGGCCGGCGAATGTCAACTTCTGCACGTCACCGTTGGCAGCGACTGGCCAGCCCGCCGCTCTAGTAGTCAACTATTTTCAGAGCCGGCTGCGGCGCTGGTCCACAAAAGCCCCTCTGTCTTGCCGCTGACTGAAGCGGAGTGGGGACTGGAAGCGATGAGTGTGCCGCTGCAAGTTGGCGTGGCTTAGAGCATCAGCAGGGGTTTGTGGCTCTGGCGTCAGCATTGCCAAGCAAAACTAGGCCAGTTGCTGAAACCAAGCGGTCAAGGCGAGCGCCACGGCATCGGCCGCGTCATCAGGACGCGGAATTGCGTCTAGCTGTAATTCCCGTTGAACCGCTTGTTGGACGGCTAACTTGGGGGCATTACCATAACCCGTAAGGGCTTGTTTGACCTGGGCTGGCGTGAACTCACAGTAAGGCAAGCGGCGCTGCCGTAAAACCAACATCAGCACTCCTCGGGCTTGTGCAACCGCGATCGTGTTGCCCATGCGGTAGAAGAACAGCTTTTCGACGGCGACTGCATCCGGCTGCACCAGATCAATGAGCTGATGCAGATCCTGATAGATCGTTTCGAGGCGATCGCCAATCTCTGCGCCAGCCGGCGTTGAAATGACGCCGAAGTCCAGTAGTTCCAGACTGCCTTGGCGTGAGTCAGGGCAGAGCAGCGCTCCGAACCCCACGATCGCCAACCCCGGATCGAGCCCAAGAATGCGCTGACCCACGATTGGTAAGACACAGAAGCCAGCGATCGCGGCGCAGACTCCGGGACTGGAGGGGTAAAAGCTTCTGCCAGAGGCGATCGCCCCAGTCGGTTCTCCAGCAACTGCATCACCTCGCGACCAAAGTCGTAGGGATTGCGCTGGAAGGCTTCGAGACAGACTTCACCAAAGAATGAGCCCATGGGTTCCGGATTCCAGAGCAGCTTTTTCGCTGTCCAAGGCATCATGCTCATCGGGTTGTAATCCCGCTTCAGCACCCCTTGCTCAAAGGCGTAATCTTCAAGATGAGTGTGCGGTTGGAGGCCGATGAAAAAGATCGCAGGTTCAACTTTGTCTGCCCCAAAAATCGCCTCTAATTCGCGGTGATAGGCGATCGTTTGGCGAATCGTTTCCTCTCGCTCATCAATGACATTGAACGAGTAGTTGACCGACACTAAATCGTTGAAACCAGCCGCCTTCAGCGCTCGGCAATTTTCCAAAACGGTGCGCAAGTTATAGCCCATCCGCATTTTGCGAACGAGTTCTTGTGACCCGCTGGTGATGCCAATCTCGAAGTAGTTCATGCCGGTTTGCACCATCAGCTCGGCCAGCTCAGGGTCGAGATTGTCGGCGCGGATGTAGGCCGCCCAGTGAATATCGGTTAGACCTGCCGCTAGAATTTCACGCAGGAGTACTTTGGCATCTTCGATGTAGCGGCGTGCTGGAATGAATTGCGCATCCGTAAACCAGAAGTTGCGCACGCCGCGATCGTAGAGCTGGCGCATTTCCGCCACGACTTCCGCAGCCGGATTGACGCGAACTTGCTTGCCTTCGACAACCGTATAGACGCAGTAACAACAGTTATGGGGGCAGCCACGTTTGGTCTGAACGCCGATGTAAAAGTCGCCGTCCGCCAAGTAGTAACCAAATGCTGGCCAAATCGACTCGATGTAGTCGTAGTTGCAGGCCGTTTTAATTAGCGGCGTCGGTTGCTCGTGGATCAGTCGCGATCGCGGTTTTTCGGCACCGGCCACGTAGCAGCGTTCATTAGCAATCGATTCGCCCCGCAGCAGTTTTTCCAGCAGGGTTTCGCCTTCGCCGACCGAAACGATTGTGCCCTTAGCGAGTTTGTCGCCAAGCTGCTCGTAGAAGACACTGACCGCACCACCACCGACGACCGTCCGCACCTCCGGACAGTAGCGCTGAGCGCGTTTCTGCGCCCGTTTAATCAGCCCGAGATTGCGCCAAAGTTCCGTGTAGTAGGCGCTGACGACTTGGAAGCCCCCGAGAGCACCCCGCAGCCGAATCAGCGGATTACGACCGTAGTAGAACTCAAACGAGTTTTGGAGTGGATTCCCACCACGACCGCCCACCGGTGCGTAGATCTGAATATCTCGCCAGGAGAAGACCAGCAGCGTCGGTTGGAACTGGTCGATCGCCCGATCGAGCGCGGGTTTATAGTCCAGCGGCGGCACCGTTCCGAGGTCAAAGATCTGCTGCTCGATCGCCGGAAACTGCTTGTGGACGTGATCCGCGAGATAGACCACGCCGATCGGGAAGATCGGATTGCAGGGAAGACGGACGTAAAGAATGCGATCGGCCATAGCCACGGCGAAAGACCCAAGACCTCTACCACCATAGCGAGGTCTGATCAGGACTCGGATTCAGTGGCTGTTACGGGGTGGGCACTTCGTCGGCAAAACTGTGCCAGCGCAGGAAGTGAAATGGCCCCGCCACCGATCCCCAAACCTGTTCATCGGTTTCAGGATGACGGCCGCGATCGAGGCTGATCATCTTCTCGTCGTCGATTTCAAATTCGCTTTCGAGATAAGTCGCCTGGCCCTTGCGCTCAACAATGCAGCCCTTGCCGGGTTCTACGACGCCTTTGAAGCCATTCCCCGTCCAATGGGTGATGAGGGTGCAGCCCGGTAGTTTCTCGAGGCGATCGCGTGTCAATTTGGCCAGGCGATCGCGATCGCGGGACGCCCCAAACAAGTCCTCGCCATCAATGACCCGGAAGTTCTCAATTTCGATGTGGTCGCCCGCAGGTACCAATTTCAAGACACGGGCGCGATAGGGCTGATTGACGTCGAGGTCGTAGGCTTGCTCCACGTAGAGGCTGAGGCCATCCAGAACCTCCAGCGCCAGCGGCCGCATACAGACACGGATATGGGCGAAGAAAGGCGGATTTTCGAAGGCTTGGGCTTGATTGCTGAAGTCGGCAGCCAGCCAGCGGGCTAGCGTCAGCACGTCGGTGGCGTGGGTCATGGGGCTCAGCTCACAATCTGCAGGTTCAACTATCTCAGATAGCGGAAGCGACCTTAGTCAATCTCGGGTGGCTTGTGCTGCAGGAGACGCTCAGACGAGGGAAGCGTCCGGTTTTTATTAATCTAGGTAAAGACAACCTGCTCAAGGGAACACACTGCGTGTCCTACGAATTGCCAGCATTGCCCTTTGACTACACGGCACTGGCGCCTTACATCACCAAGGAAACGCTGGAGTTCCACCACGATAAGCACCACGCGGCCTACATCAATAACTACAACAACGCCGTCGAAGACACCGACCTCGATGGCCAGCCGATCGAAGCCGTGATCAAAGCGATCGCGGGTGACGCTAGCAAAGCCGGTCTGTTCAACAATGCGGCTCAAGCTTGGAACCACAGCTTTTACTGGAACTCGATCAAGCCCAATGGCGGTGGCGCTCCCACCGGCGCGTTGGCCGACAAAATCGCCGCTGACTTCGGCAGTTTCGAGAACTTCGTGACCGAGTTCAAACAAGCCGCAGCAACCCAGTTCGGCAGCGGCTGGGCTTGGTTGGTGCTGGACAATGGCACCCTCAAAATCACCAAAACCGGCAACGCCGACACCCCGATTGCCCATGGTCAAACCCCGCTACTGACCATCGATGTCTGGGAACACGCTTACTACCTCGACTACCAAAACCGTCGTCCCGACTACATCAGCACCTTCGTTGAGAAGCTGGCGAACTGGGACTTCGCCTCTGCCAACTACGCAGCTGCGATCGCTTAGATTGCACCTGAACTAATGCTGCTCTGACAGCGATCGCTAACGCTCGGCTCCGGTCGGGCGTTGCGCGTTTTAGGCTGAGAAAGCCGCTTTTCGCAGAAACTGTCGTGCCCCTCAGCGATCGCGCCCGCCAACTGTTGCCCCAAGCTCGCCTGACGACTTTTCAGGCATGGCAGACCGAGATTCCGGCGGAACTGCTGACGCGCTTCCAAGCGGCTGAGGAGGAGCAGCGCTTTTTGACCGATGCGGATTTGGTCGCGATCGCTTTAGCCTGCCTCCCTAATGCCAACCCGACGGCAGCCCGGTTTCTGCGCGATGATGCCGACGAATTAATCGCGATCGCCCGTGCTGATTTGCTCGATCGCTTTCCCGGCATTACCGAACTGGGTGGGGCGCTCTACCCCGAGGCGCGATCGCAGTCTTGCTGGCGCGATTGTTGGCAGTTTTTGCGTTGTCTCAGTTACGGGGTTGCAGCAGGACGGGCCGACTACGCCACGCCTGCGGGCTTTGAAGCTTTAGCCGTCGTTTACGAAGAATTGGAAGTGCCGATCGCAGCCATGCAACAGGCGATCGAAACCTTATTAGGCGTTGCCTTAAAAAGATTTCCACCAGAAGTGCAGGCCCAACTCCAGCCCTGTTTTGACACGCTCCAAACCGGGATTCAGGCGATCGTAGCCAGTTCTAATCCGACCTGAATTTAGCTGGAGGCGCTGGTGTAGAAGCGCAGGGCAAAGCGCCAAAAGCGATTAGAGAGCCAGAGCAAGGCGATCGCGAGGAAAGCTGCGCCAGAGAGCCAAAATAACGGGCGGCGATCGAGGGCGGCTTCGGCGGGAAAGGTCGTGAGAAAGGCAACCGGCACAACGAAGGTGAAAAAGATTCGGAAGCCTGCGGGATAGGCACTGATCGGATAGCGTCCCGCTTCCACCAGCCCGCGCAGAACCTCGGTGACGTTGTAGATTTTGACGAACCAAATGCTGAGCGACCCCATCATGAACCAAAGGCTGTAGAGAATCACCAAGCTACAGGCCAGCGGCAAAATGCCTTGCAAATAATCGAGCAGCGACAACCCCAACTGTTGACCGGCATAGCCAATCAGCACCAGTCCAAAGAGAAAGTCAGGGATGCCCCAAGGCGAAAGGCTGCGGGTCGAGAGCCAAAATTGCGAGCTGACGGGCTTAAGCAGCACGAAATCTAAGGTGCCTTGCTGGACTTGCTCGACGATTTTGTTGAGGTTGGGCACAAACAGTGTGGCCGAAGCGCCTTGCAAGAGCGTGAAGATGCCCAATACGAGCTGTGCTTCTGGCCAAGACCAACCCTGAAAGCGGTAGCCCGTACGATAGAAGAGGAAGAGGCCAAATAAGCTGCCCGCCAAACCACCCAAACTACTGAAGCTGGCGAGGAGAAAATTGAGACGGTATTCCAGTTCCGCCGCGATCGCGGTGCTCCAGAACAGCGCCAGAATTTTTAGGTAGCGCCCCATGCTTTCGCCGTCACTTTCACCGCTGCAGGTGGCTATCAGCTTGGGGGATCCTGCCGGGATTGGTCCCGAAGTGGCGCTCAAAGCGCTGGCGATCGCCCAGTCTCAAGGCCTTCTTCAGCATACCGAGATCACCTTGGTCGGTAGTCCGCTCTGCTGGCAGACCTGTTATCAAAATCTGCGATCGCGGACTGAGGTAGCAGATCCTGCTGACTTTGCTCAACGGACGACGGCAGATCCTCCAACGGACATTCAGACTGGCGAGATCACAGCCGAGAGCGGCGAAGTCAGCTTTCGAGCGTTGGAAAGCGCGATCGCAGGGACGCTAGAAGGACAGTTTGAAGCGATCGTTACGGCGCCCATCGCCAAGGCAGCTTGGCAACTGGCGGGGCATGGCTATCCGGGGCAAACAGAGGTGCTGGCTGAGGCTGCTCAAGTCTCGCGATCAGGGATGTTGTTTGTGGCGCGATCGCCCCAGACGGGCTGGGAACTCCGCACCCTGTTGGCGACAACGCATATTCCGCTGCGGGACGTCCCTCATGTCCTTAGCCCCGAGTTGCTGACCCAGAAACTCAGCCTCTTGATCGACTGTCTGCGGCAGGATTTCGGGATTGATCGACCGACGATCGCGATCGCAGGACTCAATCCCCACAGCGGCGAGCAAGGCCGCCTCGGACGTGAGGAACAGGATTGGCTAATCCCGTGGCTAGCATCGATGCGCGATCGCTTTCCGCAAGTCCAGCTACAGGGGCCCCAACCGCCCGATACGCTCTGGCTTTCAGCGGGGCAGGCTTGGCAGCGAGCGGGCGTGGCTGCGCCGGATGCTTATCTGGCGCTCTATCACGACCAAGGTTTGATCCCTGTAAAGCTGTTAGCCTTCGATCGCGCAGTTAATACGACGATTGGCTTGCCGTTTGTGCGGACTTCGCCGGATCACGGCACGGCTTTCGATATCGCGGGTCAAGGCATGGCGCGACCTGAGAGTTTTCTGGCGGCGCTGGAATTAGCGATCGCCCTCGCGCACAATCGTCGTCAGCGTGCTCTTCAACTGGAAACGGTGTGATGGAAGTCTGTTATTACGGTGCCAACAGCTGGCTAGTGCAATGGGCGGGTCTGCGCCTGCTGATTGATCCGTGGTTGGTGGGGCCGCTCAGCTTTGGTAATCAGGCGTGGTTTTTTGAAGCTCGCCACAAGAACCAGTGGACGATTCCTGAGGCGATCGATGCTCTGATTTTGTCCCAAGGTCTGCCGGATCATGCCCATGTGCCGACCCTAGAACAGCTCGATCGCAGCATTCCTGTCTTTGCGTCACCCGCAGCGGCCAAAGTCGCTCGCAAGCTGGGCTTTAGCCAAGTCACGGTGCTGAGTCCGGGTGAGAGCGTCACGATCGGCAATCTAGAACTACAAGCCACCAAGGGCGCACCCGTCCCGCAAGTCGAAAACGGCTACCTACTTCGCGATCGCCAGTCGGGACAAAGCCTCTACTACGAGCCGCACGGTTTTCATGACCCTAGCGTGACTGGCCCTGTGACTGCTGCGATCGCCCCAATCGAAAGCCTAGACTTGCCGCTGGCAGGGCCGATCATCCAAGGCGCCAAAACAGCTCTGGAATTAGCACAACGGCTGCAACTCCAAGTCCTATTGCCAACGGCTACGGGCGGCGATATCGAGTCCAAAGGCATTCTCAACAAGATCATTCGCGGCTCCGGCAGTCAGGCGGAACTGGAAGCGCAACTCAGCGCCGCAGGGCTAAAAACCAGCATCTTCAAACCCAGCTTGGGTGAGTTGCAACCGCTGCCGGTGGGCTGATGGCGCGGGAACTGCGACGGCTCTGGCTGCCACCCGAACAATTGCAGGGCGATCGCTGGTCGTTAACGGCGGATCAACGTCATTACTTGCAGCGGGTTTTGCGCCTCAAACCAGGCGATCGCTGTGCCGTGATCGACGGGCAAGGCGGCTTGTGGACGGCAGAATTGGGCGATCGCGATCAGCTTTTCCCCGTAGGAGCTGTGCCAGTCCTGCCGCCTGCTCAACCAAGACTGACGCTGATCCAATCCCTGCCTAAACAGGGCTTCGATGAGGTGATTCGTCAGGCAACCGAGTTGGGCGTGACCACGATTCAGCCGGTGATTAGCGATCGCAGTCAGGTGCGACCAGAAGCGCAGAAAACTGATCGCTGGCGCAAGATTGCGATCGAGGCCAGCGAACAATCAGAACGCCTCTACCTCCCGCAGCTTGAACCGATCCGTTTGTGGTCAGAAGCGATCGCTCAAATCCCCGCAGATTCACTGCGCTGTATCTGCTTGGCACGGCGATCGCTGCCAAACTTACTGCCTTGGCTGCAAGCCCAACCGGCTTGGACGGATCTCGCGATCGCAATTGGTCCCGAAGGCGGCTGGAGTGACGCCGAGATTGAGCAAGCGATCGCTGTCGGATGGACGCCGGTTTCCCTTGGGTCATCAATTTTGCGAGCGGTGACCGCGCCGATTGTGGCCCTCAGCCTGGCTCAGGCCGTCGCTGCAACGCGATCGCTGGACTGATACCCTGGCTGAGATGAAGACAGACAAGCTGTTTTACGCAATTTTTGCGACACTGCCCGATTTGGTGACGGAACTGGTGGAGGGTATTCCGCCCGAGGCAAAGTACCGGTTTTCGGCACCGGTGGTGAAGGCGCAAGAGTTTCGGCTAGATGGATTGCTGGAGCCGATCGAAGAAGGAAGCGGCTATCCAACAGTGTTTTTAGAAGCGCAGATGCAGAGCGATCGCGGCTTTTACAGTCGCTACTTTGCAGAGTTATTTGGTTACATCCGTCAGTATCCCGAGGCAGCCAATTGGAGAGGGCTATTGCTGATCAGGGCGCGATCGCTGGACTTAGGTGAAGAGTCGAGTTTTACGGAACTGCTGCAGGGACGAGTGCAGCGGCTGTATCTAGAGGATTTGATCGGGCGATCGCTGAATTCAGTGCGATTGCAGTTGCTGAAGCTATTGGTCGTACCAGTGGCAGCGATAGGAGAGACGGCGAGAGCGGTGTTGTTGTCAGCAGAGGATGAGGATGCGTTTGAGCAGCTACTCGAACTGGTGGAGGCTATAGTGGCAAGTAAGTTGCCTCAGCTTGAGATTGAGGAGATTCATCAAATGCTCGGTATTGAAGTCTCCGACTTAAAACAAACCCGCCTCTATCAAAGCGCGGTGGAAGAAGGTGAGAAAAAGGGACGCCAAGAAGGTGAGCTGGCTCTGGTCTTGAGGCAGCTGCAGCGGCGATTTGAGAACTTAACGGAAGAGCAGGAGCAGCAGATTCGATCGCTGTCATTGGAGGCGATCGAAGCCTTGAGTCTTGATTGGCTCGACTTTGAGACTGTCGCTGATTTAAATCGCTGGCTCCAAAAACATTAAATGCATGGGATTGCAAAAAAGACCTTAAGCCCACGCGCTTCTCTCAGCCCGTCGTGAAAAAGACTGCAATATCGCACTGAATACTTTGGCTGCCCGCTCAAGTGGAATGGTCAAGATTGGCAATCGCTACCTATTGCAGCAACGCGATCGCCCAATCTTTAACTGAAAAGGTTAAGCGATCGCCTCAAAAAAGCGATAGTGTTTTAAGGCTTCCAGAATGCCATTAGCATAGTGGCCCTCAGCAAAATAGACGCGCTCGTAGCTGCGCAGTGGCTCCGATTCCGGTGAGTAATTGCCAACTACAACGCCGAGATTATGGCCCTTGAGCATTTCCTCATCGTTACCAGAATCGCCTGCCACCAAAATGTTCTCAAGAGGAATCCGCCAGCGGAGTGAGAGGTGGCGAATCGCATCCCCTTTCGAGGCAGCTAGCGGCAGAATGTCAAGAAACTCCTGATGGGAATAGATTGACTTCAGCCGCAGGCGATGGCGGCGAAGATGTTGCCGTACTTCTCGCAGCACAGTCTCGTGGCGATCGCGGACAAAGAAGCTGACTTTGAAGGGTGTTTGATCCTCTTCCGGCTGCAGTTCAAGAAAGGGTAGTTGTGCCATTACTGCCCGAATTCGCTGAGGATTCCAGTTGCGATTGATATGCTTTTCCCAGCTGATATCCGGTTCAGCATCGGTGCCATAGTGAATCTCGCTGCCGACGGAAGTCACCCAGAAGTTTGGCGAAGGAACGCCCCACTCTTTCAAGACTTCTTGGGCAGAGTCTAGGCGACGCCCCGTGGCAATTCCAAAGGCAAAATGATCGCGATACTGATCGAGATAGGTCATTAAATTCTCGAGTCCTTGACGATCGGCCAACAGTGTGTTGTCGATGTCACTAACGACAAGGCGTTTGGCATCAATCAAGCGTTTGCGACTCCGTACGAAACTGACAGCACGACGACGAGGCAAAGCCACCGTTTCCATGCGCTCAAACAGGGTATTGACATGTTGATCCCAGCTGTAATGGGCGGGAACTTTTTCAATGCCATTGCGGTGATAGCACTGCCAAAGATCGCGATCGCTCAGCAGGGTGGCGAGTGCAGTCGCGATATTAGCGGGTCGGCTGACATCAACTAAAGTGCCGAAATCACAGTGTTTGAGAATTTCCTGGGGGCCGCCATCATGGGTTGCCACCACCGGCACGCCGCAGCTTCCTGCCTCCAAAATTGTCAAACCAAAAGGTTCGGTCAGCGCCGGATTGACGAATACCCCGCCGGAATGAGCCGCTAGGCGATAGAACTCCGGCACATCATCAGCCTGATGCTGTTTGGGATAGGCGACGCTGCCGTAGAGGTCGTAGCGATCGACCAGATGGAAAATCTCTTGGAACACCTGCCGACTGCCGCGATCCATCTGGTTGATGTCTTGGCGGCTGCCCAGTACTAAGACAAGGTTGGCTTTTTTGCGCAGCCAAGGATGTTCGCCAAAGGCTCGCACCAGCGCCGGTACATTTTTGCGAGGTGCGGGGCGACAGAGGCAGAGAATTTGAGGTTTTTCTGGGTCGCGCAGAAAGCGGCTCAGTTCCTGTTGGAGAACAACACCGCGATCGCCCAAGGGCTGAAACCTGAAGCGATCGGTATCGACACCCGGTGGAATGACAAGCTTGCGCTCTGGGTTGTAGCGATCGTAAACGCGGTATTGCTCCTCCACTTCCTGCTGAGTGCTGGCGACAATCCAGTCAGCATGAGTGAGCGTCATCTCCTCCGCATCAATTCGCTGTTGAATATTGAATTGCGCTTCAATTTCCTCAAGCGGCCAGTCTTGCTCCAACAGCTTTTTTAGCTTGATCCGCCCCAGAGAATGCCCTGTGAAAATTAGCGGTACATTCAACCAGCGACTCAGCAGTGATCCCACTTGGCCAGCATCAGCATAGTGGGCCTGAATCCAAGTCGGGGTGCGCTTTTGCTGAGCCAGATATTGGAGAATTGCATCCGCAAAGGTGTAGAGATGGGGCCAAAGCAGCTCTTTACGGAGGTAGCGTTTGGGGCCAAAAGGCAAACGGACAATCCGACCTTTGGGCGCAAAGGGTTCGATCGCCTGACTGTAACCAACACTGACGCGGGGGTCGGTGATTTGGCGGGTGATGATGTCGACTTGTTGGACTTGTGGGGATTTAGCTTGGGCTTGAGCCAGTTCTAAGACGTACTTGGTCTGCCCGCCGGTGTCGGCATCTCGCCCCAGTTCCAAGTTCTGCCCTCGCAGCAGACCATGGGTCTGAATGTGCAGAATGTAGAGATTTTGAGCTGCCACGCGCTAGTCAGCCTCACAGAAAACGCCCCCATCCTAGTCTCCGATCCGAAAAGGTGGGGTGGTAGCGTAGGGGCGTTGCATGGCTGGTATCGATGTTTTCGAGCCGCTCACCAAGGATTATGGGCCCGCGCCGACCCGCGATCGCGATCGCCCTCGGTCTGCTGCTGTTAGCTTTCCTGATCTTGGTGGGGTTGAGTCTTGGCTCCTCAACAAGTCTGATGTCTCACGATGAGGGCTATTACGCCCTGCAGGCCCGTTGGATTGTGGAAACGGGTGATTGGGTAACGCCGCGCTGGTGGCAAGAGCCACTCTACGACCGCACAATCGGGGTGCAATGGCTGATCGCTGCGAGTTACAAGCTGTTTGGCTTCTGCACCACTGCCGTCCGCCTACCGGCTTTGCTCAGTGGACTGGCAACGCTCTGGTTGACCTTTGCGATTGGCGATCGCCTCTTGCCTCGTCCCCAAGCCCTGTTGGCGGCGGGCATTCTGCTAGTGACGCCCCTTTGGTTTCAGTACGCGCAACTAGCAACCCAAGATATGCCGTTGCTAGCGGTCGAGTTGCTCTCGATTTGGGCGCTCCTACAAGCCGTCTCGGGCGATCGCCGAGCTAATCTCTGGGGCTTTGTGGCGGGTTTGGGGGTTGGCCTTGGCTTTTTGATCAAAGGCTTCATGATTGGCGTGCCACTGCTTGCGATCGCTCCTTGGTTTTTCTGGTATGCGCCGAAGCTACTGCGCAATCGTGGCCTCTGGCTTGGCCTCATCGTCGGCTGGATTCCGGTCGGGATTTGGCTCTGGGGCAGTCAGCAGCGCTGGGGTGATCTCGCGATCGCCCAACTCTTCGACAAATTTTTCTTTCTGGCCAGCGAAGATCTCTACAGCCAGCCTTGGACTTTCTACCTCTGGAACTTGCCGCTCAATGCTTTCCCATGGCCACTGTTTGGGCTAATTGGCTGGGTTCGCCTCTGGCTGCGACCGGAACGCGATCGTGATTTACAGCGGCACTATCAATGGCTACTGGGTGTCTATCCGCTGCTACTATTGCTGATTCTCTCCAGCTTTCGCACCCGCACGCCTTACTACGCCTTGCAGCTGTTGCCCTGGGTGGCTTTGCTGGCAGCAATGAGCTTGAGCTGGCTGGCGACCAGTCTGAAGCCATCCTCTGGATTTAGCTTGAGTGCTCGTCAGCCGACTCATCGCTGGACTGCAATGCTGAGCTGGACCTTTGGCGGATTGGGACTGGTGTTGGTACTCGCTGCGATTGCCCTGCTCTCGGGTCAAATTTCAGCCCTTGCCGATCCGAGTTTGCGTCCCTATGGCTGGGTGGCGATCGCGCTAGGGCTGGGCTGGCTAACTCTGCCGATTGTCTATAGCCAGCGGCAACAACTGCGGAAAGCCAGTCTGCTTTGGTGCTGTGGCTGGCTGCTCGGACCCTGGTTGGGGCTAGCCACCGTCAGCCATTGGCACCTGCTGAGCGATCGCAGTCCCGTAACGCGCTACGCACTGCAACAACCGGCAGTGCAAGCTCTATTACGAGAAGCACCCGTCAATTTTTGGGCGATCGATCCGGTGGATGGCACAACTCATCAGCAGTGGATTCAACTGGCCCTCAACAGTCCACGCTTGGGTCAGCGCCTGCAGACGATTACCGATCGGCCAGCGGGCGATCGCGTTTGGGTTGCCCCTGCCCAAGTCCCCGCCTTGCCAGACAACTGGCAGCACCGTGCCTCCATGCAGGGCTGGGTTCTCGTGGAAGCCGTGCTAGCACCGGCCCCCCAAGTCGCTGTGCCAGTGGAACCTGGGCCCCCTCCCCGAGACTGAACCCCAGACGCCCTAAACCCTGACCGAACAGTTCTTCTTGGTGATTGCTGACGATGGCTCGCTACACCTTGGAAATCGCGGATCATTTGCTCGCCTACATCGAAGCGCAGGGGCTGGACCCTGAAGCGGTCATTCAGGAAGCCCTCGAAACCTGGCGGCGGCAGCATCGACAAACTGCGATCGCGCAGCACTATGCCGCTCCGGCCGATCAGGATTTGGGCTGGGGGTTCACGGCAGAGGATCTAGATCCAGAAGCATTCGAAACGTTTTTGGATCGCTGGAATTGATCCCGCGATCGCTGAGTCGCTTGGCCCAAAAACACCGCTGGCTGCAGGATTACGAGGCTGAGGCCGAATAATGGACGATAGCCTGCTACACACACACCCATGAGCCTTGAAGTCCTGGCCACTGAGCCAGCGCTGGAATACGGATTAGAGCGGTTTTTTTTGGCTCTGGTCGTCGCCCTTAGTGTGGCAACTCTACCCCAGGTTTTTAGCTGGTTTCGCCAAATTCCCTACACTTTACTTTTGGTGATTGCGGGGTTAGGGCTGGCCCTATTTAATGTCCGGCTGATCAACTTATCGCCGGAGTTAATTCTCTCGATTTTCTTGCCGCCCCTATTGTTTGAAGCGGCTTGGAATTTGAAATGGAATAACCTCAAAAAAGATTGGGTTCCAATCAGCCTCTATGCCGTGATTGGCGTCGGAATTTCAATCCTTGGTATCGCTTTTGGACTCTCGCAGACTACCTCAGTTCCTATCGTGATTGCCCTCTTGATTGGGGCAAGTTTGGCGACAACAGATCCAGTGTCTGTGATCGCCATGTTCCGTGAGTTAGGGGTGGCAGAACGGACACGAACCTTGGTCGAGGGCGAAAGTCTTTTCAACGATGGGGTCGCAGTTGTTACCCTCAGTCTTCTGCTAGCGCTGCCGCTAGAAGTGCAAGGGTTTGAGGCAAAATCACTGCTGGCCGACTTAATTCGCTATCTCGGTATCGGCATTGGTTCCGGTTGCCTGATCGGGTTCGGGGTTTCGTTTCTGACGCAACGACTCGATCTACCGCTGCTCGAACAATCCTTGGCCCTTGTGGCCGCCTACGGCAGTTATCTCTTGAGTGAGCAACTGGGCGGTTCTGGCGTGATTGCAGTGGTGCCGGTTGGCCTGATTTTGGGCAATTTTGGCTCGCGCATTGGCATGAGCCCACGCACCCGAGTCATCGTCACGGAGTTCTGGGAGTTTCTAGCTTTTTTTGTCAACTCAATCGTCTTTCTCTTGATTGGCGATCAGGTGCCCTTGGAGAGTCTCTGGCAGAACCGTGGAGCGATCGCGATTACTGTCGTGGCGATGCTGGCAGCAAGAGCGATCGCGACCTTTGGCTTGGGCTGGCTCAGTAATCGGCTGTCGCACTCCGACCTCTCGTGGCGCGAGTTGGTTGTGGTCTGGTGGGGTGGCATTCGCGGCGCTGTTTCGATCGCGCTAGCGCTGAGCATTCCGACGGTGCTGCTCCAGCGGGATTTGATTACGGCGACCGTGTTTGGCTCGGTGCTGTTTACCCTGTTGGTCCAAGGGCTGACGATGAAACCACTGCTGGGAGCACTGGGATTACTCGGCGATCAAGCTCTACGGCAACAGTATGCGGAGGCGATCGCGCGCCAAACGGCCTTACAGCGGGTGCTGCTGCGCTTACAACAGGCCGAACCGCAGGCGGAGATTGACCCAGAGTTTTGTCGCGAGCAAATCCAGTTGATTGAAGCCAAGCTGAAGAGTCTGGCGCAAGAGCTGACGGAACTCTGTGATCGCCAGCCCGAGTTGCAGCACTATGCACTCGAGAGCCTACAAGACGAACTGTTGGCGATCGAAGCGGATACCTACGCGGAATTTGTGCGATCTGGCCAGCTTAGTCAGGAACTCTCACCGATCCTGGGGGAGACGCTCTCTTTCCCTGCTCAGCCCCCCGCGATCCCCGACTAAGGTCGAACTCAGATGCATCAAAAGATTTGGCAAGTTAGGTATAGCCCAGTGCTAGCGAGTCCTTGGTGCGACGGGTAAGTCTAAAGGACGCCGCTCCTCGGCGGTTTTTCAGGAGCTTAGGCAAATGGTTCTCCGCCTCGATAAGGGGCTGTTTCAGCTCGACGACTTCAACGACTATCACGCTATTTTGGGCGTCTCTGTCGATGCGACACCCGAACAAATTCGTCGTCAGTACCTCCAAATTGTGCGTCGGCTTCACCCTGATCGCTTGCAGGGCGATCGGCAACAGCTGCGAGACACCAGTACCCTCGTGCTTGCCAGAGTTGTCAACCCGGCTTACAACGCCTTATCACAGCCGCAGCGCTATCAAGATCACCTCCTGGTATTACAAGCCAAAGCGCAGCAGGCCCGAGCGCGCCAAATCTCGATTCGAGCCATGCATGAGGCTGCTCAAAAGCTGGCCATCAGTCCTCAAATTCGTGCCGACTATCAAGCTCTTGTTCAGCAACTCTCGACCGATCTCTACAGCTCGCTCTCGGAAATTGAAGAACGCATTAACCAGCTGAGCGAGCTCAACCTTGTCTATCTGCAGCGCAATCCGGGCGTGGCTGAAACAATGCCGATGGCTAAGGTTACAGTCACCCCAGTTCCTGCTGCTGCGACAGCTGCGACTCAAGGGGAAGCGGCTCCTGTCGCAACTGGAGCCACGAGTACATCTGAGCGGGTTGCCAGTTACCTACGACGGGCTGAGGACTACGTCAGCAAGCAAGCCTTTGCTCCGGCGATCGCGGAACTGCGGGATGCCCTCCGTCTCGATGCCAACGATAGCCGCTGCCATGCCTTGATGGGGTCCATCTATTTGCAGCAAAATCAACTGACCATGGCTCGGGTTTCAATTCGCAGGGCTCTGGCGCTGGATCCTCAAAATGCTCAAGCCCTTGAGGCCCAACGGCAACTCGCCCAGCAAGACGCCAAGGCTGCGCCGCCGCCACCGCCCAAAGGCAAGCGAGGGCTGCTCGGCGGTTGGTTTAGCAAGAACAAGTAAGACAGACTGAGGACAGATCAAATTCATGGTGCATCAGCCTCCAGCCGGTACTCGCGACCTGCTGCCCCAAGACGTGACCCAAAAGCGCTGGATCGAAAGCCGCTTGCAGCAGGTTTTTCAGCAGTGGGGCTATCAACGCATCATCACGCCGACATTGGAGCGGTTGGATACCTTGGTAGCCGGCGGTGCTGTGCAGCGCTCAGCGGTAATCCAAGTGCAGTCCGATGAGGAGTCGGGCTTGGGACTGCGGCCGGAGTTGACGGCTTCGATCGCGCGAGCGGCAGTCACTCGGCTGGCAGGTTCTTCCCTGCCGCTGCGGCTCTACTACCTCGCCAATGTCTTTCGTCCGGCCTTCCAAGGCGATCGCCTCCAGCAGCGCGAACTGTTTCAAGCTGGCGTGGAACTGCTGGGGGTCGGCGGGACGCTGGCAGATGCTGAAGTGTTGCACGTGCTGGCGGATGCTTTGGCGGAGCTGGGCTTTGGACAGCCGCCGCTGGGGAGCTGGCATCTAGTCGTCGGTGAAGCCAGTCTGACCCGATCGCTCCTACAACCCTTCCCCAAAGACCTGCGCGAAAAGGTGCGGCAGGCGATCGCTCAGCTCGATCGCGTCACCTTAGAATCTCTGCCCCTCGAGTCCCAACTCCGCGATCGCGCCTTGTTACTGCATGATCTACGCGGTCAACCAGATCAGGTTTTTGCCAAACTCCAGCAACTGACCCTGACTCCCCTCGAACAGACCCTGCGCGATCGCCTAGCCCAACTGGTTGAGCTCTATAACGCTAGCGCTGGCCCCCAAGATTCGCCGTTGCTGCTCGATTTAAGCTTGCTGCGCAGCTTTGACTACTACACTGGCATCGTCTTCGAAGTCGTCTATGAAACACCGACTGGGCCTTGGGTGTTGGCTCAGGGCGGCCGCTATGATCGCCTCTTGGATGTCTACGATCCGCAGGCAGCCGGTCAGCCCGGCATCGGTTTCTCCTGCAACATTGAGAACCTGCAACAGGTATTGCTAGCGGCCAACCGCTTGCCCCACCGCCCGCCCGCCATCGATCAACTGGTGATTCCCGTTGATTCCGAGGCTTATGGGGCTGCTTTGGCCGAAGCCCAGCGTCTGCAGCGTCAGGACCAGCTGCGAGTGGAGCTCTACCTCGACAGCGATCGCCGGCCAGAAGTGGTGCAGGCCTTTGCCCAGCGGCGACGGATTGGTCGCATTGTTTGGGTGAGTAGCGGCAGCGCCCCCCAGAGTGAAGCGGTGGCCGTGGCGGAGCGAGCCACCACAACTTGTTAGGCTAGGGGGCGTTATCTCGCTGACTTGCTGTTGTGGCGCACACCATTGTTACGAATACCTGCGAAGGGGTCGCTGACTGTGTCGATGCCTGCCCGGTTGCTTGCATCCAAGAAGGGCCGGGACGCAACCAAAAGGGAACGACTTGGTACTGGATTGACTTCAGCACCTGCATCGACTGCGGTATTTGCCTGCAAGTCTGTCCGGTCGAAGGTGCCATTCTGCCCGAAGAACGTCCCGAGTTGCAGCAAACGCCCTAAGGTCCAATGAATGCTGCGCCACTGCTTGATCTAGACCAAGTTTTTGCGGGCTACCTTCCCGATCTGGATATTGTCCAAGGGGTCAATCTCCAAGTCGCGGCGGGTGAATTGCTGACGCTCTTGGGACCCAATGGCGCCGGAAAATCTACTTTGGCTAAGACGCTACTGGGTCTGGTACCAGTACGCAGTGGCAGCATTCGTTTCCGCGGGCAAGAGATCAGTCGTCTCAGCTCCGAAGCGATCGTGCGGTTGGGCATTGGTTATGTGCCGCAAGTGCGAAACGTTTTTGCCAGCTTGACGGTAGCTGAAAATCTAGAGATGGGGCTGTTCCAAATCCGGCCCCAGCATCGACCCGCTGCGATCGCCCGCATCTATGACCTGTTCCCGACCCTCGCCACTCGGCGATCGCAGCGAGCTGGAACGCTGTCCGGCGGTGAACGTCAACTCTTAGCAATGGGGCGAGCCTTGGCGGCAGAACCGACGCTGTTGGTTTTGGATGAACCATCAGCAGCCCTGTCGCCGCTGATGGTTGCGACGGTCTTCGAACAAATTCGTGCGATTAACAACAGCGGCACCACAATCATTTTGGTGGAGCAAAACACCCGTCGTGCCCTACAACTAGCCGATCGTGGTTGCATTCTTGAGAGTGGTCGCGATCGTCAAACTGGTCCAGCTGCAGAGCTTCTTGATGATCCGCTCCTCGGTGAACTCTATCTAGGGCGATCGCAGGAGTCGTAATTGCAGCGGATTGCGATCGTGCTGCCAAGGATGGGACGAATTAGTAATCTTTGGTGTGATCTGAGGCGTTTTAATCCAAGCAAATCACAAGGACAATCCTTCGTAGTTGCGAATAAAGTCAGGGAGATCGTCAGCCAGTAGGGGTCTGCTGAAGTAGAATCCTTGGGCAAAATCACAGCCCCAACTATGGAGTAATTCCAGTTGTTCTCGTTCTTCTACGCCTTCTGCAGTGGTTCTCAAACCCAGCCGTTTGGCTAAATCAATAATCGTACGCACCACGGCCTGCGATCGCTCGTCTTCTACGATCGGGGTGATTAAACTGCGATCGATTTTGAGCCCCTGCGCTTGGAATTGAATGAGGTAGGCCATGCTGGAATACCCCGATCCAAAGTCATCGAGTGCGACATCTACTCCTAGATCTTGTAGATAGGAACTGAGGGCGATCGCAGCAGCTGGATCCTTGGCAATTGCGCTTTCGGTATATTCCACAATCAACTGGGAAGGTGGCAGTTGACTACTCTGGAGTGCTGTCTTGACTGTCGCAGCCCAGCGTTCGGTCTTGAGATCAACAAAGCTGCAGTTCACTGCTACGCGCAAGTGCGCTAGATCGGGTTGTTTAGCCCACTCCGCTAGCTGATGGCAGGCTTCATGAACAGCCCATTCTCCTAGCGATTCAATTTGCCCAGAATCTTCAGCCAAGGGAATGAAAAGGGCGGGTGAAATGTAGCCGAAATGGGGATGGTTCCAGCGCAGCAACGCTTCGAGACTAATGATTTGACCAGTACGCAGGCTAATAATGGGCTGATAAGCGAGCTTGAGTTCTTGTTCGGCGATCGCCTGGCGCAGGGCAAACTGTAAGGCTGCTTCTTGGCGAATACTGTCGTGTAAAGGGAGGCGATAGATCACTGTACAATCCCCGCCCCTGCGTTTGGCGGCAAACATTGCCTGATTGGCGCGATCGAGCACCATCTCCTCAGTCAAATTGGTATCGACCAGAACGATGCCAATACTCGCCGTAAGACTAATCCCCGCAGCTGCTGCAAGAGAACCAGAGATCGCGATCGCACTACGGACTTCATCCGCGATCGCAATCGCCTCTTCTTCCTGGTAGCAAGGGGCAATCACAGCCGCAAATTCATCGCCTCCCAAACAGGCCAGCTCAGTACCATAGCCGAGCACCCGCCGCAAATTGAGAGCCAAGCTACGCAAGAGATAGTCACCGAAGTGATAGCCCGCAGCATCGTTGACGCGTTGGAAGCGATCAAGGTTGATTCGCAAGAGGGCGAAGGGTTGCTTGTGTGTCTCGACCCGCCCGAGGTTATGGCGAATCGATTGGTACATCCCTTTCCGATTGGGAAGACCTGTCAGTGCATCGGTCTGGAGTTGTTGTTGAGTCCGGATCTCAGCAGCAGCCTGAAAAGTCAAATCCTGCTGGACGATGACAATCGTTTCTAACTCCCCATCATCTGACAAAATGGGCAGCAGTTTTTCTTGGACGAGATAAAATTCTTTCTCCTCTGTCTGATATTCGACCATAGCGTTTAGTGCTTGCCCTGTGCGGAGCATTTGTAAGAGGGTATGTCGCTCGGTAGGCTGGGTTCGCAACTGAGTAAAGTCAATACCAACAATAGAGTCGAGTGATTTATTTTGACGTTCGAGCAGTGCCTGATTAGCCCAAGTGATAAAGCCTCGATTATTACAGCGAATCATCAGATCGCTACTGTGCTCTAAAGCCAGTTCTTGTTGTCGCAGTCGATGGCGTAGGAGCGGTGAGAGCTTACCCTCTGAACAGGGGTTACTTCCCTCGACTTCCCTGCCCCCGACTGTGGTTTGAAGGACACCTAGATAGCAATGACTGCTGTTTTCCAGTTGACAAGGATAGGCTAGAAGATACCAGTTGCTCTCAATGCTGTCTGCCCGTAATTTACCCGTGTGCTGCCAAATCCCCTGGGATTGAATCGCTTGGCGAAAGCTTACCTGCCAGTCATGGCTAGACGTGCTGTTTTGCCAGAGTTGTTCAACGGCAAATCCCTGGAGCGATCGCTTCCAAAGTTGCTGAGGATCAAGCCATTGCTCAATACGCCAACCCCAGTCAAGTTCTGCTGTCAGACTAAAGAGAACAGTTGGCATGGCCGAGGGGGAGCACAAAGCGTGCACTGGAAGTATTTACTGATAGCACTCTGCTGGCGCTATGGCGTAGTCGTCTGTGCTAAAGATGACAGCCAACTTGCACATTATCCTGCTTTTGAGGCTTGACAAGTCTGACAAAGACCAAAGAATTCTAGGGTGTGATAAAAGATCCCGAAACCATAGGCTTGCTGCAGGTCTTGCTCGAGGGCATGCACTGGGCATTCATCGATCGCGATCGAAATATTACAGCGTAGGCAAGTTAAATGATGGCGGTCTTCGCGGTGCACGCTATAGAGTGATTCGCCGGACGTCAGCGTACGAACTTGCAGTTGTCCAGAGAGCTTTAAGGCTTCCAGCGATCGATAGACAGTGGCGAGACCCATGCTCTGTTGCTGTTGGCGTAACTCAATGTAGAGGTCTTGAGCAGAAATCTCTTGTTTGAGCCCTTGCAGGACTTCTAGGATCTTTTGCTGATTTTGGGTGCGACGGCTGGCCATAGCCCTACGGTAAGAGTCCCGATCTCAGCCTTGGAATGCCAACTGGTGCAAGAAGGTACTAGGCCCAAGTAGTGGCGATCGCCCAAGGCAATCTGACTGCATCTTGGCATAGAGGGGCTGGGGTTCTGTGCTGGTGAGCTAGGTGAAGTCACTGCCTGGCATCCCGTCTGAAGTGCGGTTTCCCCGTCAAGCCGTAAAATTAAGAACGGTTCTGCCCTGGGGAATGCACCTTTGACCCGCTATCACGCTCGGATTTACGTCACCTTGCGGCCTTCAGTGCTCGACCCGGCAGGGGCGGCGGTTCAAACTGGCCTGCAGCACCTTGGTTACGACTCCGTCGAGCAGATCCGCATCGGTAAGTACATCGAACTGTCACTGCAAGCGGAGACTGAAGCGATCGCCCGTGAACAGCTCGATCAGATGTGCGATCAGTTGCTCGCTAACCCCGTGATTGAGAACTATCGCTTTGAATTGGAAGCGGTGGCAGGAGTAGCAGCGTGAACGTCGGCGTTATTGTTTTCCCCGGCTCAAACTGCGATCGCGATGTGCAGTGGGTCACTGCAGGTCTGCTAGGTCAGTCCACCCGCATGATCTGGCACGAGGAGCGCGATCTCTCGGGCTTGGATTTGATTGTCGTGCCCGGTGGCTTTAGCTACGGCGACTATCTCCGTTGCGGCGCGATCGCCCGCTTTTCGCCGGCCATGCAAGCAACGGTTGCCTTCGCTGAGGCGGGTGGCTTGGTCTTGGGCATTTGCAATGGCTTCCAAATCCTGACAGAAGTTGGGCTCTTGCCCGGTGCGCTGGTGCGCAATCGCGATCTCCATTTCCGCTGCGAAACTACACCCCTGCGAGTCGAGCGGAGTGATCGCCCGTGGAGCCGCACCTACCAGCAAGGTCAGATTCTGAATCTGCCGATCGCCCACGGGGAAGGTCGCTACCATGCAGACCCTGCAACCTTGGCAGCGCTGGAAGCGAATGGCCAAGTCCTGTTCCGCTACCTCGACAATCCCAACGGTTCTTGCAACGATATTGCGGGCATCACCAACGTGGCTGGCAATGTCTTGGGCATGATGCCCCACCCCGAACGGGCTGCAGAGGCGATCGCAGGTAGTGTCGATGGTCTGGGCCTGTTTGCAGGTCTGCTCGAGCCGGTTGCAGCCTAGGGCGACGGATCGGGAACTCCAGCAGAGGCGGAAGCGACTAGGCTGAGAGCACGGTAAGTCAGGAGAAGCAGCCATGCGGCGATCGCCTTGGCAACGGGTGTTAGCAGGGAGCGTGCTGGCAGCGGCGCTAGTCGGCTGCGATCGCCTGCCATGGTCTCAGTCTGACCAGAGCCAAGAGTGGCCCTTAGATGCTCCAGTGGCGGTGTCCCTCAAGGAGCAAGACTCGGTAGATGGCATCGTCACAGCGCCAGAAGATGCCCAGGTCACCTTGGCGGTGGAGTCTTTGCGGATCTGCAAGGAGCGGGCCAACCCTGCAGACTGTCTGCTGATTCGTGGCCGCTTGCGGACGCCCACAGAGTTTATGGGTACTTGGGAAGCGGCGGGCTCGCCCGCCAACAACACTGAGTTCCAATGCTCCGTTGCGGCCCAAGAAATCGATTGCCAAGAGAAGCGGCGGGAAGAAGATGGCAGCGCAGCGACCACCCGCTATTGGCTAGTGCGAAAGTAGACCGTGCTCAGAGTCATGGATCGCTTGGGTCAATCGCACCAAGGTTGAGGGTTTCCCGTGAACAGGCTTTAATTAACGCCCATGCGTCTGCGTCAACTGTTGCTGGGCTGTCTGCTGCTCTTCTGGCTCTGTGTAGGGCTGGTGGGCTGTGTGGCGCTCCCAAAGGCGATCGAGAGCGATCGCATTGTGGTGGGAACGGCAGCGCGACTGCGAACTCTGGATCCCGCCGATGCCTATGAACTGCTTTCGGGAGCTTTGCTCTATGCCCTCGGCGATCGCCTCTATACAACGCGACCCGATAGCGTTGAAATCGTGCCGCAACTGGCAACGGCTCTGCCAGAGATCAGTCCGGATGGCCTGACCTATCGCATTCCCCTGCGGCAGGATGTGCGCTTCCACGACGGCAGCCCGTTTAATGCGGCGGCCATGGCCTTCTCTCTGCAACGCTTCATCAAAAACGGTGGCCGCCCTTCCTATTTGCTGGGCGATCGCGTGGCCTCCATTCAGGCAACTGGCGATTACGAGCTGACGATTCAGCTCAAAGCTCCCTTTGCACCCTTCCTCGCCCTGCTGACCTTCCCGGGCCTCTGTGCAGTTTCGCCGCAAGCCTATCAACCGGCTGCCGGACAATTTCTACCGCAGCAATTTGTCGGCACTGGCCCCTATCGTCTGGAATCATTTCAGGGCGATCGCCTGCGACTGGCGGCCAATCGTGACTACTGGGGCGAGAAACCCCGCAACGAAGGTCTCGATATTCAGATTTTCTCCAGCCCCTCCAATCTCTACAGTGCTCTAGGGACTGGCTTAGTCGATGTCGCCTATCAGGGCTTGGATGCCGAACAAATTCGGGGATTGCGCCAGCAGGCCGCTGAGGGCCGAATTCAAATCAACAATAACGATGGCCTTGGCATTTATTACCTAACGGTCAACGTCCTCAGCCCGCCCCTCGATCGCCCTGAGGTGCGGCAAGCCCTTGCACTGGCGATCAACCGCGATGTGATCCGCGATCGCGTTTTCTATGGACAGGTGCAACCCCTCTACAGCTTGGTTCCTTCGGAGTTTCCGGTTTCGGAGCCGGATTTTCCGCGCAACAATCCGGAGCAAGCCCGAGCGGTATTAACAGCCGCAGGCTATTCCTCCAGCAAGCCGCTCAAGCTCGATCTCTGGTATCGCTCCAATCTCAATAGCAATGTCTTGGCTGCCAGTACCCTGCGTGCTTCAGTCCAGCAGCAACTAGACGGTTTGATTGACCTGCAGCTGCAGGGTGTGGAATCGACCACGGCCTACGAAAATCTGGAGAAAGGTGCCTATCCCCTATTTTTGCTCGACTGGTTGCCCGACTTTCTGGATGCCGATAACTACTTGCAGCCTTTTCTCGCTTGTAGCCAGGGCAATCCGCAGCAGGGCTGTCAGTCCGGCAGCAGCTACTATCAAGGCTCTTTCTACTACAGCGATCGCGCCAACCAACTGCTTCAACAAGCAGGAGAAAGTACGGATCCCCAAGCTCGCGATCGCCTGTTGCGGGAGCTTCAACAGCTCAGCGCTGAGGATTTACCCTTCATTCCGCTCTGGCAAAATCGCGAATATCTATTCAGTCAGCCCTACATCCAGGGTGGCAATATTCGAGCCTCGGGGGCGATCGCCTTTGGCCAACTTCGCAAGGTGAAAAATGTCGCGCGCTAGGGATTTGGGCCGCTACCTGCTGGCGCGACTATTGTTGCTGCCCCTGATGCTCTGGACGATCGCGACGTTGATCTTCCTGTTGCTGCGGGCGACGCCCGGCGATCCGATCGATGCGATTTTGGGGCCGAAAGCACCGGCGGCAGCTCGCCTAGCCCTGCGATCGCAACTCGGGCTCGATCGCCCGCTCTGGCAGCAATATTTCGACTATCTCGGTCAACTGCTCAAAGGCGATCTCGGGCAATCTCTTAGTAGCCAAGGTCAGTCCGTACGCCAGATCATCGGCGAATATTTCCCGGCGACAGCGGAACTCGCGATTGCCAGCTTAGCGATCGCGATCGCAATTGGTCTGGGACTTGGGCTGATGGCTGCGGCGAAACCCAACAGTCGGCGCGAAACGGCCAGTCGCCTGTTTGGGATTTTGACCTACGCTCTGCCGACCTTCTGGGCAGCGATGCTGGCGCAACTCCTGTTTGCCGTCGATCTCGGCTGGTTCCCGGTCGGCACTCGCTACCCCGTCACCCTCGATCCGCCCCTAGGACCGACCGGCCTGTATGTGCTCGATGCGTTGCTCAAGGCCGACTGGCGGGCAGCGGGTTTGGCGCTGCGTTATTTAGCCCTCCCAGCCCTGACGCTCGGTCTCTTACTGAGTGGTGTGTTTGAACGGCTGGTGCGGGTCAATCTGGGGCAGTCGCTCCAAGCAGACTACATCGATGCCGGGCGATCGCGGGGCCTATCAGAACGGCGGCTGTTGCTCAATCACGCCCTGCGCAATGCTCTGATTCCAGTCGTGACCCTGCTAGGACTCACCCTGGCCTCCCTACTGGGCGGTGCTCTGCTGACGGAAGTCGCCTTCTCTTGGCCGGGGCTGGCCAACCGACTCTACGAAGCAATCTCCCTGCGAGACTATTCGACGGTGCAGGGCATCATCGTTTTCTTTGGTTGTTTGGTGGTGCTAGCCAGCATCGTGGTCGATTTCATCAACGCCCTGATTGACCCCCGAATTCGCTACTAGGCGATCGCGACGCGCTACGGACAACGATTACATCGGCAGAGGGGAAGGGTACGATGCTGAGAGCCTTTTTCCCCGAATGTGATGAGCTGGCAGCGGCGCCTGAAATACATCATTGCGACCCTCCAACCGCTTCTTTGGCTGCCCGCTATTCTGCTCAATGCTTGGTGTGTGCTGCTGATTTGGGATTACTTTCGTGGCCCCATTTCGATTTTTCTCTCAGCAGCATTGCTCTCGTTCATCCTTGGGCTGCCGGTGCGGGCCCTAGAGCGCTGGCGGGTACCGCGTCTGCTGGCGGTGCTGATTATTTTGGCGGTGATTGTTGTCCTGCTGCTGCTAGTGACGGTGACGCTCTTGCCGATTTTGATCAACCAGGTCTCTGCCTTGGCCAATACGCTGCCGCGATCGCTCAATGATGGCTTTCAGCAGTTTCAGTTGCTCGAACAACACCCCTTCTTTAGCCGGATTCCCTTGGATCTGCGAGCGGTGTTAGGCACAGTCGTGAGCCGCCTGTCGGAACAGCTGCAGGCTTTGACGAGCCGCTTGCTGGAATTGCTCTTGGGAGTGGCGAGTGGTGCTTTGCAAACGATGCTGACCTTGGTGATCAGCTTCTATTTATTGCTACGCGGCGATGAAGTTTGGGATGGACTCTACAACTGGTTGCCTGTACGTTGGCGATCGCGGGCGCGATCGGCCTTGGAGCTGAGTTTCCGCAACTATTTGCTTAGCCAGATGACGATCGCCTTTTTGATCGGCAGCTCGGCAACCATTGTTTTGTTATTGCTGGGTCTGCGCTTTTGGCTGTTGCTGGGCTGCGGCATTGGCCTACTGGCGATCTTTCCGTTTGGTGGCAGTATCAGCATTGTGAGCTTGGCGATCGTGCAGATGTTCAGCAATCCTTGGCTGGGCTTCCGAATCTTGGTGTTCTGCTGGGGCACCGATCAGCTGATTGAAAACCTGATTGCGCCACGCCTGTTTGGCAAGTCAATTGGGGTTCACCCCGTTTGGGTGCTGATGGCTATTTTGATTGGGGCGCAGCTCGGCGGTTTACTGGGTGTGATCTTGGCAGTACCGACGGTTGGCTGTCTGCGAATTTTGCTGGATGACTATCGTGTGGTCCCAAATTAAACATTTCCCACCGATCGCAGGGCTGCGATCGCCCGCTGTGCGAGTGCGTTGGATTGCTGTGCTGACGGCGATCGCGGGCAGCCTGAATTTACTCGTGGCAGTGTTGCCGCATCTGCCTGAGCGATCGCGCTGGCTAGGACAACTGGCTACTTTGACCGTTGAAACGCAAGGGCGAGTCGCTGGAGCTGTCATTGGCTTTATTTTGCTGACCCTAGCCAATCAGCTATTGCGCCGCAAGCAGGTCGCTTGGCTGCTGACGGTGCTGCTTTTAAGTCTCTCGGTTGCCCTCAAAGGCGTGCGAGCCCACCATCCAGCTTTGATTGCTCTCGACCTGATCTTGCTGGGTTGCTTGGTCGGCGATCGCAAGATCTACATCGCGCGCTCGGATGCGCCGTCGCGGGTGCGAGCGGTGCGGGTACTGTTGGGGGCGCTGCTGTTCAGTTTGGCCTACGGCACCTTGGGGCCGTTTTGGCTCGATCGCCACTACTCCCGCGACTTCGATCTATTCACGGCTCTTCAACAGGTGTTGCAGCTATTTTTTAGCTGGGATGCCCGTGTGGCATTGCCCCAAACACGGTTTGGTCAACTGTTTGCGGAATCAATTTTTAGCGTCGGGCTACTGACGCTTGGCTATGCCTTTTTGTTATTGCTACAACCTGTTTGGCAACCACCGGCGACGGTGACAGAACGACGGCAGGCGACCGCGATCGTGCGGGCCCATGGCCATACCTCTCTGGCGCGGTTGACGTTGCTGGAGGACAAATCCTACTGCTTTAGTCCCAGCGGTGAGAGTCTGATTGCGTTTGTGCAACGGGGGCGGGGAGCGATCGCCTTGGGTGATCCAATTGGTCCTGCCCGCGATCGCGAGGCGATCATTCAGCAGTTTTTGCGGGAATGTCAGCAGAACGATTGGTTGCCTGCGTTCTATCAGGTTCTACCCGATGACTTGCCGCTCTATCAGCGTCAGGGCCTAGCCTCGGATCAAATTGGTCAAGAAGCCGTCATCCCTCTGCAAGACTTTAGCCTACAGGGCAAACGAGGGCGGGGCTTCCGCAGTACCCTCAGTCGTTTGGAACGAGCTGGCTACCGCTTTGAGGTGATTCCAGCCGCAGAAATATACCCCTTGCTACCTGAATTGCGTTTCGTCAGCGATACGTGGCTGAAGCGGATGAAAGGGCCAGAAAAACGCTTTTCGGTAGGCTGGTTTGATCGCGATTACCTCACCAGTGGCAGCATTGCTGTCGTGCGATCGCAGGATGGCCAAATTCAAGCGTTTGCCAACTGGGTTGAAGAATTTCAGCGCAATGAACTGACGCTCGATTTAATTCGCTTTTTGCCCAGTGCTGAAAGCAGCACGATGGAGTTTTTACTTGTCAATACGATTTTGGCTGCTAAGGATCGAGGCTTTGATAGCTTCAGCTTAGGACTCTCGGCTCTTTCTGGTTTGGATCAACTCGATCAACCGAATCAAGTGGAACAGGGCTTAGATTACCTCTATCGCCACCTCGATCGCTTCTATCGCTTTCAAGGACTGCACAGCTTCAAAGAGAAGTTCCATCCCGACTGGCAGCCACGCTACTTTGTCTATCCCAACTTGGCTGCTATCCCGAGCCTAGTAGTCACCTTGGTTCGAGCAGATTCTGGCGATCGCTGGCTCGATTACTTCCGAGCTAATGACTGACAAGTCTGTGAGCTCCTTCAATCACTCACTGCAAAAAGGATGCTGGAAGCAGTCTAGTTATTAACTGGGCAGCCACTCCGAGAAGCGATCGCATCCTGTTTGATAGCTGCGCATAATCCGACCGGCACCCCGTAACTGTTGCCAATAGCGATCGCTGACAGGATCGGCTGTTGGATCGAGCCAGTCGATGCCGATACCATTGCGCCCAATCTCACGCCCTGAACTATGAAGATAGGCGCGATCGCCTAAGTAGATCGCCACATGGGTACAGCGATCGGGTCGACCAAAGAAGATCAGATCACCAAGTTCTGCCGCTTTCCAACTGGGTAATGACTCACAGAATTGTTCCTGTTGCCAAGCATCGCGCGGCAGCCAAATTCCCTGCGCTGCAAAAGCGGTCTGTACCAATCCTGAACAATCGTAATTAGGCCCCAAGCAACCGCCCCAGAGATAGACATTCGGTTGAGCTGCCGCAGCTTGGGCAAAGGCGATCGCATCTGGAATTACGGCCTCAATTGTGGCGCGATCGTGTTGCTTGGGTTGATAAATCAGGCTGGCAGGTTGAAGGTGTTGGCGATCGTTGGCTGAAATCCAGCCCGGGTAGTCATCTTCGGCCAGTCGTACCAGCCAAGCTTGATCTTGCTGTTCCAGAATCTGCAACCGGCGACCGGCTGCTGCTTGGGTGGCAAGGCGATCGCAGGCAGGGGAATCAAACAAGTTGAGATCAGTCGTGATTTGCCAGTGAGTGGGGGCCGGCAATTCGGTAGACTCGAGGCTTCTGGGTGGAAGGTTCGCCAATGCTGTTCTTTGAAACGGATGCCACGCTGGCTCTCTGGGGCGAGGCCGTGCTTGCTGCCACCTGGGCTGAATTTCCGCAGTTGGCACGCAACCAATTGGCGCTGACTTGGATTGTCTACGACGATCCGGTTCCTGTGAATACCGGCGGCGCGATCGCCCCCCAAAGCTTTTGGTCATTGCCAATTCGCGGCTTTCACTATCGCGGTGATGAAGCCATCTATCCAGCCAGTGTTGTCAAGCTCTTCTACTTAGTGGCAGCACTGGAGTGGTTGCAACAGGGCATGATTCAGCCCAGTGCAGAACTCGATCGCGCCTTGCGAGACATGATTGTTGATTCCAGTAACGATGCGACGGGCTACATTGTCGATTTACTGAGCGGCACCACCAGTGGCCCCGAATTAGGCGATGGACCGTTCAAAACCTGGCAATTTCAGCGCAACATTGTCAATCGCTATTACCAGTCGTTGATGTGGCCGGAATTACAGCCCATTAACGTCAATCAAAAAACCTGGGGTGATGGCCCTTATGGTCGGGAACGTGCCTTCTATGGTCCCGAATTTGAGAACCGCAACAAGTTGACAACCAATGCAACGGCGCGGTTATTGCATGCGATCGCTGGAGGCGTTGCTGTTTCTCCTTCTGCCTCACAGCGGATGTTGAACCTATTGAACCGGCCTTTTGATCCGCGATCGCTTGCGGAAGATCCGGAAAATCAAGTTACAGGTTTCCTCGGTCAAGATTTGCCTCAAGGCAGTCAGCTCTGGTCTAAAGCAGGCTGGATGAGCCGAGTCCGCCATGATGCTGCCTATCTAGAAATTCCGGGACTGCCACCCCATCTTTTAGTCGCATTCACCGAAGGCAAAGAACACGCCAATAACGAAGCGATTCTGCCGTTTATTGCCCAGCAAGTTCGCCAGCAGCTCCAGCCAGCCTAAAGTTGCAGTGAGATTGAGATCCAGATGAGTAAAGGTCTCAACTGCAGTGCTCTAAAATCATTGAATTAATGAGCGATCGCCACTTAACTCAGGCGATCGCTGACTAGAGGATATTGTCTGCTGAAAGCCTAGCTAACAGCAACAGAATTGAGAGCTGATTGTAGGACCTCTGCGTTGAGGTCTTCACCAATCACAACTAACTGGCTACGGCGTTCTTCGGGCGATCGCCAAGGACGGTCATAGAACCAGTCGAAGCGTGGGCCTACACCCTGAAAAACAAGGCGCATTGATTTGCCCGGAACGGCTAGAAAACCCTTCACACGATAGAGCGTTTGGGATTGCTGTAAGGCTTGCAGTCGCTCAGCCAATGCTTCTGGCTGCCATTCCGCATCCAGATTTAAATGGACAGCCGCGATCGCATCATCGTGATCATGCTCTTCCTCGTGATCGTGATGGCTGGGTCGCTGTTCTAAATTATCTTCAACTGCTGCATTAAAGCCCAGCAAAACATCTGAATCAAGTTGACCATTGGTCACCGGCACAATCGGCACACCCGATCGCACTTGCGTACTCAGCCAACGGCGAACGCGATCGCTCTCTTCGGGTGAGAGGCAGTCGATTTTGCTGAGTAACACGAGATCAGCGCAGGCTAATTGATCCTCAAATAGCTCTTCGATTGGCGTTTCGTGATCAAGACTGTCATCTGCTTGGCGTTGCTCTTCAAGGGCATCCAAATCCGTTGCAAATTGACCCGCTGCAACGGCAACAGCATCGACGAGGGTGACCACCCCATCGACGGTTGCCCCAGTCCGAATTTCGGGCCGACGAAAGGCTTGGACTAAAGGTTTAGGTAAAGCCAGCCCGCTGGTTTCAATCACAATGCAGTCAATCTGTTCCCGCCGCTGCAACAGCGTTTGCATGGTTGGCAGAAATTCTTCTTGAACCGTGCAGCATAGGCAACCATTCGCCAGTTCGAGAATATTACTGTCTGCAGTTTCATCCTCATCGCAAACGCCGCAACTGCGCAGCAACTCACCATCGATGCCGACTTCGCCGAACTCATTGACGAGGACCGCAATCCGGCGACCTTGATTATTAAGCAAGAGATTGCGGATCAGGGTCGTTTTGCCAGCTCCTAAAAAGCCGGTGATCACCGTCACGGGCAGCTTATGCATCGATCGCTCTCGCAGAAAGACATGCTTGCACCCTAGCTGATCACGGCGATCGCCCCCAGATTTTGCGGTCTAAACCGGCAGGGCATGAGCTTGTAAATCCGCCAAGCTGACGTAGCGCAGGGCGCTTTTTTCAGTTGATTGCAAAACCACCGGCGGTGCCATGCCTGCTTCAAAAGCTTCTTGCCAGCGACTGGCGCAGAGGCACCAGCGATCGCCGGCTTTCAGTCCGGGGAAATTGAACTCAGGGCGAGGCGTCATCAAGTCATTGCCGCGATCGCGCGAGAACAGCAAAAACTCTTCTGTCATCTCAGCGCAGACCGTATGGCTACCGCGATCTTGGACATCGGTTTGGCAAAAACCATTGCGATACCAGCCGGTCATCGGGGCACAGCAGCAAACTTCGAGGTCCTGACCGAGGACATTTTGACCTTGACCCATGCAGGTAATTTCTCTGAAATCAGCGCCTCTCGATCGTAGCCATAGCCAAAGCGAACGACTAAGCAAACCCAATCTGAGGGTCAGATGGTATATTTACCCATGACAGGGTATCGTCGCCCCTAGGCGATCGCGTTTTCGGCGCCTTCAACCTCTTCCTAGCCGAAACGACGAGAGGACTCTAGTGATTGTCCTTTCTGCCTCTCGACTGTCCCTCAGGTCGCTTCTTAGTAAGCCCTGGTGGTGTGAAGAGTTCAATTCCAATTCTTGAAACAATTCATCTTTGCGAGCTCAGCAGCGATCGCGTTGTTGACCCCCACGTCTGCCTTGGCCTCGGAAGTCTGGGCAACGGTTTACCATTCGTCCTATCACAATGGGCGAACCGCGAGTGGTGAACGGTTCAATTACTATGGCTACACCGCAGCGAGCGCCCGTTATCCCATGGGGACCCAGCTGCAAGTGAGTCGGGGCGGCCGCAGCGTGACGGTTCGCGTCAACGATCGCTGCAATTGCGACCTCGACTTAGCCTACGGCGCCATGCGAGATCTGGGTGGCCACAGTAACTGGAGCGGCCCAGTCCGAGTACGCGTTCTGCGCTAGCTTCGTGGTCAGCCTTGCTTGAGTTACTGATTCGATCGCTCACAGACCTTCAGACGCTGCGGTTTGCGGTTTCAATGGAGATTGTCTTGCGATCGGCATCCGTATGGCTTCAGCGCGAATTGTGGATCTCCTTAGCCAGGGTCAACCTGGCCAAACCGTTGTGGTGCGGGGGTGGATTCGCACTGCTCGGCAACTGAAGGAGTTCACCTTCGTCGAAGTCAACGACGGGTCTTGCCTCAAGGGCATCCAGGTCGTTCTGGGGCAGGAGCTGGCTGACTATGAGATGCTTGCCAAGCAGTTAGATACGGGTGCTGCGATCGCTGTTGAAGGACAGTTGGTGGCGTCGCCCGCTAAAGGTCAGCGCGTTGAACTGCAGGCAGCTTCGGTTGAAATTGTTGGTGGTGCTGATCCTGAGCAATATCCGCTCCAGAAAAAACGCCATTCGTTCGAATTTCTGCGCACGATCGCTCACCTGCGGCCACGAACCAATTCCCTCGGAGCGGTGATGCGGGTTCGCAATGCTGCGGCAACTGCGATTCATGACTTCTTCCAAGAGCGCGGCTTCCTCTGGGTGCATACGCCGATTATCACGGCGAGTGACTGCGAAGGCGCAGGTGAACTGTTCACGGTCACCAATCTCGATCTCGACAAGCTAGGGCAGTCACAGCAAGCACCAGATTTTGAACAGGACTTTTTTGGCAAACGTGCCTATTTAACCGTCAGCGGCCAGCTCGAAGCCGAGATTATGGGGCTGGGGTTCAGCAACGTCTACACCTTTGGCCCGACTTTTCGCGCTGAGAACTCCAATACCTCCCGTCACTTGGCAGAGTTTTGGATGGTCGAGCCGGAGACGGCTTTTTGCGATCTTGGCGGCGACATGGACTTGGCCGAAGCCTTCTTGAAATTTGTCTTCCAGCGAGTCAGCGATCGCTGCAGCGAGGATCTAGAGTTCTTCAATCAGCGCATTGATTCGGAGGTGCTAAACCGCGCTGAGACGATCCTCAATAACGACTTTGAGCGCGTTAGCTATACCGATGCGATCGCTCTCCTCGAAAAAGCTGATCGCAGCTTCGACTATCCCGTGGCTTGGGGCATTGACCTGCAATCAGAACATGAGCGCTACTTGGCTGAGGAGTATTTCCGCAAGCCGTTGATCGTCTATGATTACCCGCGCGAAATCAAAGCCCTTTATATGCGGCTCAACGACGATCAAAAAACAGTGGCTGCAATGGACGTGCTGGCACCTGGCATCGGTGAAATCATCGGCGGTTCTCAGCGGGAAGAACGGCTCGGTGTCCTAAAGCAGCGTCTTGCTGAAGCGAATCTGCCCGAGGAGAACTACTGGTGGTACTTGGATCTGTGGCGCTACGGCAGTGTTCCCCATGCCGGATTTGGCCTAGGCTTTGAGCGACTGGTGCAATTCATCACAGGCATGGGCAACATCCGCGATGTGATTCCCTTTCCCCGCACGCCCCAAAACGCCGAGTTTTAGTTTTAGCGTGAGATGCACTCAGCAGGCTGTGATGTCGGTGTATTGAGCCTTTGAACAAGCTACTGGGATCAATCGAACCAGACTTTCAAGCTGCTTCGCCGTTTGCTGGATGGCTTCAACGGTCTGGCTGAGTTGCTGGCTGAGCGGCCCCGGCAGCCGCGCTTGGAAGCAAGTAGCGAGCTGCTGGTAATACCAGATTGTGCCAGCTTGTCCAGCCTTGAATCGGTCGAACAGTACTAGCCCATGGTTCTGCAAGTCGATCAAAATCGATCGCGCATTGTGGAGCTTGTCGCAGGCCGAGACGAGCAGGATATCTGGAGCAACGGTGGCTAAATGCTGCAGGTATTGCTGTTTGCGATCGCGCCAGTCTGGCTTTTGACCTGCTGCATCAGGTACGCCGTCGGTGCAACCCCAAACAATGGCAGTTACGCGATCGCCAAACTGCTCACGAATCAAAGCTTCTGATTCGGGGCCAGTATCTTCGATGGCATCGTGCAAAAGAGCGGCAATCGTCTGATCTTCATCGCCGCCATGCTCCATCACCAAGCTGGCGACGGCGAGTAGATGCGCTAGATAGGGAATGCTGGTGCCTTTGCGTACTTGATCGGCATGAAGCTGCGCTGCAAGGCTAACGGCTGCTCCAATGCGGGCTGAAGGTTGAAAAGTCGGCAGCATTAAGATTCGACCCCGTGAGTGGTGTGAGGCGGAAATGTATGGAATTAAGCCTAGGGCGATCGCCTAGGCACCCTCAAACTAACTAAAAAAAGGCAGCCAAGAGCGACTAAAGCAATTAAGAAGCTGTTTTCGGGGAGATGGGCGGCAGCGTCGATTGAGGGTGAGTTTTCTCAGCAGCAGGCGACGCATTACCAAGTAGATGAAACACTCATGGTGTTCGGGGAGCTCTTCATAATCACGGCAGAGTCGCCGCGCATTGTCGAGCCCAGTAAAGGTTCACTCGATCAGCCAGCGCTTGGGCTCAACGCTGAATCCTTGGCTCAACCGTTTTGTTAGATCCAGACTGGCTATCCATCAATCCCAAACACAGTGCTCCCTCCCGTCCGAGTTCCAGTCACACTTGGCGACTCAGGGTGTGATTAGCCTGTTCCCCGATCTCTAAGCGCCGCCAGCGGAAGAAGTCGCCATAGACGGTTTGCCACGCTGGAAAGTCATGAAGTAGAGATCTCCACTGGATGCCGTTCTCCGCGATGTACATCCAGACATTGACGACTTCTCGGATTTCCACCGTGCGCGGAGAGCCAAGGGGATTTGCCGACGGCAAGATCGGTTCGAGCAAGGTTCATTCTGCCTCGGTCAAATCACTGGGCTAGGGTTGACAAACCATGGCTGCAGCACAGGCAACATCTCCTATTGCAGCCAACCCATCCCTCTAAGGCCACCCTCATCACCTTTCCTCTGTAATGGCTTCTCAATGCAGCATGGAAAATTTTGAGAACAACATCAATGACTCTCAATTTTTATGTGTTTTCAATTAAAATATTTAGTCTGGATTTTGAGGCAATATTATTACTTTTGTCAGACTTTAAAAGTTCTATTAATGATGATGTTGTTGTATTAATGATGCTTTTAGAGATTAACAATCTGAACTTTACTGGTTTTGCCTTTTCTTTTGGCTGCGAAGAACTGCCGAGCATCAAACATTAAAGTTGAGCTCCCGATCTCTGGCTATAACTATTTTCAGCTCTCCTTGCCTGGTTCTGGTGCAGCAAGGTCATCTTTGTTTATGCTGATATTTATCCGTCTTGTTTGTGAATGCTCTTGCGATGCGTGAGTTCACCCCCACAACTCTCAGCGAGGAAGAACGTCAGGAACTGTTGGGGCAACTCCGACGCAAAGAAGGACGCTGGCTGGCTTGGGCAAGAGCTTGTCAGACCTTGCTCAAAAATGGACTCGATCCCCAAACCCTATTTGAAGCCACGGGCTTTGAGCCGATTCAGCAGAACCAAATTACGGTCGCCATGCAGGTCTATGACTCAATCCTGCGGCAAGATCCCCCGGCTCACGTTCGCGAGACCTATCAAGAATGGGGCAGTGACCTCCTCTACGAATTGCGCGAGCTGGATCAAGAGCAGCGATCGCTCTGTGCTCAACTCGCCCTAGAGCGCAAGTTAGACGCGGACCAAATCCGTGAAGTTGCTAAGGCCACGAAGGACTTTTGCCGACTGCCCAAGCAACCCGAAAACTTTGACCGCCACCCCGGCGACGCAGTCGCCCATCAATGCTGGCGCTTGGCTCAAGAACGGACGGACCTAACCGAGCGATCGCGCTTAATTGCCCGGGGTTTACAGTTTGCCCAGTCGGCGGGGGCTCGTGCCCTCATCGAAGCATTGCTGCTAGATCTCAGCGGGGTGCCCAGTCGCAAACCACCGATGCTGCCGATCTATCGACTGGAAACCGAAGAAGACCTACCGCGACTCCTCCCGTTTGCCGGCACATTGCCGCTCAGCAGCAGCCAAATTGAAGCGATCGCAGCGGTCGAAGCGGAGGGGCCCTTTGGACTAGTCTCCAGTCCACAAGGACAACAGTGGCTGGCATTGCCGGGTTGGCAAGCAATTCTGACCGCAGAAGATCCGATCGCCTGTCTCGAACAAATCGATCGCCTGCCCAACGCACCAGAAGGCCCCACAGAAGCGGTTGTTTTAGTAGTGGATCGTGCCGATCGGGACTGGGATGCCGATCACTTTTTCTTGGTCGAGCAGGCCGAAGGGGCAAGGATTCAGTGGTCGCCCTCCGCGATCGCTGCGCCCATCCTTGGTCGACTAGTGCTGATTTTGCGACCGAAGCGCGTCCTTGATGAAGCCCGCGATCGCAACACCTTGGCAGTTTGAAGAATAGATGCCCCGCGCTCCTCAACCCTGCGATCGCTGCCAAGCCCTAGCCACTGTTCGCTATCGGGTCCAAGTTGAGGCGCAGGGGGTCTGGCAGCTCGTCTGTCCTGGCTGCCAAGCCCAAGTTAGTCAAGATAATCCGCACTACCGCTATGGCGGGACTTGGAAAGCGCGTCAACGCTAAACCACGATCCCAGGCAACCCAAAGAATCCAGTTTCTAAACTGGAACTAAAATTCCCGACCGCGAATAAATTCCCGAAAAGTAATCTTCATCGTCGCTTTGCCAAACCCAGAAGCTCTCTAACGAAGATAAGGAGTAGAGCTGCTGAAGAGCCTTATCTATGACGGTTCCTTCCTGCGCTTGTTCCTCGTTTTCTACTCCTCGCTGTTAAGGACTTCGTGATCATGAAAACACTGCTTTTGGGTGCTTTCGCAACTGCAACCGCTGCGGCCTTGTTCATGCCAACGTCTGCTCAGGCAGCGAACAATGTCACCCTCATTAATGGCGCTTGGGCGCGATCGGTGACGATTGGCGACCTGCAAGCCATGGCGAAGCAAGATCAAGTCCAAGGCTTTACCCTCGACGCAGTCGATATCACGCACACTCAGTTCCAAACGGTCCGCGATTTTCTGAATCGGCCGATCAACTACAAAATGGTTGAAGCCGATTACTTGCTGAACAGTGCTTCTGGCGAAAAACTGTTGGACCAAATCGGCATGGTTATGGCTCCTCGAACAGCCGGTGCAGATGGTCGTCAAGCACTGCGGAGTGCCATTATCCTTTCCTTGGCGGATGACAACCGCACGACCCCGCTGGAAATCATCCAAAACTATCCGACAGATGCTCGGATTAACTTGGGCGCCTTGTTTGCAGCCGACGCTAAGTTTATTCCTGATGCGCTGGCTTTCCTAGACACCAACCAGCAGCTAGCGATGCAAAAAACCAGCATCGATTGGATGATTGCCCAAAATCCCAATACGCTCTCTAACCGCGACTTTGCTCAACAGGAGCCCCTGCCGCTTCAAGAGAGCCCTGCACCCGTTCGAGGTCTTTGGTAAATCCTGAGAACTAACCGTCCCTGATCGAAAGCTATCGCTTGGTCAGGGCATCAAACAAACCATCGATTGAGCCAAAAAGGGGTGAAACCATTCACCCTTTTTTATTGACCAGTCTTCAGACCAAGGGATTGCTGGAGGTTCCATATTCTGCGCAACCATAATGTGAAGTCTTGGATCAGTTCATCAGGCAATGTTGAGGATTGCCCCGCGATCGCTCTAGGGCAGGGCATGCTGAACAGAGACCTATTGCCTAGTTTGCATTGGGGCCTTAGTTGAATAATTGCTGCGGTCGCTCTTGGCCGCTTTTTCTTTTCTTGGCTAGTTTGATGTTGCCGAGGCGATCGCCCTAGGCTGGAGAAGCGGGTCAGGAATAGAGTCTTCAACCCAGTAGGCGATAGGATAGCGACGACGCGCAAGCGGGCGCTATGGCGATTGTTTCTTCGAAATCTCCCGACCCAGCCGAGCGGCGATCGCAGGCTAAAACGAAGCCCTCTGTTTCTGAACCACAGGATTCTCTGGTTCGCCCGCAGGCTGCTCCCGAAGAGAGTCAGCGACCGGAAGACCAAATCCGCCCGCAACGACTCGCGGATTACATCGGTCAGCCAGAGCTGAAGGATGTGCTAGGAATTGCGATCGCAGCGGCCAAAAGTCGTCAAGAAAGCCTCGATCATTTGCTGCTCTACGGGCCGCCAGGCTTAGGTAAAACGACAATGGCCTTGGTGCTGGCTACGGAAATGGGCGTGCAATGTCGGATCACCACGGCACCAGCGCTGGAACGCCCCCGCGATATCGTTGGTTTGCTGGTCAATCTGCAGCCGGGTGATGTGCTGTTCATCGACGAAATTCATCGTCTGCCCAAGGTCACGGAGGAAATTCTCTATCCAGCAATGGAGGACTTTCGGCTCGACATCACCATCGGCAAGGGCCAGAGTGCCCGCACCCCCAGTATTACGTTGCACCCTTTCACCCTCGTGGGCGCGACCACCCAGATTGGAGCTCTGACCTCACCCTTGCGCGATCGCTTTGGTCTGGTGCAACGGCTGCGTTTTTACGAGGTCGAAGCTTTGACGGATATTGTCCAGCGCACAGCGCGTCTGCTGAATACACCGCTCGATCAGGCTGGAGCTGAGGAAATTGCTAAGCGATCGCGGGGTACCCCACGAATTGCTAATCGCCTGCTACGACGGGTGCGCGACTATGCGGCTGTCAAAGCACCAGGGCCAATTACCGGGGCGATCGCGGCCACTGCTTTGGAGCTCTATAACGTTGATCCCTGCGGACTAGACTGGACCGATCGCCGCCTATTGTCCCACTTGATCGAGAACTTTGGCGGCGGTCCGGTCGGGTTGGAGACTTTAGCAGCGGCTACCGGCGAGGATGCTCAGACGGTGGAGGAAGTCTACGAGCCCTATCTGCTCCAGATTGGTTATTTGCAGCGAACTCCTCCCGGTCGAGTGGCTACGCCAGCAGCTTGGCGACATTTGGGTTACGAGCCACCACAAGCGAGTGGGCAGCTGACTTTGCAGCAACTGCTGACTGAACCGGAGACATGAAAGTGGGGGCGATCGCTCCCATGAATTTAAATTGCGCTTCGGGATCAGTGCCCTCTAACTGCGCCAAACTGAAGGTAGAAATCTCCCATAAGGTCCTCCACCAGGGACAAAGGGGAGTCCCCCGTCGGATGGCAGCGCGAACCAGGCGGGGGAGTTTTTTTAGCCATTGCATCAAGTAGGCTGCAAGCAAATTAGGACCATTTCTGAGATTGCTGGGTATCGAATCCCTCCAGCCCTACCGCAACCAGATTTCTTGTGAGACCGAGGGACTCAATCACGATTGCTACGGGTTTGAGGCTGAGTCGTTCGAATCTCAATGTCCTAACTTGCAATGCGATCGCTCCCTTCCCAAAGATCGGTAGCTGAGCGGGTGTTGTTCAGTGTGGCGATTCAGGATCAGTCAGCGCTGAAAAGCCCATCAAGGACTGCTCTTGACAGTCCCAAAAACAGACTTGAGCTTGGCGATCGCAGAGGCGCACTTGACCCGTGTTAGTGAAAGAACCCAGGTGATCACAGGTTAGATCTGGTTCTGTCGCGACTCGTTGTAGGAAGCGATCGCAGCAAGCTTCAGGGACGGCAAGGAGGAAGCCAAAGCTAGGAAAACAGGTCAACCAGCGATCGCGACTAACTCCGGCTGGATAGCTGAGGCGATCGAGGTGGAGATCAAGCCCCGCACCGCTGGTTTCGGCGAACATCACGGCGGTACCAATCAAGCCGCCCATACTGACATCCTTAGCCGCTGAAACCAAGCCAGCATCGGCTAACTGCGCCATCAGTTCCCAGTGGCGACGCAGCTGTTCCGGCGCTGTCCCTGTGGCGGCATCCCAAAAGGGATAGTGGCGATAGAACTGGCCGTCACGGTTGATCAACAGGTAGCAACGATCGCCGGCTTGGGCCGATCGCGCTGAGAGGACGTGGGGACCCACTTGACCTAGGACTGCCACGGACAGGGCGCTGTAGGGGCTTTGGAGGTTGGAGTGCCCCCCGACGATCGGGATACCAAATTTCTCGGCGGCAAACTGAAGACCGGCGAACACCTGATCAGCATGCTGGCGATCGCGGCTCCAGGGACTATTGACCACCGCGATCGGACGACCACCCATGGCGGCAATGTCACTGAGGTTCACCAGCACACCACTCCAGCCAGCAAACCAAGGATCTTCTGCCACTAAGTCGGGATGAATTCCTTCGCAAGCGAAGAGTAAGCGGTTAGCAGTCGCAGGTAACAGAGCCGCATCATCACCCAAGGCTGCTGCTAGTCCCAATTTGGGAAAGGGCCGATGGGGCAAACTCGCTGCTGCTGCTTGAATATCGCGCTTGCCCTGCAAGCCTGCCAAGGTTTGGAGTTGAGCCGCGAGAGCAGCCAAATCTTGGGCAATCGCAGCATCGCTCATGCGGCTTGACGACGGGGGCGGAGCATCCGGGCCGGTTGGTAGTAGTTGAGGTCTGCTTCCATCAGATAATGGGCCAAGCCCCGAATTTCCAACTCATCCAGCGACTGCCAGTGCAAGCGTTGTAAGAAGCGAACATTTTGAATTTGCACCGTTGCCAAAAAGCGATCGCAGCCCCAAGCATTTGCCGTGGTCACAGCTTTCCAGATCAGACCTTTGCCAATCTGGTTTTGGCGACGAAAAGCGGCATCCACGCCCAAGCGACCGCCGTACCAGACCCGAGGTGAGGATTCGAGAATGCGGACCACACCGACAACCTGCCCGGCCGCATCACCGGTGTGAGCAACTGCTGCAATCGGATAGGCGATCGCGTCTTGATCATCGCGATCGGAGTCTTTAAATAACCCTTGCTCTTCGCAGAAAATGCGTCGCCGCAGGTCCCAGTAGCCCGCCAGCAGCGGCGAAGGCGGCTGCGCCAGATGAAAAGAAAAGCGATCGGAACTCGCCGTTGGCGACAGTCGAAAGTCTTCAGCATCAATGCCAATGCCCCAGCGCACCGAGGGCACAAAACTGTTTGGCAAGGAGGTGCGGCTCTGGCCCAGCTCGGGACTAGTGGGATCAAGGAAGTACATCGCAATACCCGAAATCACGACGATGAGACAAATAAGAAGAGACAGGGACTACTCGAACAGCGAGAGGGCAGAACAAGCGCCACATTTGGCGCAGCCCGCAGACATGGCCGCCGATCGCAGATCGGAATCATGGAGCAGTGCTCCCACGGCTTCGTAAATCTGCAGCATGAAAGCGGTCGTTGGAGCCGGATGACGTTCCAGTGGTGTCCCCGCGATCGGCACAAACGGCACGATGAATGGATAAACGCCGATCGCAATCAGCCGCCGACTGCAGTCGATCAAGCTGTCAGCGCTATCCCCGAGTCCGGCTAGCAGGTAAGTCGAGACTTCACCGCGACCGAAGACGGCCACGGCCTGCTCAAAGGCGCGGTAGTAATGCTCGAGGGTCAGCTCCGATTTCCCCGGCAAGATGCGACGACGCACCTCCGGTTCCACCACTTCTAAATGCATGCCCAGACTGTTGACACCCGCAGCTTTCATTCGGCTGAACCAGACCGGATCATCCGGTGGCTCACACTGGGCTTGAATCGGTATGTCCACCACTGCCTTCACTGCTGCGGCTGTTTCTGCCATCAGACGAGCCCCGCGATCGCGACTGTTGGGCGTGCCCGTGGTCATTACCAGTTGCCGAACGCCATCCAGCCGAACGGCTGCGGCCACAACTTCTGCGACCTGCTCTGGCGTCTTTCGAACAATCGTTTGGCCTGAGGTCAGCGACTGCTCGATCGCACAGAACTGGCAAGACTCGCTGCGATCGCGAAAGCGAATGCAGGTCTGTTGCAGCGTCGTGGCCAGCACATCCTTGCCGTGCAGGAGGGCGATCGCCTTGTAGGGAATGCTTTCCGCAGTCTGCAAGTTGTAGAAATGGGGTTCCGGCGGCGTTTCCAGCGTGGTCGTCAGCTCGCCTTGATGATGGAGAGCCACACCCCCATCCGCCGTTGTCGTCAGCTGGTAGGGCGACTGTTGCGCCGTCGAGTTGTAAACCGGCACCATCACTGTTGTGCCCTCGAGGGTAATCGCCCGATGGTCCGAAGGCCCTGCACCGCCTTGGCGACCAGGATTTCCTCTAACCGCCGGAGCCATCACCCCTTGTACTTGGAGTTCCGTCACCAACTCCCCTAAGGACTGAGACGTTGACTTAGGCATGGAGATAGTCCTCCGCAGTCTCAGCCGGTGCGGCTTCTAGGTTCGGTAGTTCTGGCAAGGCAGCAGCTGAACCGATCGCTTGCACTTGTGTGGCAGGGCTGCGATTGATCCGAAGGCTGAGTAAATCGGGGCGCGAATAGTGACCGACGCTGTCCATCATTCGCTTACGTTTGGTGATCAAACTTTTGTCGAGTTCAGCGATCGCGAGTCCTTCGCCCTCGGGCAGTGGCCCTGCGAGATAGCGCCCTTCGGGACTGATGATCGCGGTGTGACAGCCCCCTTGAAAGGCTTTGTGCAAACTACGATCGGGAGTGATTGTGTCGTAGTCGGCCGGATCCAACCAAGCCGTCGAGCTGAGCACAAAGCAACCGGCTTCGAGGGCATGGTGACGCAGTGTGACCGCGGTTTGCTCGCTAAAAATTGGCCCCACCAGCGATCCTGGGAATTGGGCGCAGTGAATTTCCTCCCCCTGAGTCATCAGACTGAAGCGGGCTAAGGGGTTGTAGTGCTCCCAGCAAGCCAAGGCCCCAACCTTACCCAGCACCGTTTCGACAACGGTTAGGCCCGCGCCACCGCCTTGTCCCCAGACCATCCGTTCGTGATAGGTCGGGGTGATTTTGCGGCGCTTCAGAAGTAAGTCACCCTGATCGCTAATCAATAGCTGAGTGTTGTAAAGACTACCGCCATCTCGCTCATTGACGCCGAGCAAAACAAAGAGACGATGCTGTCGAGCAGCCCTGGCAATTTGCTGGAGTTCCGGCCCCGTCATTGTGAAGGCTTGTTCGTAGAGCTTGAGGTGCGATCGCCCCATCAGAACCGGCGGTTCGACGAAGGAGAAATAAGGATAGTAGGGCAGAAAGGTTTCAGGGAAAACAATCAGCTGAACGCCCGCTGCTGCGGCTTCTGCCATGGCCGCTAGAACCCGAGCAACAGATCCTTCCAAACTGAATAGAACAGGTCGGATTTGTGCAGCTGCCACAATGATTTTATCGGCCATCGCTTCTGCCTAAGAATCCTAAAAAACCAACTTGAACTAGAGCGTCCAAGTGTCGAGGATAAAAGCCCCTTCCTTGCGGTGCATCAGGATCAGATCCATCGCATCCAGGGGATTAATCGGACGGATTCCCGGGATTAAAGCTCCTTCGCCATGACCGTAAAGCGCCTGTAGGGCAAATCGGCAAGCGTAGACTTTGCCACCTTGGTCCAAGAACTTTTGAATCCGAGCGTTGAAGTTCAAGTGACCATCAAAGGCTGCATCACCCAACTTGGGAAAGCCACGCTGAACCCCGAGAGTGACCCCAGGCCCATAGAGCAAGATGGATGTTTCAAAGCCTTTGTTAATTAGGCGGCTAGCTTGGAGAAGGTTGACGAGACCGATCGACCCTTCAAAGGCGACTGTGTGAAATGTGATCAGTGCTTTTTCACCGGGTTCTGCTTTGACATCCGGAAAGACTTTCTCTTCATAATCAACCAGAAAATCACCCGGTTGATTGGCCGGCTTCGTCACTTCAGGCATGGGAAAATCTGCAATTAGAACGGTGGCTGCTGGTGTAAACAGCTACCAATTAACTAAAACAAGTTCTAAGGAATGACTGTAACGGTGACTACTAAATGATTGCCTGTTTAACCTGACTTAATTCTGGATTGAATAATCTTCTTTCGGTCGCGATTGATACGGTTTTATATGTTCTGAATAATTACATTTAAATTGGGATGTTTTACCTAGTTGACCGCGATCGCATGCAGAACTCTGAACCCGCCCGACTTCGAGATAGTGTTCGCGATCGCCATTCCACAATTGTCATTGGGGCGGGGCAAGCCGGTCTGTCGATGGCCTACTGCCTCCAGAAACGGGGTCTGCAGCCCTTAGTGTTGGAGAAGCATCGCATTGGTTTTGCCTGGGATCAGCAGCGTTGGGACTCGTTTTGTTTGGTCACGCCTAACTGGCAATGTCGGCTGCCCGACTTCCCCTACGACGGTGCTGAACCGGAAGGATTCATGGGCCGGCAGGCGATCGTCGATTACCTCCATCGCTTCGCGAAAACCTGTCGGGCGCCCATCCGGGAAGGGGTCACCGTACAACGACTGCAGCAGTGCGATCGCGGTTTTCAGCTGCTGACCAACGAAGGGGAGTACTGGGCGCAACAGGTGGTTATTGCCACAGGGGCTTATCACGAACCCAAACGGCATCCGTTAGCTGCTCGCTTGCCGGAGTCAATTGTCCAAATCGATGCAAGAGACTACCGCAATCCTGAACAGCTCCCACCAGGCGCGGTACTGGTTGTTGGCAGTGGTCAGTCGGGCTGTCAGATTGCTGAGGATTTGTTCCTGGCCGGCCGAACCGTTCATCTGAGTGTGGGCTCTGCCCCGCGATCGCCACGACGCTATCGGGGCAGGGATGTCGTCGACTGGCTCGACCAAATGGGCTACTACGACACCCCGATCGATGCCCATGCAGATCCGCGCAGTGTTCGCCGCAAAACCAATCACTATCTGACAGGGCGCGATGGGGGGCGGGAAATCGACCTGCGTCAACGGGCCAAAGAGGGTCTGCTCTTGCATGGTCGTTTGTTTACGCTGACCTCCCAAGCCATTCAGTTTGAGGACAACCTCGCTACTCATTTGGATGCGGCAGATGCGGTTTACTGTCGGATTCGCCGCAGCATCGATGACTTCATTGCTCAGCATCAGCTAGAAGCGCCAGAAGAACCGCCCTATCAACCCTGCTGGCAGCCGACCGAAAGTCAAACCTCAACCCAACTTCTAGTCGCTGAGATTGCGGCCGTGATTTGGTGCACGGGCTATCGCAGTGATTTTTCTTGGGTCGAAGTACCGGTGTTTGATGGTTCGGGGCTGCCGGTTCATCAGCGCGGTGTCACCCCAGTACCTGGTCTGTACTTCATTGGCCTGCCTTGGTTACACACCTGGGGATCGGGCCGTTTCTGTGGGGTCGGCCAAGACGCTGAATACCTTGCCGATCAAATTCAATGGCGCCGCGATCGCCGCGATGCTAGTCAAGAACGTCTGGAATGTACCGCACTCCTCGGGTCCTAGCGGTTGCTTGAACCCTGCGATCGCAAGCCGATGAAGAGTGCTACCAGTCGACTCTAGGGCATGGTTACGAACTCCTCTGCTGAAGTGGGATGCAAAGCCATCGTGGCGTCAAAATCAGCTTTCGTCGCACCCATCGTCACTGCGATCGCCACACTTTGAATGATTTCAGCCGCATCTTTGCCGACCATGTGCGCTCCCAGAACGCGATCGCTCTCAGTCTCAACCACTAGCTTCATCAACACCCGTTCTTCCGCTTGAGGCAGGGTGTAAAACATCGGTCGGAAGCGACTACGATAAACCCGAATGCGCTCCTCACCGTATTCCGCTTTGGCTGCTTCTTCGCTCAGGCCAACACTACAGGCTTCTGGCTGGCTAAAAACAGCTGAAGCAATATTCTCGTAGGAGATTTGGCGCGGCTTTTGCCCAAATTCGGTATCGGCAAACGCCCGACCTTCTGCGATCGCCACCGGCGTAAGGTTAACGCGATCGGTGCAGTCACCCACCGCAAAAATATGGGGCTGATTGGTGCGACTCCAAGCATCAACCGCAATGCGACGACCCTCGATCGCAACCCCGGCAGCGTCTAGGTCCAAGCCTTCCAGCCAAGGTTCCCGCCCCGTGGCCATCAGCACTTGATCCACGATTTGCTGGCTGCCGTCGCTATAGCTCAGTTGTAAGCCCGTTTCAGTCTGATCGATCCGCTCGACCGTGACGCCCGTGCGGAACTGAACACCGAGCTGGCTCATGCCGGTTTGCACCGCTTCCCGCAGTTCTTGGTCAAAGCCCTGCAAAATGCGATCGCGGCGAATAATTTGCGTGACTTCTGAGCCCAGGCTGCGCAGAATGCCCGCAAACTCACAACCAATGTAGCCACCACCAATGACTGCAAAGCGCTGGGGTTGTTCGGGGAGATGAAACATCTCCCGCGAGGTAATCGCTAGCTCACCGCCCGGAATCGGCAGCTTGATGGGGCGGCCCCCCGCTGCAATCAAAATTTTTGCCGCCGTCACTTGGCGATCGCCCACTTGCAAGCGATGCTCATCCACAAACTGGGCATGGCCCAAAATGAGATCGACACCGGCTTTTTCGAGCAAGCTGATATGTAGACGACTGAGGCGGTTGACTTCCGCATCGATGGCCGCAATCAATTTGGGCCAAGAGAATTGAGGCTGTATAGCAGACCAGCCATAGGCTTCGGCGTAATGATACTGACTGGCAAAACTGGAGGCATAGACCATCAGCTTCTTCGGCACACAGCCACGAATCACGCAGGTGCCCCCGACCAAATCGGTTTCTGCGATCGCAACTTTGGCACCATAGCTAGCAGCTCGTTTTGAGGCTGCCAACCCACCAGAACCGGCACCAATCACCAAGAGGTCGTAGTCAAAACTCATGCTGCAAAGCCCTGTTTGGCCCGAACAAAAAATGAGGGCAGCCGCGCTGGAAGTTCAAGAGCAGCCACCCTTTGCTGGTCTGCGACGCGATTCGCGGTTTACTTCTTCAAGTCCCGCGCCATTTGACGGAACATATCTAAATCACCGGTCGAACGACGACGACTGCTCGTTTCGCTGGTCTCGGCTTGACCGGCAAAGGTTTTTGTTGGCGCTTTGTTGGCCTCGGCCTCCGCGGCTACCTTGTTCAAAGCCGCTTGCTTCCGCTGGTCTGCTTGGGGCAAGCCCTCAGAGGCTTCAACGACTTCCAGCGACAGGGATGAAACTTTTTGAATGAGAACTCGCTCTTCAGGATTGCTCGCCGTTTTAGGAAAGGTGTGTTCAATCGTTGAAGCAGAACGGATGTAATCCAAATTGCCCAAGCTCTTCGCTTCGTCTGCATCGAGGTAGAAGCTCTCCCCTTTCTGCTTGGGTTGCGGGGCTTGTTCTGCTTTGGGCTTGCTCTGAAACAGACCCCGAATAAAACCGGTCATGAATTGACACCCCAACGATTACTAAATATGAAGGCACGGTTTCCTAATTCTACGGGGAAGCTGCTAGAGCGTTAGACCCGCACTCACAATCAGTTCTGGAACGATTGCCCACAGCTGCGATCGCCCTTGGCTAAGCAGCAGTGTCGTTGAGATGAGAACCGAGCTAAAGGCGACTGAGCAAACTGCGACCATGGGTGTCGGTGCCACAGCTACTCAGCAAGTTCAACTCAGCGGCTAGGCTGGCGATCGCTTGAGTTGGTTCTGGGGTGGCTTGCCTAGGATTGGGATTGCCGTAAGCGTAGTAGGTCTCAACGCCGTCGATGCCGTAGCGATAGGCCGCCAAAATCAATTCTTGGGGCGATCGCCGATAGCGAGCGGGGTGCGCCAAAATGGCTAGCCCTCCTGCTTGCTGAATGGCGGCAATCACATTGGGTGCCAGGTGCGCATCTCCCTGCGGCGGACGACCCACTAGGTAGGGCCGCATCGCCACATGGCTGGTCTGAAAACCATAGGCGAGAATGTGCACTTCGGTGCCTTGTAGATCGGCGTTGATCTCGGTTCCCACCCAGAGCTTGGGCAAGGGCGACCGACCGCCACTGCGCCACTGATAATCCTCCAGCCAAGCACAGGCAGCTTCGTAGCCTCGCACGCCGTGATGATCTGTGATTGCTAGCCCTCGTAGCCCAATCGCGATCGCCTGTTCCATCACCTCTCGGGGCTGAAGCTTGCCGTCAGAACAGGTGGTATGGAGATGGAAGTTGTAAAGGCGCGGGCAACTATCGGCTTCAATTCCTTGCAGGACAGTCTGAACCTGAGCGGCGGCCGCCGTCAGATCGATGCGGTCAGCCGTTCTATCAGTCAGGGCTCGACCCATGGACGCAGCAAGGGGAATCGGTTCAGTAGTTGGCCTTTATCCTACTTTAACGAATGGAAGGGTTTGAGCACTATCAATTTGCGGTGGGATGCATTGGCGTTAGCCGCCCCCAGGCATAGCATTTCCCTCAGGAGCGGTCTGGTCATTCAGCCCTTTATCACTGCGTTGGTACACCAAACTGTTCTGGGCAACTTTGGTCTTGTCATGAGTCACTGGCAAGACGTTGAGCGAGCGTCGTTGGCAGGGCCAGCTTGGGAAACACAACAATAAAAGGCGATGGCTCCAGAGGAAACCACCGCCGACTATGTTCACCCGTCCAGTCCTCAAGCTTTACGCTGTCCTGGAGGTCGTCATCCGAACTATCCTCACCCTAGGATTGCGATCGCGGCACTGCCAAGCAATTGCAGGAATACTTCGCAGGGTTAACAGTGAGCACTACCATCGCAGGGGCATTCAACCGACCTGAAAGACTTGTTGCCCCTGCCAAATTTCCCCAGGTTCAAGGCGGGGAGGAGACTGCACGACAGCTGCTTCCACACAGAGAAACTGCTGTTCTGAGCCGGAGGCCAGATCGCCAATCTGACTGACCCCTGCTGACCCCGGGTTCCAGATCACTGTTTCGGTAAACCCTGTCTGACAGATCTGAAGGGCTGACCAAGGAGGAGCCAGCAAGGTCAAGGGCTGCGCCGGAGCCTCGTAGAGCGCATCGATCGCTTGAGGGAAGTGGCGATCGCACTCCATCTCCTGCCAGCGATCGCCCGTGGTTTGTTCCGTGCCCCAACGCCCTTGCAGTCCTTGTAGATGCACAGTGGCCAGATCCGGCACCGCTAGATAGCTGTGCAGTGCTGCTGTAAACGACCAAGGTTGGCGATCGCAGTTCTCAACAGTGAGTTGCAGCTGCAGTTGCTGGGGTCGGAGTTGCAGCTTGAGCACCAACCGAAAAGCAAACGGCCAAATCTGTAAGGTTTCTAGTGACTCTCGGAGCTCTAACTCGGCTTGGCCGCTGTCCTCATCCCACTGCAGCAAAGCCCAAGCGCGATCGCGGGCAAAACCATGCTTAGGCAATGACCCGCGCCCCGAGAACTGGGGAAAGATGATCGGGACGCCACCGCGAATCGCCTGACCGGACTGGTAAAGACTGCGATCGCTCAGGAATAGGCGCTCTTGACCATCGGCGGGTTGCCAGGACAATACTTGCCCACCGTAGCGACAGAACCGCAGGCTCGCCCCTTCAACCTGGAGCTGTAACGGCGTAAACGTATCTTCCATCATTCCGGCTCTGGCAGGTGGGCGAGGCAGCAGACCGCTGCTCAGGCGCTGGATTTGAAACTGGAGAATCCAAAGGAGTGGCTGATTCCAGCAATCCGCATTCGGCGATCGAGATCTCCGGGGTCGACAGCAGCTTTGAGGGCTTCTTCAATACTGAGTCGCCCTTGCTCAATCTCAGTGATCAGTGCCTCATTCAAGGTCTGCATCCCCTCAATCGTATCGAGCTCCATTAACCGGTAAGCCTCGTCTAGTTCACCTCGGGTGAGATAGTCCTGAATGGCAGGTGTATTGATGAGCACCTCTAAAACAGCACGCCGACTCCCCGAATAGGTCGTGATTAGCTGTTGGGCAATCACCGCAACCAATAGTTCGAGAAATTGCTTTCGTGTATCGGCGCTCTGGACCATGCCGTCCAGACCAATCAGGCGATCGATTGTGGCGATCGCATTGCGAGCATGGAGCGTCCCGAGCACTAGGTGGCCGGTTTGCGCCGCATGCATCGCTGCTTTGAGGGTTTTTTGATCGCGGATTTCTCCCACGAGGATGACATCGGGATCGGCTCGCAGCGCTGCCCGTACAGCCGATGAAAAGTCATGGACATGCCGCCCCACCTCTCGCTGGGTGATCAGGCATCGCACTGGCTCAAAGACATATTCGATCGGATCTTCGATCGTGATGATGTGCCGAGCCATGGACTGATTCATTTCACTGATCATGGCGGCCAGCGTCGTGGACTTGCCAGACCCCGTTGGCCCCGTCACCAAAATCAATCCCTGTTTGCGTTGAATCAGGGCGGATAAAACTGTGGGCAGTTGCAGATCCATCAGACTGGGAATCTGCAGAGGAATGAGCCGCAGGGTAATGGCGACGCCATCCAGCGTTTGAAAGCAGATTACCCGACAGCGAATCAGGTCAGGGTAAAACAGGGCCTCGTCTAGCTCTTGGGTTTCATTGAGACGACTCAGTTGCGTTGGTGTCAGGATTTCATTAAGCCAGCTCGCCATATCGCTGTCGGTCGCAGCTGGTGCATTGGGGAGCGGATACATCTGTTCCCGCAAGCGAAAGTAGGGTGGGTGCCCCACTCGCAGGTGAATATCAGATGCTTGCACTTGGCAGGCCTTACGCACCAGTTGTTCAATGGTCGGCGCTGTCATCGCAATGATTGTTCCTGTGGGGGTGACTGAGAGGTCTCTTTTAGAATGTCGCTTCTCGTTTCTATCAATCTAAGGAAAAGATGAAGCTCTACTGTCGTGAAGACTACTGACCGGGCGGATGCTGGGCAAGGACTTGGGCCAGATAGCGGCCTGTGTGAGATTGATTGTGGGTTGCTACGATCTCTGGCTCGCCGCAAACAACGATTTCGCCGCCGCGATCGCCGCCTTCAGGCCCGAGGTCGATAATCCAGTCAGCACAACGGATCACATCTAAGTTGTGTTCAATCACCACAATCGAATTGCCTTTATCGACTAAACGCTGCATTACGTCTAGCAGCTTGTGGACATCGTAGAAAGAGAGACCAGTCGTCGGCTCATCAATGAGATAGAGCGTCTTACCGGTTGCTCGTCGGGCTAGTTCCGTCGCTAGCTTGACACGCTGAGCCTCACCGCCTGAGAGGGTGGGTGCCGGTTGCCCTAGGCGAACATAGCCGAGGCCGACATCAACCAAGGTTTGGAGACGGCTACTGGCTTGGGGAATGTTCTCGAAGAACTGTGCCGCTTCTTCAACGGTCATGTTCAGGACGTCCGCGATCGTTTTGCCCTTGTACTTGACCTGTAACGTCTCGCGGTTATAGCGAGCGCCTTTGCAGACATCACACTGGACGTAGACATCGGGCAGGAAGTTCATCTCAATCACGTTGACGCCCTGCCCGCCACAGGCTTCGCAGCGGCCGCCTTTGACGTTGAACGAGAATTGCCCAGGTTGATAGCCACGGGCTTTGGCTTCCGTGGTCGCTGCAAATACCTGCCGGATGGGGTCAAATGCCCCCGTATAGGTGGCAGGATTCGATCGCGGTGTACGACCAATGGGTGACTGATCGATCACAATCACTTTGTCGATTGCTTTCGTCCCTTTCAGCACTGCCAGGCCTTTGGGAAACGGGACCTTGAGCCCCAAACTATGTTCCAAGGCCGGATGCAAGAGTTCGTTGATCAGCGTCGACTTACCCGACCCGCTGACACCGGTGATACAGACGAGCTTGCCGAGGGGGATTTCTACATCCAGATTTTGGAGGTTGTTGCGGTTCGCACCTTGGAGAAGCAGACGACGGCCATTCCCAGCGCGACGGCTGTCAGGCGTAGCAATGCGCCGCCGACCCGAGAGATAGGCCCCTGTGAGAGACTCTTCAGCCGTCAATAACTGGTTCAAGTTCCCTTGAGCCACAATGCGGCCGCCGTGAACACCAGCACCGGGGCCAATATCCACGAGGTGATCAGCAGCGCGAATCGTATCTTCATCGTGCTCGACCACGATTAGGGTGTTACCGAGATCGCGCAGGCGAATCAAGGTGTTGAGCAGGCGATCGTTATCGCGTTGGTGGAGACCAATACTCGGTTCATCCAAAACGTAGAGCACGCCAGTCAGCCCCGCGCCAATTTGGGTCGCCAAGCGAATCCGCTGGGCTTCACCGCCGGAGAGGGTCATCGCTGGGCGATCGAGGGTGAGATAGTCCAAGCCAACATCGAGCAGGAAGCGCAGGCGCGCTTGAATTTCCCGCAGTACCAGATCGCCAATCTGCATTTGGCGGGCAGTCAACAGCGGTTCGCGATTGTCGCTGCCGATCAGGGCCTCAATTTTGTTCAGACATTCCCGCACCGAGACACTGGTTAGGTCGGTGATGCGGTAGGGTCCCATGCGTACCGCCAACGATTCGGGCTTGAGGCGCAGGCCGTGGCAGACTTCGCAGGTTTGGTCGACTAAATATTTCTCGAGCTTTTGTTTGTAGACTTCCGAGCTGGTCTCTCGATACTGCCGCTCCAAGATGGGGATGACACCTTCGAAGGGGCGGTGGTAGAGATGGCGATCGCGGAAGCGCGAGTCGGTTTCGACGGCGATCGGCTCACTACTGCCGAAGAGAATCGCATGCTGCTGATCAGGCGTCAGATCCTGCCAGCGATCGCTGATTTCAAAGCCACTGACTTCAGCCACACCACAGAGGAGATTGAAGTAGTAGCTGTGATCTTTCTCGGACCAAGGCGCGATCGCCGCGTAGACCGGCAGGTTGGGATCAGGAACCACCAACTCTGGTGAAAAGGTGCGCAGGGTGCCCAAGCCATGGCAATGGGAGCAGGCCCCGTAGGGCGAGTTAAAGGAAAAGAGGCGTGGCGATAGCTCCTCCATGACCGCGCCATGCTCTGGGCAGGCAAAGTTTTCGGAGAACACCAGTTCATAGCCCTGGGGCTCTCGATTGTATTCAGCGCCCGTATCAGCGGCTCGGCTGGAATGGTGCTCAACCGGCAGGGTGATGACGTTACCGCGATCGCCCGGCAGGACATCGATCACCGCAATTCCTTCAGATCGGCGCAAACAGGTCGTCAGGGAATCCACCAGTCGCTCTTGGATGCCGGCCTTTTGAACGAGGCGATCGACCACAATTTCAATTGTGTGAGCATGATTTTTATCCAGCTCAATGCTGTCGCTCAGTTCTCGCACTTCGCCGTTGATCCGCACCCGTACAAAGCCTTCTGCTGCCAGACTGGAAAGCAACTTTTTATGGGTTCCTTTTTTGCCGCGTACCACCGGCGCCAGAATTTGAAAGCGGCTGCGATCAGGCAGTTCTGCCAGGCGATCGACCATTTGATCAATGGTTTGCGGGGCGATCGAGCGATCGCAGTGAGGGCAGTGGGGAGCACCCGCTCGCCCAAAGAGCAAGCGCAGATAATCGTAGATTTCGGTGACGGTGCCCACCGTCGAGCGGGGATTGTGAGAAGTCGACTTTTGGTCGATTGAAATAGCAGGACTCAAACCCTCGATCGCGTCAACATCGGGCTTATCGACTTGACCGAGGAACTGACGGGCGTATGCCGATAGGGACTCAACGTAGCGGCGTTGTCCCTCGGCAAAAATCGTGTCGAAGGCCAAGGACGACTTGCCAGAGCCACTCACCCCCGTGAATACGATCAGCTGGTTACGGGGTAAGTCGAGATCGAGGTTTTGGAGATTATGCTGGCGGGCTCCCCGTACCCGAATTTGATCCGTCTCCGCTGCTGGACGATCGCCATTACGATGAGCCAGATCAGATGAAGGCTCAACAGAAGCGCGCTTGGGCATGGGAAAGCAGCAGCAAAAATCTAGATGATTCTATCGCTTACCTCTAGGCTGGCTCGGTCGCGGCCTTGGCCCCTGCGCTAAAGTTGGGGTGCCTGTTGTCAGGCGCTTTGTTTCTCAGCTTTTTGCATGGATTGGAACCCAGATCTCAAGTTCGATTTTTTCCCATCACAACGTCATCGCACCCTGCTTAAACAGCTCAAACGCGAGCTACAGCAGAGCCGTCCTGAACCCTACGGCATCCGTAAACTCCGCGCTCGTACCCGTCCGCAGTCGACCGTCATCGCTTAGTCGTTTGCAAGGTTAAGTGCCAAGTCTGCCCCAGTTTCGCGATTAGCGATTGACTGGGCTGTTCTCAGACGCTTGTAGGCTTGGGTTCAAGACTGTCCAACAAAAAACTCACTGCGACTGAAGTGATTGATTGGCCAAGGAAGCCAGCGTCAGTTGCAGTGAGCTCTTTTTTAGGTATGGCCCAGCTTAGGACTGGGTGGGCGCTGCTTCCAGAGAAGCGGCTGCTTCTTGCCGTTCGCGATCGAGACGACGCTTGCGGGCGTAGAGTTGAATCGTCGCCAGCATCGTGACCACTAAACCCACGATCAGCCAAACGGAAGCGCTGGTGGGGAATTGGTTTTTGAAAATCACCAACATGACAATCAGCACCAGCAACAATGTTGGCGCTTCATTGAGGGCACGTAGCTGCTGACCGGTCCATTGGCAGGTGCCAGCTTGGAGTTTCTTGAGCAGACGAGCGCAGTAGTGGTGATAGCCCAGCAATACGGCTACAAAGGCTAATTTGGCGTGCATCCAGCCCTGATGCAGGTAGTCCGGCTGGGTGACGAGTAGGGCGATCGCCATACTGACCGTTACCAGCATGCCGGGGGTGGTGATGATGTTGAGCAGGCGTTTCTCCATAAGGCCATACTGCTCTTGCAGAATGGTCCGTGCCGGTTCTGGCTTGTCGTTTGCTTCGACGTGGTAGATGAACAGGCGCACCAGATAAAACAACCCGGCGAACCAGACCACAACACCAACGATGTGAAATGCCTTGAACCAGTAGTAGGCCACGCGATCGGCCTCAAGAGAGCGCAACGTTTCCTAATCTAGCCGTTGATTGAGCCGCGATCGGCCCTTCAGTTACACGGCTTGACGAAACAACGAATCCAAATAAACCCGAGCGGCGCGGCGATCGCTGCCCGTGTTCTGCAACAGAAACAGCGACAGGGCTGCAGTAAAAACACGATCTTGATCCCAATCCGGATGCCCTTCCAGATAGGCCTTGAGTGAGTCGTGCAGCTCCTCGGGAATTTCAGCAAGGATGCTGACGGTTGCGGGCATAGAGCGTCTCCAAGGCAGCGAGTGGACAGCCCAAAAAAACCCGGAGGCGATCGCTAGGGATCAACGCCGAGGCCACCAGGGCTTAGGTCGCATCATTGTGCGGCAGGGGGCCTAGGGCTTGTCAATCTCCTATCCAGATGGGGACTTTGCTGAGACTCACTTGAGAGCAACGGCCAAGAATGCAGTGTTCTTGCCGCTTTGTTGAGCCCGCTAGCGAGCCAGCCGCAATTTGGATCCACGATGAACCGGTGACCCAAGTTTTCCCCAGAAACAGCCAAGCTTCTAGGATTAGCGCGATCGCCCTGTGGAAAACCAGGAGGGGGGATTGTGGAAAGTGCGCCACCGACTGTGGAGAGACTGTGGAAGATTTCAGCTCAGCAAAAAAGATTACAAAATGTAAACTTCCTGAGTAAGACAGGAGAGAGATTCACAGGTTCTAGATGCAGCGCTGGCGATCGCCCCTAAGAAGGCTGAGCTTGCTCACCCGTTCCAGACAAGTTGACCGGGCTCAGCCGGTACAATGACGGTTTTCCCCCTGGAGCCCAAACCGGACATGAACTACCGCGAAGCTGGTGTAGATATCGAAGCTGGGCGGGCTTTTGTCGGGGATATTCGCAGCCTAGTCGAGAGCACTCGGCGGCCTGGAGTGTTGGGGGGACTGGGTGGCTTTGGCGGCTTTTTTGAGCTGCCTAGCGGCTATCGGCAGCCCGTGTTGGTCTCAGGCACGGATGGTGTTGGTACGAAGCTGAAAATTGCCCATCAAGTCGGTCGCCACGACAGCATCGGCATCGACTTGGTTGCCATGTGTGTCAATGACATTCTGACGGCAGGGGCCGAACCGCTCTACTTCTTGGATTATTTGGCGACGGGACGTCTCGATCGCGAACAACTGACCGCCGTGGTGCAAGGTATTGCTGCTGGTTGTCGGGAATCGGGCTGTGCACTGCTCGGGGGCGAAACCGCCGAGATGCCGGGCTTCTACGAAGCTGGCGAGTATGACGTGGCGGGGTTTGCCGTGGGCATTGCTGAGAAATCAGAGCTGTTAGACGGTAGCCAAGTTCAGTTGGGAGATGTAGCGATCGCTCTCGCGAGCTCAGGGGTCCACAGCAACGGCTACAGCCTCGTGCGCAAAGTGGTGGCTAACAGTGGCTTAGATTGGACGTCGTCTCAAACCATTTTTGAAGGCCAGTCCCTAGGGGATGTTTTTCTGACTCCAACCCGCCTCTACGTCAAACCCATCCTGGCTGCCAAAGCCCAGAAAATCCCCATTCACGGCATGGCGCACATCACCGGGGGAGGCTTGCCTGAAAATCTGCCGCGTTGCCTAGGCCCCAATCAGACCGTGGCGATCGATTTAGAGAGCTGGAAGTGGCCGACGGTGTTCCGGTGGCTGGCGAAGCAGGGAAATATTGCTGACTCTGAAATGTTCAACACCTTTAATATGGGCGTCGGCTTGGTGGTGATTGTCCCTGCTGCGGCTGAGACTCAAGCTCTCAAGTTCTTCAAAGCACAAGGGCAAACCGCTTGGACCTTAGGTGAAGTAGTGACAGGTGATGGCACGTTGATTGGTCTGCCATAGGAAGCTAAGCCCACAACCTGCCCGCGATCGCACGGACTACGGGCTTGCTGCAATGAATTAGCCAGAGTAAATTGCAATCTCACTCAATTAAGAAGCCGTTTCACAGGAAAGGTCGAGACGATGAGATTGGGCTAGGGGATTGGCTGCGATGGGGATGTTGCCTGTGCTGAGGCGATGGCTCGTCAACCCTATCTTGCCGCCAGCACATCCCAGCAGCTCTCCCCGTGCGGTAGACATCCGAGAAGTTGTCAGTGCCCAGATGTCGATCGCGGATGACGGCATCCAGTGGCGAGCTCTACCCCATGGCTTTCCAGGGTGGCAAATGGTCTATGGCTATTTCTCCTACTGGAGTCGCTTAAAGCTTGGGGAACAAGTCAACGCTTTTAGGTGTGAACAGACAGCATTCGATCTTGGACTGACGCTACTGTGGTGGGTTGATTTGCAACTGAGGGCGATCTCGAAAACCACACCAATATTTTTGTCTTGGGCGATCGCATCAAACCGAGATGGGCCGACAAGAGCCCTCAGTGTCTCGCCTTACGGCTGGCGAGGCGATCGCGATAAACCCGATACACTACGAGATTGCTGCTCGGCGAATTCTCTGGAGTGCCATGGCGACCATTAACGACAATTACCTGAAGCTCAAAGCGGGCTATCTCTTCCCCGAGATTGCACGGCGCGTCAATGCTTTTGCCCAAAGTAACCCCGAGGCAGCCATCATCCGTCTGGGCATTGGCGATGTGACTGAGCCTCTGCCGGTTGCCTGTCGGCAAGCGATGATTCAGGCTGTCGAAGACATGGGCCAGCGTGAGAACTTTAAGGGCTATGGCCCTGAGCAGGGCTATGCTTGGCTGCGTGAGAAGATTGCCGCCCATGATTTCCAATCGCGGGGCTGCGAGGTTGATGCCTCGGAAATCTTTATCTCCGATGGCTCCAAGTGCGACTGTGGCAACATTCTCGACATCTTTGGCAACAACAACCGTATCGCCGTCACCGATCCGGTCTATCCGGTCTATGTCGATACGAACGTCATGGCAGGGCACACGGGTGACGCCAACGATCGCGGCGAATATGACGGCTTAGTCTATCTGCCGATCAGTGCTGAAAACAACTTCACGGCTGAAATTCCCAGCGAAAAAGTTGACCTGATTTATCTGTGTTTCCCCAACAACCCAACGGGTGCAGTTGCCAGCCGTGAGTATCTGCAAGCCTGGGTCGATTACGCCCGCGCCAACGGAGCCATCATTCTCTTCGATGCAGCCTACGAGGCATTCATTACCGATCCGGCCATTCCCCACTCAATTTTTGAAATTCCCGGCGCACGGGATTGCGCGATCGAGTTCCGATCCTTCTCCAAAAATGCGGGCTTTACCGGCACCCGTTGCGCTTTCACTGTCGTTCCCAAAGGCTTGAAAGGCAAAGCTGCTGATGGCAGCGAAGTCGAACTGTGGGGGCTGTGGAATCGCCGCCAATCAACCAAGTTCAATGGCGTTTCCTACATCGTTCAGCGCGGTGCTGAAGCAGTCTATTCAGCAGAAGGGCAAGCCCAAATTAAGGAGCTGGTGGCTTTCTACCTCGAAAATGCTCGCATCATCCGCGAAGAGCTGACAGCAGCAGGGCTGGACGTGCATGGGGGCGTCAATGCGCCCTACGTTTGGGTGAAAACACCGGCGGGGCTGACGAGCTGGGACTTCTTCGATAAGTTGCTGCAGGTCTGTAATGTCGTCGGCACGCCCGGTTCAGGCTTTGGTGCGGCAGGCGAAGGCTACTTCCGCATTTCGGCGTTCAACAGCCGCGAAAACGTGGTGACGGCCATGCAGCGGATTCGCAGCGCTGGCTTGGCCTAGGGCCAGTCGCGATCGCGATCCAGTACAAGTACCGATCACTGGCTGAAGCAGACTGCTGGAGAACATCTGCCAATTCAGCTGCTGATCGGCTTGAGGCGATCGCGATCGCCCTGCAACAATAGCGGCCATGACCTATGAACTGCCCGCTGCTGCCTGGCGCCGACCCCTTGGTCTGGGCTGGGAAAAACCGTATACCGTTCGCTACGCCAGCAATCTGGATGATGGGCCTTGGCATGGTGCGCCGCTGGGCGGATTTGGTGCGGGTTGTTGGGGGCGATCGCCGCGCGGCGACGTCACGCTCTGGCATTTAGACGGCGGCGAGCATTGGTATGGCAGCATTCCTGCCTGTCAGTTCGCGGTCTATGAAAGTGGCACGGGTGCCTACGCGCTCAGTACCGAAGCGCCGAGCGATGGCAGCCTCAGTAGTTGGAACTGGTATCCCGCCAGCACGGCAGAGCGATCGACCGGAGAATACAGCGCCCTCTACCCACGCAGCCAGTTCAGCTATCAGCAGGTGTTTGAGGCAGAGATTCACTGCCGCCAGTTCTCGCCAATTCTGCCCCACGACTATCAGGCGACCAGCTATCCGACCGCAATTTTTCGTTGGCAGCTCCACAACCCCAGCGATCGCCCCCTGACGATCAGCATTCTGCTGAGCTGGGAAAATCTTTGTGGCTGGTTCACCAACACTAACAAAGCGCCGGAAGTCGTCTACCGGGATGATGGTAGCCCTGTCTATGACTACGTTCCCGCGTTAGGCCAGAGTGTAGGCAATCTCAATCAGCGGATTGCAGGCGAAGGCTGGCAGGGGCTGCTGCTGGATCAAACGCGATCGCAAGATCCTGAGGAAGGGGATGGGCAATGGGCGATCGCCATTGCTGAGGCAGAAGGACTGGAGATTTTCCGCTGCGATCGCTGGGATCCGACAGGTGACGGATCGGAGTTGTGGCAATCCTTTGCGCTGGATGGCTCAATTCCAGATCGCCAGGATTCTCAGCCGGCAGCAGCGGGTGAGCGATTGGCGGGTGCGATCGCTGTTCGGCTGACGCTACAGCCGGGCGAAAGCCGCGAAATTCCCTTCAGCATCGCTTGGGACCTGCCGGTCACTGAATTTGCGGCAGGTGTGAAAGCCTTCCGGCGCTATACCGACTTCTTTGGGCGTGACGGTCGTAATGCGGCCGCGATCGCCGCCACGGGGCTGAAGCACTACGACGAGTGGGAACAGGCGATCGCTGCTTGGCAACAACCGATTCTCGATCGCGATGACCTCTCCGATACTTTCAAGCTGGGACTGTTCAACGAACTCTATGACCTCTGTAGTGGCGGCAGTTTGTGGACAGCAGCCAGCGAAGCCGATCCAGTCGGGCAGTTCGCTGTTTTGGAATGCCTGGATTACGCCTGGTACGAGAGTTTGGATGTGCGGCTCTACGGCGCTTTTGGGCTGCTGATGCTCTGGCCAGAGCTAGAAAAAGCGGTGATGCGAGCCTTTGCGCGGGCGATTCCCCAAGCTGACGATCGCACGCGGGTGATTGGCTACTGGTTCACGATTGGCCAAGAAAGTCCGCTAGCGAAACGCAAGTTGGCGAATGCGACGCCCCATGACTTAGGCGCACCGAATGAGTCGCCATGGTTGCAGACCAACTACACCGGCTATCAAGATTGCAACCTTTGGAAGGATTTGGGCTGTGATTTTGTCCTGCAGGTCTGGCGTGATTATCAACTGACTGGTTCGAGCGATCGTGGGTTCCTGTCGGACTGCTGGCCAGCTGCCGTAGCGGCACTGCGCTATCTCAAGGACTTTGATCTGGATGGTGATGGCATTCCCGAGAATAGCGGTGCGCCGGATCAAACTTTTGATGATTGGCGCTTGCAAGGCATTAGTGCCTACTGCGGTGGGCTCTGGATTGCAGCGCTGGAGGCTGCTCTCGCGATCGCTGATGTTTTGGAGTTGTCAGCAGAAGACCGCGATCGCCAAGACTTCCAATCCTGGCTAGCACAGGCGCGATCGCTCTATCACGACACCCTTTGGAATGGCCGCTATTACCAACTCGATAGCGGCAGCGGTAGCCAAGTCGTGATGGCGGATCAACTCTGCGGTGACTTTTATAGTCGGCTATTGCAGTTACCGCCGGTCGCTCCGCTGGAAGCCGCGCAATCCACAGCTGATATGGTCTATGAGGCTTGCTTCCAGAAGTTTCATAGCGGTCAATTTGGTTTAGCCAATGGCCTGCTGCCAGATGGTTCGCCAGTAGGTCCCAAGGGTACGCACCCGCTGGAAGTGTGGACAGGAATTAACTTTGGCATTGCTGCCTATTGGTTGCTGCTAGGTCACCGCGATCGCTGTTTTGAAGTGACAGAGACGGTCATTCGCCAAATTTATGACAACGGCTTACAGTTTCGTACGCCGGAAGCGATCACTGCCAATGCAACGTTTCGCGCTAGCCACTATCTCCGGCCAATGGCAATTTGGGCAGTTTATGGTGTGCTAACTAACTTTTCTCCAGTTGATCAACAACCCGTCTAGAGAAATATGAAAACTGAGCCAAGTATCGTAATTGACGATTCTTAGTTGAGCGAGATCTGGAGCGATAGGCTCGGCAATCGCCAACCATTCAAGTAGTACAGAAGGAATAATCCTCCTGCTCATCTGGATTGCTGACCCCAAAATCATTGTCAATAATCAGCGTCGCTGCCGTTTGAGGGCGATCGCACAGACAATGGATAAGCTGTGCAGGGAAGCAGGTCCTTTCATCGGTTTCACTTGTCTTGTTTGGCGATAGGCTTTCCTGAGCTTGAGCAATTGCTTGTTTCATCTGCTTGTTTCAGCACAGCCTCAAAGCTACATTCCAGCCAAATTAAAAATCGTAAAACGATTGTAAATGCTGCTTGAGAAGCCGTTTTTAAAGTTGTTGGGGCGATGACCGAGAGCGCCGTTTGCCCCAGTGGAAAATCATGGGGTAAGGATCTTAATTTGCCCGTGTTGTCAGCTCAGTCCTTGATTACCTCTCTGCACCTCTCAGATTTCAAGTACTTCTGGAGAGCCGATGGGATTAGCAAGTTTCAACAAAGACGTGAGCAAGAGCCCTTCCAACTCCGTTGAATCACTAGGACAGGTTTGGAGAGCCATTAGCGAAATGCTATCCTCTTCACTTTTCTTCAAGGATCTGCTTCCTACAGCTATCGATTTAAATTGCTCAATGCTCCATCCAAAAATGTAGCAATGAATCAATGGAAAAGCCCATTGAGAAGCAATTGATGTAATCTTGGCGCTTTGAAAATTTAATCAGTTTTTGGCAATAAAAAATTCATCCACTCCAGTGACTGGCAGCATATTTACTTATCGAAAATTGGGCTCCAAAGATCCACCATGAAGAATCCTTAGAAATTGTAAAATTGCTTTAAGATGGAGAAAGCCTGAATTTAACTTGGCCTTAATCTTCGAATAGGTACTAGTCCGACACGAAGTTGCTTTCCCTAAGAATGCTTATGGACTTCTAGGGGATTCAGGTAATACCGCCCATGAATGAGTAGATTTTGTGGAATGCAGTTGATGGTGTACTCTGCCGCAGATCGATCAACAGCAGCACTCAGCCCAGCAAACTTGCTTAGTCAGCTAGCTGAGTCTAGAGCAAGTGGTTGCTTAACTATTTTGAGTCAAGATGTCAGCTGGATATTTTACCTGCATAACGGCAATCTTTTCTATGGCATAACCTCCATCGATCCCTTCGATTGCTTGGAACGGAATCTTAAGGCTTTTAGTGCTGAGATCCCGAATATTGATCGTCCTATTCGCCAGCAGATACGATCCCTATTTGAAAAACAAGAAGGGTCTAATTCAACTGCTGTTTATCAAGCATTGTCTTGGTTGAGATCTGAAGGATTTATCAACCAGTTTCAAACAGATCTCTTGATCAAAAATCTGATCAAAGAGACCTTAGAGTCTTTTCTGAGTCTTCAAACTGCGAGTCACAGATTTCTAGCTCTAGATCCCTCGCTGCCAATTTTGACTGAATTTACAGTTTTCCCTCTCCTAGATGAGACGTTTCAACGATTAAGAGAATGGTCGGGGCTTTCTGAGAAGGTCTACTCGCCTTTTCAGAGCCCCTATCTCTTTAGTCAAAGTACGAGTAACAATAAGTTTAGTCCTGAGAAGCTTCAAAAGCTGGGAAATTTACTGAAGGGGTACAGTCTGCGTCATTTGGCTGCACTCATTCATCAAGATGAGATCAAGTTGATGCGCAGTCTTGATCCTTATATTCAAGAAGGCGTAGTTTTTTTTAGAGAGCCACAACCGCCATTTGATAAACTACCGCCCCTTTTGAGAAGCGATTTAATTTCTGGCAATACTGCGATCGCTGGTCCGGTAGATACTTCGAACAATTTAACTTCTTCTCCTTCGGCAACTGCTCGTCCAGTCAAAATTGTTTGTATTGACGACAGCCCGATCATCTTGAGCGAGCTACGCCGATTTCTAGATGAAGATCGGTTTGAGGTAATCACGATTATTGATTCTGTGAAAGCTCTCATGGAAGTCATGCGTATTGAGCCAGATCTGATTTTGCTAGATGTAGGAATGCCAAACGTTGATGGTTATAAATTCTGCAAAGTTGTCCGTAACCATCCCAACTTCAAAACGACTCCGATCATCATGGTTACGGGTAATACCGGCTTGATCGATCGCGCTAAGGCAAAGATGTCCGGCGCGACTGACTACCTCACCAAACCCTTCACTCAGGAGGGATTACTCAACATCGTTAATCAGCATTTGCACAAGCAGTTTTAGTCTTTGTTTCTTCCATCTGCGCTCTCACGAAGGTTAAGCAGCTCATGAGTACAGTACTTGTTGTAGAAGACACCGCTTCTGAAATGGAGCTAATCACCACCTACTTGCGAAATAGCGGTTACACAGTCATCGGGGCTGCTGATGCCAAAGAAGCACTGAACAAGGTGAGCCAGTTTAAGCCTGATGTTGTTGTGACTGATGTGGTCATGCCTGGCATGAGTGGCTTTGAATTGTGCCGGAGCCTCAAGAAAAATCCCGAGACAGAAAAGCTACCTGTCATTGTCTGCAGTTCCAAAAATCAAGAGATTGATCGCCTCTGGGCGATGAAACAGGGGGCTGATGCTTACGTCATTAAGCCTTTCCAACAGGAAGATTTAGTAAAGGCTGTTCGCTCAGTTGACTTCTAGCCGAGGTCTATAGGTGGCTATGAATAGTTCTCTCTCCTTTGAATTAACAAATACTGGAGCTGCTGATCAAACCACTCAGTCTTTTTTAAAGCTCAGGTTGAGTGATACTACGATCGCGGTGATTCCGACGGTTGAGGCTCAAGAAGTCGTGATGGTCACTCATCAACAGTTAACCTTGATGCCCAACATGCCCGGCACTATCTTGGGTTTACTCAATCACCGCAACCGCGTGATTTGGGTCATCGATCTACCGCAGTTGCTGGGGTTACCCATGCTGATGCTGGATTTACGGCAATACGCTGTTGTCGTCATCCAAGTAGCGGGCCAATTACTGGGGTTAGCCATTCAACAAATTGAAGGGCTGAGCCGGCTTAATCCCAGCGATATCCAATCTCCTGTCGGCTCCGTGGATGCCTCCTTGGTGCCTTTCTTGCGAGGCTGCTACCTCCAAGATCAAGAGTTGTTGTTGGTCTTAGATGCTGCTGCGATCGCCCATGCCAAGAGCCTGCAGCCCCACGCTATTTAAGCCTTCCTCTCGCTTTGCTTGATTGTTAGCCCTTTGGCTTTTCTACTTCACTCCTCAGGACCTGACTCGCTATGTCCACCACCCAACGCCCTGAAAGCACCCCCGCTTCCATCAACAATCAAACGACTGAAGCGCTGACCCCAAAACTAAACGGTGCTGATCAGGTGACGTCATTCACTTCGGTTGAAACGAGTTCTCTCTCTGGCCCAGCTAACAAACCAGCGCGCACGGGACTCAAGCTCAAGTTGACCCTGCTAGCGATTGCTATGGGTGTCCTGCCTGTCCTAGGGGTAGGAGTCACCGTTCATAACCTCGTCAACCGGTCAATTACCGAGATGACCGAAACAAGCAGCAGTCCAACAGCGCAGGTGGAAGCCGACCAGCTCAAACGCAGTCTTTTCCTGACTCTGCTCTGGGGTACCGGCTTATCAGCCGTGGCGGTCGGCATAATTGCAGCTGCTTTGGCCAACCGCAGTAGCCGACGCTTGCAAGCTGCGATCGCAGCTCTTGAAAAGCTCAGTCAAGGGGATGTGAATGTTGCCGTTGCCGAGGATGGTGACGATGAGATTGCCGTTTTAGGGCAAGAAATTAACCACGCTGCCAGTCAAATTCAAACAGCCTTAGCAACTGCAGAGGTCAGTCGGGAGCAACAACGCTCAGAAACAGTTCGGGTCAATCAGCTGGTCCGTGAAATTACGCTGCGGCTGATTTCTCAAGCCAATGTGACTGACGTTCTGAATGTCGCAGTCCAAGAGGCTCGCGCTGCGATCGGATGTGATCGCGTGGTTGTCTACAAGTTTGATGAGACTTGGGCTGGAACGATCATCGCTGAGTCGGTTGATCCAGGATGGCCCCAAGCTCTGCAGGTAACCATTGATGATCCTTGTTTCCGCAAAGATTGGGTAGCGGCCTACGCAGCGGGTCGGGTTCAGGTCACAGCTGATATTTATGATGCGAATTTAACTGAATGCCATATCAAGCAACTGGAGCCGATTGCAGTTCGTGCCAACCTAGTTACCCCGATCATTGTTGAGAGACGACTGATTGGTCTATTCATTGCTCACCAATGCTCTGGGCCGTACCAGTGGAAGCAGTTAGAAGTTGATCTCATGACTCAGCTTGCCACACAAGTTGGCTTAGCTATGACGCGCGCGCTGTTCCTAGAGCAGCAGGTGATTGAAGCAGAACGCGCTAAGCTTGTGCGAACCATCACCACAGAGCTGGTGGCTCAGGCTGATGTTGAGGGGGTGCTGAGAACAGCTGTCCAAGAAACTCGGAGGGCTCTCGAAGCCGACCGCGTCATCGTTTATGAATTCGATGAGAAGTGGAGCGGCAAAATTATTGCGGAGTCTGGCGACCCCAATTGGCCATCAGGACTCAATGTTGTCATTGACGACCCCTGTTTTCGTCGGGACTGGGTTGAAGCCTATGCGGCTGGACGCGTTCAGGCGACAGCAGATATTTATAATGCAGGCCTAACCGAATGTCATATTCAGCAACTGGAGCCCTTGGCGGTCAAAGCCAATCTGGTTGCGCCCATTGTGGTCGAGAAAAGACTAATCGCTCTGTTTATTGCCCACCAATGCTCAGGCCCAAGAGACTGGCAGCAATCTGAAATCGATCTGTTCGCCCAAATAGCCACACAGGTCGGTTTGGCAATGACCCGCGCGCGCTTCTTAGAACAGCAAATTGCTGAAGCCAATCGGGCCAAACTTGTGCGGTCAATTACATCAGAGTTAGTTGCTCAAGCTGATGTTAAGAGCGTGCTCAGAACAGCTGTTCAAGAGACCCGCCGTGCAATCAAGGCCGATCGCGTTGTGGTCTATGAATTTGATGAGAATTGGAGTGGCAAGATCGTTGCTGAGTCGAGCGACTCTAATTGGCCAGCGGCCCTCAACGTTGTCATTGATGACCCCTGCTTCCGTAGAGATTGGGTTGAAGCCTACGCGGCTGGACGCGTTCAGGCGACAGCAGATATTTATAATGCAGGCCTAACCGAATGTCATATTCAGCAACTGGAGCCCTTGGCGGTCAAAGCCAATCTGGTTGCGCCCATTGTGGTTGAGAAAAAACTGATTGCCTTATTCATCGCGCATCAATGTTCCGGCCCACGCAATTGGCAACAGTCTGAAATTGATCTCTTTAGTCAGCTCGCGACACAAGTTGGTTTGGCAACGACTCGGGCTCGTTTCCTTGAGCAACAAGTGTCAGAGGTCAACCGTGCCAAACTAGTTCGAGACATCACCTCACAGCTCGTTTCTCCTACAAACGTTGCAAGTGTCTTGCAACTAGCGGTACACGCGACTCGTCGTGCACTCGATACTGATCGCGTTGTTGTCTACGAATTTGACAGTACTTGGGCTGGTACAGTAACCGCTGAGTCGGTTAACCCTTCTTGGCCTTCTGCCCTCAATGTCACGATTGATGACCCTTGCTTCCGACGCGATTGGGTGGATGCCTATGCTGCAGGTCGAATTCAAGCGACTCCAGACATCTACAATGCAGGCCTCACAGAATGCCATCTCAAACAACTGGAGCCCTTGGCAGTCAAAGCCAATCTGGTTGCCCCAATTGTGGTTGAGAAAAAACTAATTGCTTTGTTTGTTGCTCATCAATGTTCAGGGCCACGTAACTGGCAGCGATCTGAGATTGATCTGTTTAGTCAGCTAGCAACGCAACTAGGGTTGGCAATTACCCGCGCCCGTTTCCTTGAGCAACAGGTTACAGAGGCAAAACGGGCAGAGCAAATCCGCGAAATTACCTCCAGATTAGTTGCGCAAGCTAATCCTGAAGATGTGCTTCAAACTGCAGTGAAAGAGACTCGCCGTGCGCTCGCTACCGATCGCGTTGTGGTCTATGCCTTCGATGAAACTTGGTCAGGTACTGTGATTGCAGAGTCAGTTGAATATGGCTGGCCCTCAGCACTGAGTATCACGATCGATGACCCCTGCTTCAGACGGGATTGGGTAGATGCCTATGCTGCAGGCCGCATTCAGGCGACTCCTGATATTTACAATGCTGGATTTACGGAATGCCATCTCAAGCAATTGGAGCCTTTGGCAGTCAAGGCCAATCTGGTGGCCCCGATTGTGGTTGAGAAAAAACTGATTGCCCTGTTTGTTGCTCACCAATGTTCAGGAGCACGAGATTGGCAGCAATCTGAAATTGATTTGTTTAGCCAACTCGCCACGCAAATTGGCTTAGCCTTAGCGCGTGCAGATTTTCTACAGCAAGCTGAAACAGCACGCGATCGCGCTGAGCAACTGGCACAAGAGCAACAGCAACGGACCGAAGCGATTCAAGCCGAACTGATTCAACTTCTCAGTGATGTCGAAGATGCATCACGAGGTGATCTCACTGTTCGTGCTGACATCTCAGCCGGTGAAATTAGTACAGTTGCTGATATTTTCAACTCTCTGATTGAAAGTTTGCGAGCCGTCGTAGTCCAAGTAAAAGCCTCCACTCAGAAGGTGAATACTTCTCTGGATAGCGATGCTAACTCGATGCAACGACTAGCAGCAGACTCCCAAAGTCAGGCAGAAAAGATTAAAAAGACCCTAAATGCTGTTGCTGAGATGTCGAAATCAATTCTTGATGTCTCGAACACAGCAAACCAAGCTGCTGAAGTTGCACGCAAATCATCGCAAACAGCTATCAGTAGTGGTCAAACAATGGATGAGACTGTTCGCAGTATTCTTCATCTACGCGAAACTGTTGCTGAAACTGCTAAGAAGGTGAAGCGGCTCGGTGAATCTTCTCAACAGATCTCAAAAGTGATCTCGTTGATTAACCAAATTGCTCTGCAAACAAATCTACTTGCAATTAATGCCAGTATTGAGGCGGCACGAGCTGGTGAAGAAGGTCGTGGCTTTGCAGTCGTTGCAGAAGAGGTTGGCCAGTTAGCAACACGGTCCGCTAACGCTACCAAGGAAATTGAGCAGATTGTTGAAACGATTCAGCAAGAAACGAATGAGGTGGTTACGGCTATGGAAACAGGTACCAGCCAAGTAGTCGAGGGAACACAGCTGGTCGAGGCGACTAAGAAAAGCCTTGAAGAAATCGTGCAGGTTTCCCAACAGATTGACCAACTTGTACAGGCAATCTCGCAAGCAACCGTCAGCCAGTCTCAGACCTCTAATGTTGTGACTAACCTCATGGAGGAGATGGCCGGTTTCTCAGAGGAAATTTCAGACACCTCCCGTCACATTTCCGCTTCACTACAGGCTACTGTGGCTGTCGCTCAGAAACTTAAATCCTCCGTTGACACCTTTAGAGTCGGAGCTGAGGAATAGAACAATGAGTGATCCTCAGGCGATTATTTCGACTGCAATTTCTGGAAGAAGCTGAAGAATACCTTGGCACGATTGAAAAGGAACTGGTCGATTTAAGCCAAGCGAGCGATCGCCGATCGCAAGTTGATCTCATCCTCCGGGCCGCCCATTCAATCAAGGGTGGTGCGGCCATGATGGGCTTCAACACCCTCAGCGAACTAGCGCATCAACTTGAAGACTTCTTTAAGGTGATGCGCAGCGGCAAAAACTTTGACCAGTCTCTAGAACGTCAGCTACTTCAGGGAGTTGATCGGCTCCATCAGGTTCTGCAAGTTAATCGCCAGGGGACAGACCCTTCACCTCAATGGCTTGAGAGTCAAGTCCAACCCTTATTTGCTGTCCTCCGAGAGCAGTTTGGGGACCCTCAACCTGACGCTGATTTGGCAATGCTCTCGGAAGAAGCGGGCGATGATATGCGATCGCTGCTGTTTGAATCGGAGGTTGAAGGGTGCTTGCAACGTTTGGAGTCGGTGCTGCAAACCCCAGAGCATCCCTGCTTATTGGAAGAATTTGCAATCGTTGCCCAAGAGCTAGCGGGGTTGGGGCAGATGTTAGAACTGTCCCAGTTCAGTCAGTTCTGTACCTCGATCGCTGAACTTCTTGAACAGCAGCCGACTGATTTAAGGGCGACCGCTACCAAGATCCTTAAAGACTTAAGACATTGCCAGGCTCTCGTTTTAACCCAGCAAATCAATGCTCTGCCCAGTCAATTTGTTGCTCAAGATCAGTCTCCAGAGGGGATAACTCTAGAAGCAAATTCTGGCTTAGCAGAAACTTTCCCTCAAACTAAGGAAGTCATTCACCAAAATCAAATTACAGCAACTCGGAATTCGGAAAATATACAGTCCAGCTTGACAGTTGCTGAAGCTCGTCAGTTGGACTTTACGCCGGAGACAATCACAACCCAAACGCTTCATCCCCCAATAAATGCAACAGATTTAACGTCAGAGATTAACCAAGCACGAACTGTACGGGTTGGGATTCAACAACTAGAAGACCTGAGCGAATTGTTTGGTGAATTGAATATTGAGCGGAATGGGCTCAGTTTGCAACTGAAGCGCATGCGGCAGCTTCTGCAAACACTCAAGACAAAAGTTCGTCGACTCGAGCAGTCGAGCTTTGAGTTACGGTCTACGACTGATCGCGCGGCGACAGCAACAACAGCTTTCGGTTTGGTTGGTAGTGGCGGCAGTTCTTGGCACCAAAACTTTGATATTTTGGAGTTCGATCGCTACAGCCCTCTGCATTTGGTTTCCCAAGACGTGATGGAAACCATTGTTCAGATTCAAGAAATTACTAGCGATATCGAAACGAACCTTGAAGAGACGGAACAGACAGAACAGTCTTTGCGGCGAACTGCGAAGCAGATGCAGGGTCGCCTTACCCAAGTAAGAATGCGCCCCTTTGCTGACTTGGTCAATCGCTATCCTCGGATGATTCGCCAACTAGGGCAAGAGTATGGAAAAGACGTTCGGCTCATTATCAACGGCGAGAATACACTAGTTGACCGCGCCATTCTAGAGCTTCTAGCAGATCCGCTATTACACCTTGTTCGCAGCGCCTTTGACCATGGTGTTGAATCCCCTCAGCTGCGGCAATCTCGGGATAAATCCCCAACAGCAACCATCGAAGTGTCAGCAGCCTATCGAGGGAATCAAACAGTCATTACAATTCGGGATGATGGGTGTGGCGTTGATCTCCAGAAAATTCGCCAGCGTGCCCAACGGATGGGGCTAGATCAATCAAGCTTAGAAGCTGCCAGCGATCGCGAGCTTTTGGATTTGATTTTCGAGCCTGGATTTACAACTGCGGAGCAAGTGACCGAACTCTCAGGCCGAGGGGTTGGCATGGATGTTGTCCGCACGAATCTTCAGCAGATTCGGGGAGATATCCAGATTGAAACAAAACCTAACCAAGGCACAACTTTTACGATTACAGTGCCTTTTTCTCTCTCGGTTGCACGGGTTCTCCTCATCGAGGTCAGCAATATTCTAGTTGCCATCCCGACTGATGTAATTGAGGAAATTATTGAACTCAATCCAAGCTGGATTCTAAATAGTGCTGGTCAAACAGTTCTTAATCTCGATGAGATACTGGTTCCGCTGCTCCAGCTCGATCAGTGGTTTCAGTTTAGTCGGCCCTGCCCGCCCATTAGTTTAGATGGTGTCCCGACAATCAATCAGCCTACTGTTCTTCTTGTTAACCAGGGCAATAGTTTCGTCGGCATTCAAGTCGATCGCTACTGGGGAGAACAGGAGGTTACAATCCGTCAAGTAAATAGCACGATTCCTTTGCCGCCGGGATTTAGTAGTTGCACTATTCTGGGTGACGGGCGAATTGTTCCTTTAGTCGATACCTTTTCGCTCTTGCAGTGGATTCAGAATTCGAATGTTCCTAGTCGTCTTTCCTTGAAAGCGATACAGCCAGCAACCTATCAACTTCCCTCTCAGAAGAGCATCTTAATTATCGATGACTCGATTAATGTCAGACGGTTTTTAGCCAATATTTTAGAGAAAGCAGGCTATCGAGTTGAACAAGCTAAGGATGGCCAAGAAGCCATTGATAAACTAAAAGATGGCTTAAAGGTTGAAGCCGCCATTTGTGATGTGGAGATGCCTCGGTTGGATGGTTATGGATTCCTGACTCAAGTCAAAAATATCGTTGCTGGCGCAAACCTACCGATCGCTATGTTGACCTCACGCAGCGGGGATAAGCACCGGCGCTTAGCGCTCAATCTGGGAGCCGCCGCCTACTTCACCAAACCTTTCCGCGAGCCAGAATTGCTCCAGACCCTACAAGAACTAATTCAAGTGAAACAGTCTTAGGATTTCGGTCATGGCTACCTATACTCCCCGTCGTTTACAGCGATCGCGTAATAGTTCCCAGCAAAGCTTGCGACAGTTTCTCATTTTTACAATCGCCAACCAGCAATTTGCCCTGCCCATTGAAAGTGTGGGCAAGGTTATCCAAATGCCGGCTCTTTATGGTGATCCTAATCAGCGAGGCTTTGGCTTAGTCAGTTATCAAGGCCAACAAGTAACGGTCATTGATATTGAACAACATTTATTGGGGGTTGCTCATTCCTCAGCCACGGCTGCTAAAACTCGGCTAGAATCGGCTCGCTTTCTCATTCTGATCAAAATCGATCAAGGCAATACCAACAGTCAGCTCATTGGTCTACCGATTGAGCAGTCTCCCCAACTTCAGCGTCTATCGGAACAGACAATTACCAGCCTGCCGGATAGCTATCTCCGCTGGGGAGACATTCATGCTGTGACTTCCGTTTCGGTAGAAGAAACTGAAGGAGTGAAGCAGTCACCCACATTTATTTTGGAACCTGCTGCAGTGCTATCTACCCTTGCGAATCAGGAAGTGATTGTACCGAGCGAGTTACAGCCTTCCCTTAGCCTTGCTAATCCCACAGCTGTTGAATTGAGTAATGAAGTCATCATTGATGAAATGACAGACTTCGATGCAGAGATTCTCGCTGCAGCCACTGATTTTCTGACTGATGTAGGTGCTGACAGCCCGGAAGATTCCCTGACGAGTGATCTTCTTCAAGACTTAGAGTCTGCTGAAGCCTTTGACTTCTCCACAGTTCAAGTTGAAACTGACTACCTGACTGAAGCTCAGAATTCTGAGATGGTCGCTCCAGAACTGCAGCCAAGTCAGGCTGATGACCCTACCTCATCCAGCCTAGAATCTCAACCAGATTCATGCTCTGAAATGCCGGGGCTGGATGATTTACCCGATCTTGATTTGGAAGACCTTGAAGATCTATTTGCTGTTGATTAAGAAGCCGATCAAGATTTCAGTCTGTAACAACTGAACAAGACAACCACTGCAGTTCAAAAGAGAGGTCCGATCAGCTCATTATCTCTAGGCTTCATGCCAACTGCTGATCACAATGACGATACTGATCCCGATCGCCAAAGCTAAAGACTCTAACATTCTGCTTTCCTCAACCACTAAAATGCAAAGCGGTAATGTTCAACCCAACAGCTCAGAATAGCCATCCGAGGATGTTCTTATCGTAGAAATTTCTCTCTAGGCTGGTTAATCACTTCATGAACTTTTGCTGAAGAGTCTGTAAACGTTAGCGATCGCCCCGACCGACTAAATAAGCGGTAGTACCAAGAAGCACTGACTTCTTTGATTGGGAAGAGCAGATAGGTTAAGGGGTTGATTGTCACGATAATGTTACGAATATCGCGCTTGGCCAGAGCTACCACTTGGCGAGCTACCCAGCGAGCGGACATCACGCCATAGGGATTGAGATCGCTGCGAAACGGCCCAAGGATGAGTTTGCGCAAGACAATAGGAGAGTCGAGGCGGCGCAGCGTCACCAAATGTCCAATTGCCCGCTTACTGAGTTCGTAGAGCGGACTAAAGGCCGGATTGACCTCAGCTTCTGAAGTATTCACCCAGACTTCCTTCCGAGCGATTGCGCGATTATCCGTGACTGTCTCTAGGAACAGCTCTAGCAAACGCCACTGCGAAAAAGCATTGACTTCGTAGGACTGCTCAATCGCTGTCGCTGAGCGATCGCCCAGAACATTGACGCCGTGGTTGAGCAGCAGGATATCAATGCGCCGTAAATCTTCGGCGATCGCCGCCTCTTGCCCCACTTGCCAGTGCAAGACTCGCACCCCCAGATCTTCAAAGAGTGCTGGCAGGGCACGGCTACCACTAGTCAAGGCAACCGGCGTTGCTCCCGCTCGCTGCAATTCGACAATCAGTGCCTGACCCAATCCGCCAGCTGCCCCTGTTACCGCCACTGTTTTGCCCTTGAGCGACAATGCGGTGCCCATCAGCTTGTCCAGAAATGAAAACGTGCCACAGAAATAGGCTGTTTGGCTATCAAAGTGATGACGCCAATGGTAGGTGCGATTCACTAACCAAGCGCTGGGGGGCGCAGTGAAAGGACCGGGCAAGTGCGTCAGGTCCGTCAGGGCATCAGCCCCCGGTACGGCCAATCCCCGCGCGATCGCCCCACCCAGAAAGATCAAGGTGTAGAAGCAACCGAGAAACGGCAGCCAAGCGCCAACCGTCACCCAGGTCTGTACCAGCCAGCCGAATAAACCGCCGCAGAGCAGCATCACACTGGCTTCTGGGACATCGTTATACCAGTGGGCGCGACTGTAGATCGTTGGATCGACAACCGTCAGATCGGGGCGAAAAACCTTGTGATGCCAGACATGCAGCCGATAGAGCGGCGTCCAATAGTGGGCCAAGGTGTGATAACTATCGCGAACCAGCTCCACCCAAAGAATTGAAAGCAGGGACAGGCCGAATGCAACAGTCCAAGCTGCAGCCATTGAGGGCAGTCAAACACATCTCCTGAACCATAACATGGGCATTTTGAGTCCCTAGACTCTGGTCGAGGAGCGGCAAACCTGTTAGGACAGACTAGGCAACCTAACGCTTGAGGTCTTGTCATCCCCATGCGAATTGATGAACTGGTCCCAGCAGATCCCCGGGCAGTGTCACTCTATACCCCTTACTATTCTCAGGCGAATCGGCGCCGCTACCTACCCTATGCCCTCAGTCTCTATCAAGGCAGCTCGATTGAAGGTAGTCGTGCTGTGGAAGGAGGGGCACCCATTTCTTTTGTTGCCACCTGGACGGTAACCCCGCTGCCCGCTGATATGACGCGCTGCCACCTGCAGTTCAACAACGACGCTGAACTGACCTACGAAATTTTGCTGCCCAACCACGAATTTCTGGAATATCTGATCGATATGTTGATGGGCTACCAACGCATGCAGAAAACAGATTTTCCTGGGGCTTTTTACCGGCGATTGCTGGGTTACGACAGCTAACCCCATCGAAGGCCAGCGGCGGATCAACTTGGGTCAACCAGCCCAAAATTTTGATGGCGGAGTACTGGGGAGGGTTCAAGACGCCGTTAAAATGGTCGGACATTCGCCACGAAAATGATCCAGGGGGCAAAGTGCTGCCGTCTTCGCCATATCTTCTGTTGGGGTCCACCGAAGCTTATAGCGGTAAGTCAGCACTGACGCTGGGGATTGCGCAGTATTTTCAGCAACAAGGGCTGAGGATTGCCTACGGCAAGCCCTTGGGCACTTGCTTTGAAGACAGTTCAGTTAAACCGGGCGCTGTCCTGATCGATGAAGACGTTCGCTTCATCGCAGAAACTCTCAACCTCAGTGAGGATCAGCGCTATCCCACGTTGGTGATGCTGGATCCGACCAGTGTGCAGCGGCGGTTAGCGCAAACTGATAGTACCGATTACCTCACCCAACTCCAGCAGTATCGCGATCGCCCGCCAGGGGATATTGCCCTGATTGAAGGCGCAGGCCGTTTGGTGGATGGTCAGGTGTTCAGTCTGGATCTGCCGGCTGTGGCTGCGGCCTTAGACGCGCCGGTCTTGCTGGCCAATCGTTGGTCCGAAACAGGGTCGGTGGACAGTCTGCTAGCGGCGCAACAATCCCTCGGCGATCGCCTCTTGGGAGTGGTGCTCAATGCCGTGCCTCGGAGCGAACTAGATCATGTCCGAGAAACCCTGGTGCCGTTCCTCGAAGCTCGCGGTATTCCCGTCCTTGGTCTCCTGCCCCAGAGCGCTCTGCTGCGCAGCGTCAGCGTCACAGAACTGGTCAGTCGCCTCAATGCTGAGGTGCTCTGCTGCCGCGATCGCCTCGATCTGATGGTCGAGAGCCTGACGATTGGGGCGATGAACGTTAACTCGGCGATGGAGTATTTCCGCAAGGGTCGCAACATGGCCGTGGTGACCGGCGGCGATCGTGCGGACATTCAACTGGCGGCCTTAGAAACCTCGACCCAGTGCTTGATTTTGACCGGTCGGGTCGCGCCGCTGCCGCAAATTATCAGTCGGGCCGAAGAGATGGAAATCCCGATTCTCTCGGTTCAGCTCGATACCCTGACAACGGTGGAAATCATCGACCAAGCCTTTGGCCAAGTGCGGTTGCATGAGGTCGTTAAAGCCCAGTATGTCAGCCGCTTGGTGCGGGAAGCGCTTGACTTCCCTCGGCTGCAATCTCTGCTTGGATTGCCGGCGATCGCTGCTGCGTCCTGAGTCCCCACAATCCTGCTGCGATCCCCCTGTCTGAGCTAGACCCCAGCAGGTTTCCGATCTGGGACGGTTTGCGGGATTTCCCAAGCGGGGCAGCCCTAGGCAGTGCTATGCGGAGCAGGAGCGGGTTAAAGAGCAGCAGCTCAGGGCTTGCTGTAAAATGGGCAAGCCGTTGCGATCGTTTCGACGTTGAGCCAGTCCATCGACCTCGATATCCCCAAGCTCGATCGCATTGACGAGCTCGCTCAAGAGCTAGCTGCTATTCAGCAAACCAGCTCCAAGCGTGTTGCCATTCTTGGATCTCGCCACGTTCCGATCACGCACCAGCACCTGATTGAGATGATGAGCTACGCTCTCGTGCTGGCGGGCAATCGTCTGATGACTTCCGGTGCTCAGGGAACCAACGCGGCTGTGATTCGGGGTGCGATGCGAGCGGACCCCAATCTGCTGACGGTGATTTTGCCCCAAAGTCTCGATCGCCAACCCCGAGAATCGCGGGAACAACTGGAAAAGGTCATTCACCTGGTTGAACATGCCGAGAATGACCACCTGTCTTTGGCGGAAGCCAGCACCCTCTGCAACCAGGCGATCGTGACGCGCTGCCAGCAGCTGATCTGCTTTGCCTTCCACGACAGCCACACGCTCTTGGAAACCTGTCGTTACGCTGAAGACCAGCACCACCTCGTCACTTTGTTCTACTTCGATTGAGCAGTGCTACCTGCTCAGCCCGCAGTCGCTGATTGCGATCGGGTTTCTTCGCGTCGTTATTCCTAAATCCCCATGGCCACTGCAAGCTCTTTTGACGTCGTCAGCGACTTCGATCAGCAAGAACTGGTCAACGCTGTTGATCAGGCGCGGCGCGAGATTACCAATCGCTACGATCTTAAAGATTCCGCTACGACCTTGGAACTGACTGCCGAGACTCTGACGATTAACACTGACAGCGAGTTCAGCTTGGATGCGGTCGTCACCCTGCTGCAAACTAAAGTCGCCAAGCGCAATCTCTCGCTGAAAATTTTTGACTTCGGCAAAGTCGAAACTGCGAGCGGTAATCGCGTTCGTCAGGTCATTACCCTGCAGCGGGGCCTGAGCAGCGAGCTGGCGAAGGATCTGTCGAAACAGATTCGTGACCAGTTCAAGAAAGTGCAGGTTTCGATTCAAGGAGATGCCCTGCGGGTCAGTGCTAAGTCGAAGGATGACTTGCAGACTGTGATTCAATACCTCAAGCAACAGGACGTTCCGGCGCCGTTGCAGTTCACTAACTATCGCTAGTCTGAAGGCGATCGCCCTTGGCGATCCTGGACTGGGCTGGAGCTGTTCATGAGATTGCCACGATGAGTCGTCCCGAAGATCGCACTATCATCGTTTCGCCTAAGCAGCCCTCCCAAGCAGCAGCGCGTTCAGGACAAAGACGTCCCAGCAGTCCGCCTCCCCGCCAGCCCCGCCGCTCGGCAATTCACGGCGGCTTATGGCTCGCGATCGCGATCGGATGTGGCTTTGGCGCCAGTTTTGCCCTGACCTTGCGATTCAGTCGCCCCACCTTCAATCCAGTAGCGAATATCCTGCAGAGCGAACAGGATTTTCCAGAAGCGAATCTTCCCGGCACCCACTACCGTGATCTAGAAGCCCGCCACGGTGCCGTCAATCCTCCTAGTGCCGTTGACGAGTGGTCTAGCCAGCCCTCAACAGCGATCGCACCCGATCTGCCGGTCATGCCCATGCCGAGCCAAGAGTTTCCCGACGCGGCCGCCACAGATAGCCTGAGCGAGCAACCACCAGCTTGGGCGGCTCCATCCACCGAGAGCGCTACAGAGCCTAGCTTGGTTGCACCGACACCGTCTCCCGCACCCGAACCGATCGCGCCCTCCGCACCCGAGCCAGTCGCTCCAACCCCCACTGCACCGCCGCTCCAGTAGTGATCGCAGCAGAGCCAGACGAGTGGCGATCGTTATAATGGCCCCTGTTGCCGTTTGTTAACGCTATCTTGTCTGCTCCGTCTGATCCCAGCCGGGAAGCCTTTTTCTTGGGGCGATCGCTCGTCCGTGAATTTCAGCGCGCCCTCGGGCGAAGTGGTTGCCGATCGCCTCAGTGATTTCGGCATTTGGGAAGCAGAATACCGGCAAACGCTGCAGCAGTTCGTGCAGGAAGTGATTCAGCAAGCCGAGACGGATCTGGAGCAGGAGCCAGCACCGAGCCGTCCGACGGATGTGGATCTGCAAGCCCTGTTGGATGACCTACGAGCGGAAATTGCTGCAACCCGGTTTGCGCTGCAGCAGTATCGCCAATCTCTTTCAGACTAGGTGGCTGTGACTGCTCTCTCTGTTGAGTCAGCCGCGATCGCAGCGGCTCCCTCGCCGCCCCAGCCACCCCGTCGTCGCTATCGCTGGGATCGGCGACGCTATCCACGCTGGCAGCGCAGTGCCGATATCTGGCGGTTTGTGCTGCTGCTTAGTTTTCGACTGTGGCTGATTCAGCGACCTTGGACGTATTTCGGAGGATTCAGTAGCGATCGCCAAAACCAACGCCGCCGCAAATTAGCGAGTTGGATCCGCGAAACCTGTCTGGATCTGGGGCCAACCTTTATTAAAGTTGGGCAGCTCTTTTCAACGCGGGCCGATCTATTTCCAGCCGAGTATGTCGAAGAACTCTCGAAGCTGCAGGATCAAGTCCCAGCCTTTGATCTAGAGCAGGTTCAACAGATCCTGAGCAATGAATTGGGGGCGAGTCCTGAAGAACTGTTCAGTGACTTTGATCCGGTTCCTCTCGCGGCCGCCAGCCTAGGCCAAGTTCACCGCGCCCGTCTGAAGACCGGCGAAGCCGTGGTGGTCAAGGTGCAACGCCCCGGCCTCCAGCAACTGTTTACCGTCGATTTGGCGATTCTGCGGGGCATTGCTGAATACTTTCAGCGCCATCGCCGCTGGGGCCAAGGGCGCGATTGGGTGGGCATTTACGAAGAATGCTGCCGAATCCTTTGGCAAGAGACCGACTACCTGCGCGAGGGTCGCAATGCCGATCGCTTTCGGCGTGATTTTCGCGACTGCGACTGGTTGCTGGTGCCGCGAGTCTATTGGCGCTATGCCAGTCCGAGGGTGCTGACGCTGGAATATCTGCCCGGCATCAAAATCAGTGACTACACGGCGCTGGAAGCGGCCAACCTCGATCGCCAGAAAATTTCGCAGCTCAACGCCGAAGCCTACCTACGCCAAGTGCTCAATCACGGCTTCTTCCATGCTGATCCGCATCCGGGCAACTTGGCGGTTAGTCCGACGGGTCGCCTGATTTTCTACGACTTCGGCATGATGGGCGAGATTCGCACTGATGTCCGCAGTAAGTTGATGCAGGTCTTCTTAGGCATTGCCCGCAAAGATGCTGATGATATCGTCAGTGCCCTAGTCGAACTGGGAGCGCTTTTGCCCACAGGCGATCTCGGCCCTGTGCGGCGATCGGTGCAATATCTGCTCGATAACTTCCTCGATCGCCCCTTTGAAGGCCAGTCGATCAGTGCGATTAGCGACGATATTTACGAGATTGCCTACGACCAGCCGTTTCGCTTTCCCGCTACCTTTACCTTTGTGATGCGAGCGTTTTCGACCCTGGAAGGGGTTGGCAAAGGCTTGGATCCCGATTTCAATTTCATGACGGTTGCCAAACCCTACGCCCTTGAGATTATGTCTGACGCCACTCCGAATCCTGCTGGTTTGTTGAATGAGTTCAGTCGCCAAGCGCTTGCGGTGGGCAACTCAGCCTTGGGGCTGCCGCGCCGCTTGGATGACACGCTGGACAAGTTAGAGCAGGGCGATTTGCGCGTGCGTGTCCGTGCCAGCGAAAGCGATCGCCTCCTACGTCGCCTCCTGCTGACGCAGCAGAGCCAGACTTGGGCGATTCTGACTGCAGCCCTGTGGATTGGCTCAGCGATTGTGAGTTTGAGTGCCTTACCTCTACTGGCGATCGCGCCGTTTGGTTTGGGATTGATTCCGTTGGGACTTTTGATTCGGACACAATTGCGTCTGCGCCGCAGTGAACGGATGGGGAACGTTAGCAACAACTAGGAGTAACTATGGAGGCGATCGCAGCTTGGTTCAAACCCCTGCAACAGTGGGCGACCAGTCAGCGCGATCGCCCTTCTCCGGCTTGGCGACAACTGCAACAAATCCTGCAGCAACGCTTGCAGCAAAACCCGAATTATCGCTTTCAGAATGCGCTGGAAGTGGAAGTGGCCGCGAGTTTAGGTCTGCGGTTAGATGTTAACTGTGCGGCTGCTGAAGACTGGCTAAGGCTACCTGAGATTACACCTAGGCAAACAACAACTTTGGTGCAGCTACGGCAGCAAGGCTTCTTCTTTGCGGATCTGGACGATGTGGCTCAGGCCTTGGGATTAGACGTTAGCCAATTACAAGCGATCGCGCCGATTCTGGTGTTTCGCTATTACGAAGCAGAACCTGAAGTTGCGATCGTTCCTTGTTGGGTGAATCGAGCCAAATATCCTGAAATTCTAGAGACTCTACCAGGGGTGAATGAAGCGATCGCCCGTGAGATTATTCATCAGCGTTTGCTGCGCGGTCCCTATCGAGATATCGCTGATTTTCAGCGACGGCTACAACTATCTCCAGAAGCGATCGCCCAGTGGCTACCTTGTCTCCGCTTCTGAGTAGACTCATCGCTATACAGATTATTTTTTTGTTTACAGGTTATCAATGAAATCCTCAATGGTCACTTTTGCCTGTTTTAGGATGCTATTTAGAGTGCCGACTTTTAACTCTCGATGGACAGGAACAACACAGCCAATTTCACCTTCTGCTGTGACTTTCTTCAGCACGACATGACTACCTGTCTGTCGAATCAATACAAACCCTAAACGTTCCAGTGCCCGAATCACCTCTCGGCTTGAGACGCGTGGCAATTTAGGCATAGCTCACTTCAATATTAGTGAGAAATCGAGGTGATGTTTTTGGCATAGGAAATTCTTCTAAGTAGAGTCTTGTCGCTTCCTTTAAACCTGCGATCGCTTGTTCGATCGTTTCTCCTTGATCAACTGTTCCAATTTCGGGGCACTCAGCAATGTAAACATCATCCTCCTTGTAAACAATCGCTGTGAAGCTGTGAGTCTTCATATAATCAACTTGCATTACTGAACATCCACAATATACCTCCTTCAAAATGGAACAGTTGCCGCTATTTGGCCGATCACAGGTGCGGGAGTTAGAGGCGGCTCGTTATGGCAGTACGCCCGCCGAGCATGAGCAATCGGCAGAGTCGTTGGAGGCTTGGAAGCAGCGGATTATTAATTTTCAGTCGGCGTTGCGATCGCAACCTCCGCCATTACCAACGGATTTATTTGGACAGGTACCTGAGGCTGAGGCGATCGCCCACAGTATTGATCCGTGGCAGTTACGTCGCCGCAGTTTGGAGTTTTGGCGTTGGCCTGCAGCAAGTGCAGGCACGGCAGCGCTTTACTTTGTGATTGACTATCACTGTTCGCTATTGCTCTATGTGGGCGAAACGATTAAGGCGAATCAGCGATGGAAAGGGGAACACGATTGCAAGGATTATGTGGCTCGCTATCAGTCGCTCCATCATCAGCATGGTTTGGCTTGTGAGGTGGGCATTGGCTTTTGGCTGAATGCACCCACGCAAACACGACCTCGCCAACAACTCGAAACTATCCTGATCGATTATTGGCGATCGCCCTTCAATAAGCAGAATTGGCGGCAGTGGGGGACTCCTTTTACTTTATAGATATTGCTTTTATTTTTATTTTGATCAAAAAATATTTAGCATTAGATGCTTTCATAAAAGCAGATTAATAAATACTACCTAGATAGAGCTAGGAGTAAAACAGTTGACAATTAGACTGATCGATAACAATGACTTCTGTCGGCTAGAAAACTACTTCGCTTCTAATATTATGATTCGACAGCAGTTCCATCAAGGTCTTCATCCTCGAGAGGCTCACGTTTTATTGCACGAAGCTGAACCATAAGGGTATTACCATATGGAGTAAGCGTCCAATAGGTGCTAGTGTCGCTAACACTGCGTTTTCGATCGTTTTCCTTTATTAGTCCAAGAGCTCTAAGCTGAACTATACAGGTCTCAATTTCATCTTTGTGAAAGGAAAAATCAACTAACTCATAATTCTCAAACCTCTTTTGACTCTGGAAAGCCTTTAATGATTCCCGTTTGAAGAAATCTGTAAATGCTTGACGAAGAGTATGGGCAGAAGCTTCGTTAATCATTGATGGAGCAACTGCTGCAAATATGGCATTCCAGGTTAGGTTTATCGATGCATTATACTTTTTGTCCTCATCATGTGAAAAGATAGAGAACTTTCCTCGAGATTTGAAAGAGAGGTGAATTTCATATTTGTCATTTCCCTGTGCTAAAAACTCAGTTCCAGATGGAGGCTTGTCTCTTAATAAGGCTGCCTCCTTCTCTAGTTCTGTAATTTTATTCTTGAGAGAGAGAACTTCAGCTAAAGCTGTTTCTGTTGGAACCTTATCAGCTCTAACCCACCCAACTGCAGGATGTCGCTTGATCGCTGAAGTCAATCCAACAATTACTTTAGCCTTTAAGTCATCTGCGTTTCGCCAATAAACACATGTATGCTTTTTTTGTACCTTTTTTCTGAAGTCTTGTAATTTTTTCCAAGCATTACTATCAGTTTCTGTCTTGTCCCTTGGTAAATTGTCTGGGTTTTCGTGAAGCAGCGGTATTACAGGCTTCTTGGTCAAAAGTGCATAATCATATTCTTTTTCTGTATAGCTAAGACCTGCCTCATCTAGGGAGCCGTATCGACCACCAACAATCAAAATATAGTAGTCAGAACTATCTATAACATCTTGAATAAGCTGCCATGCCGAATCATCAGTTGCAGAAAATAGCTCCATTCCTGCTGGCATATGATCGATCTCTAGAATTGCCTTTAATGCAGCTTGTCGCTCGTCTTTGAGGTCAATAAAAGTTGAGCTAATAAATATTTGATAACGTTTTTCCATAATATTAGCCCCTGAAAGATTACAAATTTACTCTGGGGTCAACAGAATAACATTTATTTTTTGGAAGTCAAATAAAAACCTAGAACCCAATACACTCTGAGTTCACTCAGAATAAAAAACTTTTATTCTTGAAAGATTCGGCTCATATTATTTCTGCATGCATGATATTGGCTTCTATCGAATTTTTTCTTCTCTAAGGCTCTTCCTCTTCTACCCAAGCTGAGCGATCGAGGATCAAGAGTTGCCGGAGTTGATTGGTGTCTAGTTCCGTTAGCCAATCCTCACCACTACCGACAATCTGCTGTGCTAATGCTTGCTTGCTAGCGATCATCTGATCAATTTTTTCTTCTAGAGTGCCAGCGCAGACAAACTTGTGCACCTGTACATTGCGTCGTTGCCCAATCCGAAACGCGCGATCGGTCGCTTGGTTTTCAACTGCCGGATTCCACCAGCGATCGTAATGAAAGACATGATTGGCTTTCGTCAGGTTGAGCCCCACCCCGCCAGCCTTCAATGACAGGATGAAAATTGCCGGTGCCTGCGGATCATTTTGGAAGCGATCAACCATCTGTTGGCGATCGCCCTTCTTGGTACTGCCCGACAAAAACAGCACCTCTCGCCCTAGCTGTTCCTGCAAAAATTGCTGCAGCAAACTACCCCAGCCCGCAAACTGCGTAAACACCAAAGCGCGATCGCCCGCATCCGTTAGCTCCGCCAACATTTCTAGTAAGCGCTGCAACTTGGCTGAGCGATCGCCAAAATTCGGATCGAGCTTCGGCTTTTCGAGCAACAACGACGGATGATTACAGAGCTGCTTCAGTCGCGTTAGCAATGCCAAAATCTGGCCGCGCCGCTGAATGCCTTCACTTGCTTCAATATTGGCTAGCGCTTCATTGACTAGCACCTGATAGCGATCGGCCTGCTCCTGTACCAACGGACAAAAGACCGTCATTTCTTGCTTCTCAGGCAAGTCGGCAATAATGCTGCGATCGGTTTTCAGTCGCCGTAGGATTAACGGTTGCACGCGCTGCCGCAATGCTGTCAGCGAATCCGCATCGCCAAAACGCTCGATCGGCGTGACAAAGCGCTTTTGAAAGAATGGCTTGGTGCCTAAATGTCCCGGCTGCAAAAACTCGACAATCGACCACAACTCACTGAGGCGATTCTCAACCGGCGTCCCTGTCAGGGCAATCCGAAAGCGGGGCTTTTGCGTCGGACTTTGGGCGATCGCTCGCACCGCCTGCGTCTGTTTCGCCTGGTCATTCTTGATGTTCTGGGCTTCATCCAGCACAATGCCTTGCCAGTCGATCGCCGCGATCGCTTTCTGATCTCGCGCCACCAAGGAGTAACTGGTCAGCACCAAATCGCAGTCCTTGAGCGCTGTCGCCAAAGCCTTACCCTGAGCGCGATCGGGGCCATAGTGCAGCTTCCAGCGAAGCTCCGGTGCAAATTTCTGCACCTCCCGTTCCCAGTTGCCCAGCACCGAAGTCGGACAGACTAGCAGCACCGGCCGCGTCAGCTCGTTGCTGTGTTTGAGATGCAGTAAAAAGGCCAGCAGCTGAATCGTCTTACCCAAGCCCATGTCGTCGGCGAGGCAAGCCCCAATCCCGAAGCGCTGCAAAAAGCTGAGCCAGCCCACCCCCCGCTCTTGATAGGGTCGCAGCTCGCCCTGAAAGGTGGGCGGAGCGGGCAAAGCCGCAGGCGATCGCTGCCCCTGAAACACGGCCAAGGCTTCTTCGAGTAAGCCCGCCGCTTCAAAATTGACCACCGGCAGGCGACCAACATTCGGCGACTCACCACTGGCGATCGCGATCGCATCCGCCAAGGTCAAATTTGGCTGATCCTTGCGCTTACGGAAAAACTCTCGCGCCGACTCAATATCCTGCGGCCGCACCTCAATCCAGTCGCCGTTGATTTCCACCAAGGGCGTTTCCAGGGCTGCCAAGCGTTCCACTTCTGCTTTGGTCAGCCGCTGACCGCCCAGACTCAGCTCCCAACGAAACTGCAGTAGTGCTTCCAGCCCCACACTCGGGCGATCGCTCGGCAACGTGGCGCTGACTTCCACTCCCAGCCGGTGTCGCCCTTGACCACGCAAGCCCGGCGGCAGTTGCACTTCAATGCCCTGCTCTTGCCACTGAGGAATCACCTGCTTGAGCAGCTGATAGACCTCCGCTGTGGTCAGTGGATGGAATTCTGGACAGGCTGTCGCCAGACTGGTTTGCAATTGGGGATAGAGCCGACAAGCCTGTCCCAAGCCGCGTAACAGCAATTCCTGAGATTGATCTGGTAGCCCAGGTGGCAGCGGATCCTGCCAGAGGAGAGAGGCCGGCCGAAAGCGATCGGGATCGGTCGCTGCTTGTAAGCCAAACTCCAATTGCCAGGGCTGCTCTTGCTCCGTAGGCGGGACAAGGCGCAAAACCATCCGCCAAGCCTGAGCTGCGCCATTCTGCACTGGTAGTAACCAGCGATCGATCGCCGTTTGCAAGCGACTGGCTTCACTGTCTTCTAGCTTTAGCGGTTTTCCATTCGCTAGCGATTGCTGCCAAGCCGCCAGCAGATCAGCAGACACGAGAGTTCCCGCCGCGATCGCCGGTTGTAGTCGTGCTGTCAACCAAGTCTGTAGGACTCGCAGCAACAGATCCTGCGGTTGAGGCTGCCAAGGACAAGCTGCCGCTGTTTCGATTGCCTGATAGCAAAACTGACTAAAGGGCAGCTGCTGACTATAGCGATCGAAGCGCTGGCGATCGCCCGCTTGATTAAACAGTGGCAACCAAACTGCCGTTAAACCGCGATCGCTCGACTCCAGCGCCGGATAAAAGCGCCCCCGAGCCAGCAAACTTTGTGCCCAGCGGTAGATGTGGCTCCAAAAGCGTAGATCTGGCCCCAGCCAAGGATGATCCTCCGCCGAACCCAGCGGCAAGGTCGCCAGCCATTGACCGGCGATCGCGGCTTCTAGCGACAGCACGGGGATCTGCCAAGACCAAAGCAGCGCCCCATCTGGAATTTCCTGACCACTCAGAAACGGTAGAACCGCCTCTTTCTTCAGGTCACTGGGAATAGAGAGCAGGACTTCTGTTGGCGTCCCCGTCAGGGATCCCAGACGGTACTTCTGGCACCAATCATTTAAGTCAGTGGCCGCGATCGCGTAGGGATGAATCGCAATTTCTGCTGCCGACTGAGGCTCACCAGCCTGCCAAGCCTCGGCCCAAACGCAGAAGCGATCGCCGAGCCAGCCACCGTGCAGCACTGCCATGGGTTATTGGGGAGAAGAGGGAATGGGGCGTAACCAACCACGCGCGATCGCAAAATCCAAGCTAGTTGCACAAAGCGCAAACAGCAGTAGACTACCGCCCAACTGCGAAGTTAACCACGGTAAATCCAGACTGGTCGTTGCGCCGTTTTCCAGCAGTCCTAGTCCGCGCACTAACCCAAAGGCTCCCACCAAACCATTGCGCAGATGGGGATTCGTGTCGCTGCGAATGGCGTAGCGGTAAGTGACGCCAAAGAGAAAAACACTGACCGCGATCGCGCCGCTATGCACCGCCAAAGTCGTCCAAGCCGGCAGGGCAGAGGGTCGCTGAATCTCTAGGCCAATCAACGCTGCTGCCGGAATTACCGCCGTCGCCAAAGCCAGCAAGCCTGCTTTTGCCGATTCCCAGCGCTCAGCCAAACTCAAGGAAGAACGAGTCATGCGGGTCAACACCCCAGCACAGCCGCGATCGCAGACTCCTGTCTGTTCAGCCCCCACGGGCGATCGCATTTCCCGATTTTAGGGCGCGGTGCCCCCCAAGCAATACGGCATGATGGGTTTAATCTGCTCCCTGTCGTTTATTTCGCTTCGGCAATCCATGGCTGCCCCTGCTCTTAGCGGTGATCAAATCCGCGAAACCTTTCTGAAATTCTTTGAAGGCAAGGGGCACCGTCGCCTACCCAGTGCCTCGCTGATCCCTGAAGATCCAACGGTCTTGCTGACGATCGCAGGCATGTTGCCGTTCAAGCCGATCTTCCTCGGGCAGCAGGTCGCGGAAGTGCCACGGGCCACAACGTCGCAAAAGTGCATTCGCACCAACGATATCGAGAATGTGGGTCGCACGGCTCGCCACCACACCTTCTTTGAAATGCTGGGCAACTTCAGCTTCGGCGACTATTTCAAGAAAGAAGCGATCGCCTTTGCTTGGGAACTCGTCACGGAAGTGTTTCAAGTGCCGGCGGAACGGCTAGCGGTTAGTGTCTTTGAAGAAGACGACGAAGCCTTTGCGATCTGGCGCGATCAAATTGGTGTGCCAGAAGCACGGATCCAACGACTGGGCGCTAAAGATAATTTCTGGGCTTCCGGCCCGACGGGTCCCTGTGGCCCCTGCTCCGAGATCTATTACGACTTCCATCCCGAGCTGGGCAATGACGGCCTGGATCTGGAAGATGACAGCCGCTTCATCGAGGTCTACAACCTCGTGTTCATGCAGTACAACCGCGATGCAGCGGGCAATCTGACGGCGCTGGAGAAGCAGAATATCGATACGGGCATGGGGCTGGAGCGCATGGCTCAAGTCCTGCAAGGCGTGCCCAATAACTACGAAACCGACCTGATTTTCCCGATCATTCAAGCGGTGGCTGCGATCGCCCAGCGAGACTACGCCAGCGAGTCGGAATCGGTCAAAGTCTCGCTGAAAGTGATCGGCGATCACCTGCGTGCCGTCACTCATTTGATTGCCGATGGTGTCACGGCTTCCAACCTCGGGCGCGGCTATGTGCTGCGGCGACTGATTCGGCGCGTGGTGCGCCATGGTCGCTTGATTGGCATCGATCGCCCCTTTACGGCGGAGATTGCCGAAACTGCGATCGCTTTAATGGCCGCGCAATATCCCAACCTGCGGGAACGGGAAGCGGCGATTAAAGCAGAACTGACGCGGGAAGAACAGCGCTTTTTGGAAACCTTGGAGCGCGGCGAAAAACTGCTGGCGGAACTGCTGGCTGCCGCCACCGATCAGATTCGCGGCGAGGATGCCTTCGTCCTTTACGACACCTACGGCTTCCCGCTGGAACTGACCCAAGAGATTGCCGAAGAAAAAGGACTGACCGTCGATCTGGCTGGTTTTGAAGCGGCGATGGCCGCCCAACGCCAGCGATCGCAAGCTGCCCACGAAACGATCGACCTGACGGTGCAAGGGTCGCTCGATCGCCTTGCGGAACAGATTCACCCGTCTGAGTTTGTCGGCTACGGCGACGCGGTTGCCACGGCGAAAGTCACAGCGCTCCTCCGCGAAGGCCAAAGTGTTGAGGCCGCAGAAGCGGGCGATCGCGTTCAGATCGTGCTCGATCACACGCCGTTTTATGCGGAATCCGGCGGTCAAGTTGGCGATCGCGGTGTCCTCACGGGCGAATCGTTGATTGTTCGGATCGAAGATGTCCAGAAAGAATCAGGTTTCTTCGTCCACTACGGCCAGATTGAGCGGGGTTTGCTGCAAGTTGGCGATAGCGTTACGGCGCAAATCGATCGCGCCTGCCGTCGCCGCGCCCAAGCCAATCACACCGCTACGCACCTGCTGCAAGCAGCCTTGAAGCTGATTGTCGATGAAGGCATTTCCCAAGCGGGTTCGCTGGTTGCTTTCGATCGCCTACGCTTCGACTTCAACTGTCCGCGAGCCGTGACACCGGAAGAGCTGCGCCAAATCGAAGACCAGATCAACCAGTGGATTGCTGAAGCTCACGGCACCGTGGTCGAGGTGATGCCGATCGCGACGGCCAAAGCCAAAGGCGCGGTCGCCATGTTCGGCGAAAAATACGGTGCGGAAGTCCGCGTCATTGACGTGCCTGGCGTCTCGATGGAGCTGTGCGGCGGCACCCACGTCGCCAATACCGCCGAGATTGGCCTGTTCAAGATCATCAGCGAAGCGGGTGTCGCTTCCGGCGTGCGACGGATTGAAGCGGTGGCTGGCCCTGCCGTGCTGGAATACCTCAACGTCCGCGATGCCGTTGTCCGCGACTTGAGCGATCGCTTCAAGGCCAAACCCGAGGAACTGAGCGATCGCGTTACGGCGCTGCAAGAGGAGTTGAAAGCCAATCAGAAGCAGCTAACCGCGCTAAAAGCTGAACTGGCGATCGCCAAATCCGATGCGCTGGTGTCCCAAGCGATCCCAGTCGGTGACGCGCAAGTCTTGGTTGAAACCCTGACCGGTGTGGATGCAGCCGCTCTGCAAACCGCAGCGGAACGACTCCAGCAAAAACTCGGCGATGCCGGTGCCGTTGTCCTCGGTTCTAGTCCTGAAGAAGGCAAAGTAACGCTAGTCGCAGCCTTTGGTCCCGCGATCATCGCCAAAGGACTGAAAGCGGGTCAGTTCATCGGCGGCATTGCCAAAATCTGTGGTGGCGGTGGTGGCGGTCGTCCCAACTTGGCGCAAGCCGGTGGCCGTGATGCCAGCAAGCTACCAGAAGCCATCGCAGCAGCCCTCGATCAGCTCAAGACTGCGATCGCTAGCTAAGCCCACCCCTCACAGACGGCTCAAAAACATGTCCTCCGTGATTACTGCTCCCTCAAGACGAGCAGCGATCGCGGAGGACAACCCTTTGTGGTGGAGATCGCACGTCGGGTCTTTAGCGACCTGATCGACTTCAGCCAAGCCCAAGCAGGTGAAATGCCACAATTGAACGGTTGTTGCGCTGTCGCGCCGCTGTGTCTGTTGCTGTCGAAACGCTGCTCTCGCCTGAAATCCTCAAGCCCGCCCGTTACCTCGGCAATGAGCTGGGAGCGGTTCACAAGCCCTGGGAACAGGCAAGCGTTCGCTGGTCGCTGACCTACCCCGAAATCTACGAAGTGGGGGCGTCCAACCTCGGCCACATCATCCTTTACAGCATCCTCAACGCCCAGCCGCGTCAACTTTGCGATCGCGCCTATCTGCCGGCGGCGGACTTAGCCGAGAAGCTGCGCCAAACCCAAACCCCCTTGTTTGCCGTCGAATCGAAGCGATCGCTGCTGGAGTTCGACATCCTTGGCTTCAGTCTCAGCTACGAGCTGGGGGCAACCAACATTCTGGAAATGCTGGCGCTAATTGGCGCACCACTGACTTGGGCGGAACGCGGCGATCGCACCTTGGGTGATCTGGACGGCTGGCCGCTAATTTTTGCCGGTGGTCAGACCGCCACTTCGAATCCGGAACCCTACGCGGAGTTCTTCGATTTCATCGTCTTGGGCGATGGCGAGGAATTGCTGCCCGAGGTGGGGCTGATTGTTGAGGAAGGCAAGCGATCGCAGCTGAGTCGCACAGAGTTGCTGCTCGATCTGGCGCAGGTGCCGGGCGTTTATGTGCCGCGCTTTTATGACATGGCCGAAGATGGCTCAGTCCATCCCAATCGTGCGGATGTGCCCGCAAAAGTGTTGCGGCGGGTGGCGACCCCAATTCCCGCCTACTCGATCGGCCTCGTGCCCCACGTGGAAACCGTCCACGATCGCCTGACGATTGAAATTCGGCGCGGCTGCACTCGCGGGTGCCGCTTCTGCCAGCCGGGGATGCTAACCCGTCCGGCGCGGGATGTGGAGCCAGAGCAAGTGGTGGAAGCGATCGAGACGGGGATTCGCGCCACCGGCTACAACGAGTTCTCGCTACTCTCCCTTAGCTGCAGCGACTATCTGGCGCTACCCGCCGTCGGCATTGAAATCAAAAACCGCCTACAGGACGAAAACATCACGCTGTCGCTGCCCAGTCAGCGGGTCGATCGCTTTGATGACAACATCGCCAACATCATCGGCGGCACCCGCAAAGGCGGCCTGACCTTTGCACCGGAGGCGGGCACCCAACGACTGCGCGACATCATCAATAAAGGGCTGACCAACGAGGAGCTGCTGCGCGGCGTCAAAACCGCCTACGAACAGGGCTGGGATCGGGTCAAGCTCTACTTCATGATCGGCTTGCCCGGCGAAACCGATGCGGATGTATTGGGCATTGCCGAAACCGTGCGCTGGCTGCAGCAGGAATGCCGAGGCCGAAAGAAAAAGCTGGGCTTTAACCTGACGATTTCTAACTTCACGCCGAAACCGCACACACCGTTTCAGTGGCATTCGGTTTCAACGACGGAGTTTAAGCGCAAGCAGGAATTGCTGGCGGCGGAGTTTAAGCAGATCCCCAACCTCAAGGTCAACTTCACCGACGTGCGCATCTCGGCGATGGAGGACTTCGTGGGACGGGGCGATCGCCGTTTGTCTGCCGTGGTTCGCCGCGCTTGGGAACTGGGCGCGGGCATGGATGCTTGGTGGGAAAGCCTCGATAAAGCCTATGGCGCTTGGACTCAGGCGATCGCGGAAGCCGGATTGGACTGGAAATATCGCCAAGTCGAAACTGGCGAATGGAATCTGTTCGAAGGCGAAGCCAGTCGCGATCGCGCCTTAGATGCGCCCTTGCCCTGGGATCACCTCGACACTGGCATCGATAAACGCTGGCTGCAAGAGGATCTGCAGAAAGCCCTTGAAGCAGCCGTAGTGCCTGATTGCTCATTTGATGGCTGTAGTCATTGCGGCGTCTGTGGCGTCGATTTTGGCCATAACGTCGTGGTGCCACCACCGGCGATTCCCAACTTCCAAGGGCACTTCCAACCGCCGACCGAAAAAGTCCAGCGCCTGCGGATTCGCTTTGGCAAGCTCGGCCAAATGACCTTGCTCAGCCACTTAGATCTGCTGCGAGTCTTCGATCGCGCGGTGCGGCGAGCCAAGTTGCCGGTGGCGTTTAGCGGTGGCTTCCATCCCAGCCCGCGCATCGTACCAGCCAATGCTTTGCCCTTGGGAATGAGCAGCGAAGCCGAATTGATGGACTTTGAGCTGTTTCAGGCGATCGAGCCCGCGGAGTTCCAGCAACGACTGGCGGCTCAACTTGATCCAGAATTGCCGATCTATGAAACGGCCGAGGTCGTGCTGAAGAGTCCAGCAGTAACTGCCCTACTCAGTCGCGCGGAATATGACCTTTGGATCGAGCCGGAAGAATCGACCGAGGTTCAGGCACTAATTCAGTCTGTTTTGACAACCGAGACGGTGCTAGTAGAGCAGACCACCAAGTCTGGCAAAAAGGTGGAAGTCAATCTGCGCGAACGGCTCCATACCCTGAGCAGTACAGCCCCTAGCCCCCTGCCCCAGCGTTTGCAAGCCGCCGCTAGCGACTCTGACTTCTGGCTGCGCTACGTCGGTTCCTGTCGCAATGACGGCACGCTGCTGCGCCCCGAGCAGGTGATCACGCTGTTGCAACAAGTCAGCGGTCAGAACTTCCAGTTGCGCCATGCCCACCGGCGATCGCTGCATCTCGACTGAGGCCGCTGCGAGGGTACGGGTCGTGCGAGTGTGATAATGTGGCACTTAAGCTGAGTGAAAAGATTTCACCTAGCCCGACTGCCGAAGACAGGGACTGTAATTGAGAAGTCCCTCAGTTCCAAGCCTGAGTGGCTACTGCCAGATTAGTGCAGTTTTGCTCGGAAACCTTTCTGGGCTTCTCCTAGGCTTTTCTAACTGCCGGATTTTCTCAACGTCTTCTAGCCCAACGCCCATCGACGCGATCAGGCCTCTACAGATGGCGATCGCGCTTCAATAGCGTCGCTTTCACTAGACTTCAGTTCCCCGGCCTCACGGTAGGGATGTCCTGCGAGGGCAACATCCAGTTTTGATGCAGCGTCTGTCGGTGTCGAGCGCCAACAGACAATCGAGCGATCGTGGGCTTTGGCCTGATCTTCGAGACTGCGCCAGCAGACGGGTGTTGCGTTGCTCATCGCAGCTCCTGTCGGTCTTTCGTCTCTGCTCGCACTGCCAGACAACTAGAGCCTCAGGCATGCCCAAACAAATCGTTATTGCTGAACAGCACCGCATCGCAGCCGTTTTTGCCGAAGACCAGATTGAAGAATTCATTGTTGCCAAAGGCACTCATCAGATTGGCGACATTTATCTCGGCGTTGTTGAGAATGTCCTGCCCGGGATCGATGCGGCGTTTGTCAATATCGGTGACAGCGAAAAGAATGGTTTTATTCACGTCACAGATTTAGGCCCTCTGCGCTTGCGGCGCAGTGCTGGTGCGATTACTGAGCTACTGGCTCCTCAGCAAAAAGTGCTGGTTCAGGTGATGAAGGAGCCCACTAGTTCCAAGGGGCCCCGCCTGACCGGCAACATCAGCCTCCCCGGGCGGTATCTGGTTTTGATGCCCTACAGCAGTGGCGTCAGCCTGTCGCGGCGGATCATGTCGGAAAGCGAACGCAACCGACTGCGCGCGCTGAGTGTGCTGATCAAACCCGCTGGTATGGGGCTGCTGGTACGCACCGAAGCGGATGGCATCGCTGAAGAGCTGATCATCGAAGACTTGGAGTCGCTGCAGCGCCAGTGGGAACAGACTCTGCAACTGGCCGATTCCACACCAGCCCCCGCCTTGCTAACCCGAGATGATGACTTCATCCAACGGGTATTACGCGACATGTACGACGAGGGCGTCAACCGGATTGTGGTGGACTCCCACACCGGGTTGAAGCGCGTCAAACAACACCTTAGTGCCTGGGGGGCGGGCGAGATTGCACCGGGCTTATTGATTGAGCAATACCGCGATCGCAGTTCGATCCTTGATTACTTCCGAGTCAACGCTGCCATTCGTGAGGCTCTCAAGCCTCGGGTCGACCTGCCTTCCGGCGGCTACGTGATCATCGAGAAGACCGAAGCGCTGACGGTGGTCGATGTCAACTCGGGCTCGTTTACGCGATCGGCCACGGCACGGGAAACAGTGCTTTGGACTAACTGCGAGGCGGCAGCCGAAATTGCTCGCCAGTTGCGGCTCCGCAATATTGCTGGCGTGATTATCGTCGATTTCATCGATATGGATTCTCGCCGTGACCAGCTCCAAGTACTGGAGCATTTCACGCGAGCCCTGCGCCATGACAAGTCGCGTCCCCAGATTTCTCAGCTGTCGGAACTGGGCTTGGTGGAATTGACGCGCAAGCGCCAAGGCCAGAATATTTACGAACTGTTCAGCACACCTTGTACTACCTGCGGCGGGTTAGGTCATGTTGCCCATCTACCAGGTGAAGTGGGTGCACAACCGATTGTCCGCACCTCCGATCGCCCACCAATTACGACTCCAGTTGCAACAACGACTCCGGTCAGTGCCAGCACTAATCTGGCTCCCAGCAACGACAGCTATCTCTCGCCCGCCCGCAGTGCCCTAGCCCGCGCGACGGGTGTCCCACCGCTCCTCAATGAAACCACCCCTGCTAGCGAGCTGGAAAACAATGGTGATAGCTACAGCGGACTAGGTTTACTAGAGCGATCGCCCCAACGACGGGGTCGGCGTCGCGGCGGTGGTCGGAATGCTGGCCCTAGCCTACCCAATACCAGCATTAATCCTGAGATCAGTGCGTCGCCTGGGTTGGCCGAAGCGCTGGCGGCCACCACTCGGGATTCAGCTCCAGAGCGCGATCGCGACAGTGAATCGACTGGTATGAGTCGTCGGCCGCGCCGTCAACCGCCTGAGCCACCAGTGATTGTGGCCGTTGAACTGACGCTCGAAGAGCAGGAACTCTACGCTTGGATGGGGGCTTCCCCCTTGATTCGGGCAGAATCCCTGCCAGAGCCAAGCCAACCCGTTTTGGTCGGGGTCTACGCCCAAGAGAGTGAGAAGGAACCTGCGATCGCGGCGGCCAAGGCACTCTACGACCAGCGATCGCGCCATCGGCGGGGCGGTGGGGACAGTGGTCGCCCAACCCTCGCTCGTGAGAATCGCGAGACGGCCAGCGCTGAAAGCTCTGAATCCCGTTCAGATTCCAGCAGTACAGCTGAAACACCTGCTGAGCAGCCCAGCAGCATCACAACCGAAGGAGCAACGAGCGCTGTTACAGCAGAAGTGATCGCTGCATCAGAGCCGACTCCAGCGGAGCCGACTCCAGCGGAGCCGACTCCAGCGGAGCCAACTCCAGCGGAGCCAACACCCGTGGAACCAACACCCGCTCCAGTGGCAGTGGCTAGCGAAGCATCGGAAGTCACTGCTCCAGCTAGCGAAGTCCCTGCCCCAGGGCGGCGGCGGCGGCGTTCTTCAGCGCAACGTGAGTCCCAAGACTAGGCTGGATAGTGACTTTTTCGGCCCCGGCGATCGCTGGCAAACGGTTGCTGGGGTGGATGAAGTCGGGCGGGGCTGTCTATTCGGTCCCGTGGTCACCGCCGCCGTCATCTTGCCGGAAACAGCGATCGCGCCACTCCAGCAAGCCGGCGTCACCGATAGTAAGCGACTCAGTCAACGCCAGCGGCAGCAACTCTACCCCCTGATCTGCGAGGTGGCCCTTGCCACAGGTTGGGGATTAGCGAGTGTCGCAGAAATTGAGCGTTGGAATATCCTGCAGGCGACCTTTTTGGCCATGCGACGAGCGATTGCCAAACTCGATCGCCCGATCAGTCGCTGCCTAATCGACGGCAATCAGCAAGTGCCTCAGCTGACCTATCCGCAAACGACAGTCATCCAAGGCGATCGGCACTGCATCACGATCGCGGCCGCCAGCATTCTTGCTAAAGTCTGGCGCGATCGTCTGATCGAACGGCTCGATGAACGCTATCCCGGTTATGCTCTTGGGCGGCACAAGGGCTACGGGACGGCTCAACATCGTCAAGCGATTCTGCAACTAGGGCCGACACCTCTGCATCGGATCCGCTTTCTGCGATCGCTCCGCCAACCATCGCAACAGATTGACCTATTCTGATCGCTGCTTGCACAAGATGAGCTCAATTGGACTGGGGTGGCAGCGCCGAAGAACAGAAAGACTCTTGACTCCAGAGCAAGTAATCTTCAACCAGCCGTCGCTGAATCTGCTGGCGAATCGTCAGCAAGACACCCTTGAGGAGGGCATTACCGGCAGCTTCCAGCATGGGGCGTGGCGTCAGGCGCAACAGGGGCGGCATTTGCACCTCCACTTTCAAGCGGGCTTCCCCAGTCAGGTGATGACTTGATTCTGCCAGCAACTCGCCCTCTAAATCCAACTGAAACCGAGCAGCCAATAAATCTAAGCCCCGCAATTGACAATCTCGCGACTGAATTTGCAAAATCCCAGCCTCATCGGTCCAAACAGCAAGATCGACGATGGGGCGTAATTGCAACGAGAAAAACTGCAGCGGCCGCATTTCAAACCGATAGACGTCATCGCCCAGAACTTGCAACTGGTCGCGGTTGAAGAGCGTGTAAACGATTCGCTGTGACTGTCTGAGATAATCCTGTAGACCACGAGCTGTCGGTTGGTTGATTGCCAAGTCAACCGTTTGGCTCGCGGCAAATTGACTGAGCATGCGCGGAAATGGGCAGCATTTCCGACGATTTTACGGTGTTTGTGCCCAAGGCTAGCGAATGGATCGACAAGGAAAGGCTATGTCCGAGCGGGCGATCGCCCATTTGGGTCCCGTGGGTACCTATGCCGAAATGGCTGCCCTGCGCTTTCAAGCTTGGTTGACCCAGCAGGATCAACAGCCCAGCCGTCTGCTTGCTTGTCGGAGCATTCCAGCCACCTTACAGACCTTGGCTGATGGTGCTGTTGACTATGCCGTTGTGCCCGTCGAAAACTCGGTAGAGGGCAGCGTTGCCGCCACCCTAGATAGTCTTTGGCAGTTGCCCCAACTGTCGATTCAGCGGGCACTCATTCTACCGATTGCCCATGCCCTGATTAGTTTTGAGAGCGATCGCACGGCGATCCGTCAGGTGCTCTCCCATCCCCAGGCCCTCGCGCAATGCCAGCAGTGGTTGCAGCGGCATCTGCCCCAAGCGGAATTGATCCCCGCCAATTCCACCACCGAGGCCCTGCAGGATCTCGAACGCCATCCCCAGCGGGCGGTCATTGCTTCGACCCGCGCTGCAGAACTCTATCAGATGCCAATTCAGTCCTTTCCCATCAATGATTCCCCCGATAATCGCACCCGCTTTTGGGTGATTAGCCGCAGCCCTACGCCGGGCGGGGCTTGTACGTCCCTGAACTTCAGCCTGGACGCCAATGTGCCGGGTGCGCTGGTCAAACCCCTGCAGACTTTGGCCGATCGCCGGATTAACCTCAGCCGGATTGAGTCGCGACCAACCAAGCGATCGCTGGGTGAATATCTCTTTTTCTTGGACTTAAAGGCCGATCTGCGGGATCCTGCGATCGCAGCAGCCGTTCAAGCCGTAGCTGACTGTACAGAACAACTGCGGGTGCTTGGCAGTTATGACAGCCTCGACTTTACCCAGTCTGTTTTAGTACCTGCACAGGCTCGCTAGCTGCAGTTAGCACTAGCTCGGGTTTTGAAAACTGTTGAGCGTATCTTTGAGGACGGTACGGGCAGCCAAGTGACTGCGGGTCGACCCCAAAATTTCTAGTTCGCGATCGAGGCGATCGCGGGTGTTCAGCATTTCGAGCAGACTTTGCTGCTCTTCATAGACGCCGTAGAGATGGCCTGCGACCCAGTAGGACAACTCCCGTGGCAGGTCCGGCAGATCGTCCGGCAATTCAATTTCTTGGCCGGATAGTTTGCCCGACAACTGCACGACATCCTGCAGGACGGTGTTGACCTCAGTCGCTAAGGGTTTGAGATCTTCATCGGTGGGTTCATCTTCAATCCACTCGACAAGGCCTACCCGAAAGGGCTTTTCGCGCACGTAGTCCAATACGCGAAACCGCTGTTGACCCAACGTCCAAACATTCATGCGATCGTCCGGCAACCGCTGATGGCGGATTAACTCTGCACAACAACCAATCGTTGCAGCTTCATCCTTGGCCGGATCCCAAAGCAACACGCCAAAGCGGCGATCGCTCTCCAAAATGGTTTGGATCAGAATGCGATAGCGATATTCAAAGATATGTAGCGGCAACAATCGCCCCGGGAATAACACAACTTCCGGCAAAGGAAATAGAGGTAACTCGCGCACAGACAGGGAGTCAGTTGCCATGAGGCTTATCGCGCCGTCTAAAGGAATGGTGTGAGACGATTACGACTCCCGAGAACAACCTAAAGATTGCCGTGGGAACGAGTCTCAGAAACTTGTTACTTAACTTTACCTGATCAATGTTGGGGACGATACCAAGGCAATCATGATTCGAAGATTGGCTAAAAAACAAGAAGCGGGAGTTCCTTCCCGCTTCTTGTTTCCAGTGATGACTAGAGCTTAACTTCGATGTCTACCCCAGCAGGCAGATCGAGCTTCATCAACGCATCGATCGTTTTCGAGGACGGCTGGTAGATGTCGATGATCCGACGGTGCGTCCGCGTTTCAAAGTGCTCACGCGAGTCTTTGTCAACGTGGGGCGATCGCAACACGCAATAGATGCGACGACGAGTCGGCAACGGAATCGGGCCGATCGCGGTGGCGTTGGTGCGGTTGGCGGTTTCGACAATGCGATCACAGGAGGTGTCCAGCAGTCGACGGTCAAAGGCCTTGAGACGAATCCGAATTTTCTGCTGCTGCAGGGTAGCCATGGGAGTTAATTATCAAGGTTCAAAAAGACAGAGTCGGTGATGACTCACCACCGACTCCTTAGGGGGTTAAATCCTACTGGAGGATTTTGGAAACGACACCAGCACCGATGGTGCGGCCGCCTTCACGGATTGCAAAGCGCATGCCTTGCTCAATTGCGATCGGGTTGATCAGTTCAACCGTCATCTTGATGCGATCGCCCGGGATCACCATTTCAGCTGCCGAACCGTCGTCAGCGGTGAAGTCCGAGATCGCGCCGGTCACGTCGGTTGTCCGCACGTAGAACTGAGGACGATAGCCCGGGAAGAACGGAGTGTGACGACCCCCTTCTTCTTTCTTGAGCACGTAGACCTCAGACTCAAACTTGGTGTGAGGCGTAATCGAACCGGGTTTGGCCAAGACCATACCGCGCTCGATATCGGTTTTTTGGATACCGCGGAGCAGCAGACCGACGTTGTCGCCAGCCAGACCTTCGTCGAGGGTCTTCTGGAACATTTCCACACCGGTAACGGTGGTGCTGCGGGTGTCACGCAAACCAACGATTTCGATCGTTTCGCCAACCTTGACGCTGCCACGCTCGATCCGGCCAGTCGCCACCGTGCCACGACCGGTAATCGTGAAGACGTCTTCCACCGCCATCAGGAAGGGGCGATCGACTTCCCGCTCAGGAGTGGGGATGTAGGCGTCGACTTCTTCCATCAGCTTCAGGATTTTGTCAACCCAAGGGTTGTCACCTTTCTGACCCGAAGCGCCACCTTGAATGGCTTCCAAGGCTTGCAGAGCCGAACCAGCCACGATGGGGATGTCATCGCCAGGGAAATCGTAGGAGCTCAGCAGCTCACGGACTTCCAACTCCACCAATTCCAACAGTTCAGCGTCATCAACCATGTCTTCTTTATTCAAGAAAACGACGATGTTGGGAACGCCGACCTGTTTCGCCAGCAGAATGTGCTCGCGAGTTTGGGGCATGGGGCCGTCAGCAGCCGACACCACGAGGATGGCGCCGTCCATCTGCGCAGCACCCGTGATCATGTTTTTCACGTAGTCAGCGTGACCGGGACAGTCAACGTGAGCGTAGTGACGGTTGCCGGTTTCGTATTCAACGTGAGCCGTGTTGATCGTGATACCACGAGCTTTTTCTTCCGGAGCTGCGTCGATATCAGCGTAAGCGCGGGCTTTAGCCATGCCAGCTTTCGCCAACACAGTGGTGATAGCTGCCGTCAGCGTCGTTTTACCGTGGTCAACGTGACCGATGGTCCCGATGTTTGCGTGAGGCTTGGTGCGTTCAAACTTAGCGCGTGCCATTGGCGTTCAGTCTTCCTTTAGGTTACTTAAGCGTTCCCTTTGTTTTTGGCGATGATCGTTTCAGCCACATTACGGGGAACTTCCTCGTACTGACTGAACTCCATCGTGAAGATGCCCCGACCCTGGGTCATCGACCGCAGGTCAGTTGCATAGCCGAACATCTCGGCCAGGGGCACTTTGGCCGAAACAGTGGCCGTGCCATTGGTGGTTGCTTGGCCTTCGATTTGACCTCGGCGGGAGATCAGGTTGCCCATCACTGAACCGAGGAAGTCTTCCGGTACTTCCACTTCCACCTTCATCACCGGCTCCAGCAGAACTGGATCGGCTTTCCGAACGGCTTCTTTGATCGCCATGGAACCAGCGATCTTAAAGGCCATCTCAGACGAGTCGACGTCGTGATACGAGCCATCGACCAAGGTGGCCTTGATATCGATGAGCGGGTATCCCGCCAAGACGCCCGATTCGCAGGTTTCTTTCATCCCCTGCTCGGCAGGACCGACGTACTCTTTCGGCACCGTACCGCCGACGATCTTGGAGACAAACTCGAAACCAGTACCAGGCTCAGCCGGCTCTAGTTCGATCACAACGTGACCGTACTGACCTTTACCACCGCTCTGGCGGACAAACTTACCTTCCGCTTTGACAGCCTTACGAACTGTCTCACGGTAGGCAACCTGAGGAGCACCGATGTTGGCTTCAACTTTGTACTCCCGCAGCATCCGATCCACCAAGATTTCGAGGTGGAGTTCGCCCATGCCAGCGATGACCGTTTGGTTCGTCTCAGAGTCGACTGAGACACGGAAGGTCGGATCTTCTTCCGAAAGCGCTTGCAACGCCTTCGAAAGTTTTTCCATATCGTTCTTGGTTTTGGGCTCAACCGCGACCGAAATAACCGGCTCGGGAATGAACAGAGACTCAAGGATGATCGGGTTTTGATCATCGCAGAGGGTGTCGCCCGTGAAGGTGTCTTTGAGACCCAGCACAGCACCTAGGTCGCCAGCACGCAGCTCGTCGACTTCAATCCGGTCATCAGCCTTGAGGATGATCAGACGGGAAACCCGTTCTTTCTTCCCTTTGGTGGCGTTGTAGACGTAGCTACCTTTTTGCAGGATGCCAGAGTAGACCCGCACAAAGGTCAAGCGGCCGTAGGGATCGGCCATGATCTTGAAGGCCAAAGCGGAGAAAGGTGCTTCGTCGCTAGAAGGACGCAGAGCAACTTCGCCATCTGGCAGTGTGCCTTGAATCGGCGGAATGTCTTGAGGCGAAGGCAGCAGTTCAACCACCGCATCCAGCAACAGCTGAACCCCTTTGTTTTTGAAAGCTGAACCGCAGAGCATTGGCACCAAGCGATCGTTGCCTTGGATCAACACGCCCTTGCGCAGACCGGCTTTGATGTCCTCAATGCTGAGGTCGCCATCTTCGAAGTATTTGTCGAGCAGCGCTTCATCCGTTTCAGCGACGGCTTCAACCATTTTGGAGCGCCATTCAGCAGCCGTTTCCTGCAGTTCTGCGGGAATATCGGTGACTAAAATGTCGGTACCTAAATCGTTGGTATAGATGTGAGCCTTCATTTCGACAAGGTCAACAATGCCTTGGAAATCGCTCTCAGCACCAATGGGAATTTGAATCGGAACGGCGTTGGCTCTCACGCGATCGCGGATTTGGCCATAGACCTTGAAGAAGTCAGCCCCAGTACGATCCATCTTGTTGACGAATACGATCCGAGGCACGCTGTAGCGATCGGCTTGACGCCAGACGGTTTCTGACTGGGGCTGTACACCACCCACCGAGCAGAAGACAGCTACAACACCGTCGAGAACCCGCATCGAACGTTCGACTTCAATCGTGAAGTCCACGTGGCCGGGGGTGTCAATGATGTTGACGCGATAGTCTTTCCAGCTGGTGCTGATTGCAGCAGCGGTGATCGTGATACCCCGCTCCCGCTCTTGCTCCATCCAGTCGGTAACAGCGTTACCGTCATGAACTTCACCGATTTTGTGGACGACGCCTGAATAAAACAGGATGCGCTCCGTCGTCGTGGTTTTGCCCGCATCAATGTGGGCAGCAATACCGATATTTCTAACCTTTTCGAGCGGAACGGAACGTGCCACTGGAACCTCCTTGAAAGCGTCGATCGCTAAATCGAACGTATTAAATATTGTAACGGGATTTGTAGTCGCTAGAACTAGTAGCGGTAGTGGGCAAAAGCCTTGTTCGCTTCGGCCATTTTGTGGGTTTCTTCGCGTTTACGCACTGAACTTCCGGTTTCGTTGGCTGCATCCATCAGCTCGTTTGCCAGCTTGATGGCCATGGACTTGCCAGGGCGCTGACGGGAATACTGAACCAACCAGCGCAGGGCCATGGCGGTACCGCGCTCCGAGCGAACTTCCATCGGGACTTGGTAGGTTGCACCACCTACCCGACGAGCTCGCACTTCCACCAAGGGGGTGGCATTGCGCACGGCTTGTTCGAAGAGTTCCAAGGGGTCGTTTCCGGTCCGCTCTTGGATCAGATCGAAGGCTGAGTAGAGGATGCGGAAAGCCAGGGACTTTTTGCCCGAGTCCATCAGGCGAGCCACCATCATGGAGGCCAAGCGGCTGTTGAATTTTGGATCCGGGTTAACCGAACGCTTTTGAGCAGAGGTACGACGGGACATCAGTGAATCTCAGAAGTCTTGCAAGGGCTACAACGCAAAGAGGAAGCGAAAAAGGGGCGATCGCAGGGGTGAGAGTTAATCACATCTGGAACGAGCAAGGTCAACTGCCCAGCAGCTTGCAGTGTTGACGTTGCCACGATCAACGCAGACAAGGCTCACCCAGGGACCTAGGCCTTCGGACGCTTCGCGCCGTATTTGGAACGGCTTTGGCGACGGTCTTTGACACCGGCGGTATCAAGGGTGCCGCGGATGATGTGATAGCGCACACCGGGTAGGTCTTTGACCCGACCGCCGCGAATCATCACAACCGAGTGCTCTTGCAGGTTGTGACCAATGCCAGGGATATAGGCAGTGACTTCAAAACCTGAGGTCAAGCGAACCCGTGCCACTTTCCGCAAGGCCGAGTTGGGCTTTTTCGGGGTCGTGGTGTAGACGCGAGTGCAAACGCCACGCCGCTGCGGGCAGTTTTTCAGCGCGGGAGATTTTGTCTTCTTGGTAATTTTTTCGCGTTCGTCGCGAATCAGCTGCTGGATTGTAGGCATTTCAGAAAGCCGGTTCGGCTGCTCTTGGAAAAGACAACAATCTCTTACTTTACCGAGGGTTGATGCACTTGGTCAAGCTACAGCTGAAGAGAAGGCGATCGCCCCAGGTAGCCTCTCTGGAACGAGCGGCCAACAGACTGGGTCCACAGCCATTATCACGACGTTGGGCAGCGTCCGTAGTCATCGGCGCGGCGCTCAATGTCATCTTCGCCGAGATAGGCCCCCATTTGCACCTCAATCAGGGCTAAAAGCTCGTCCCCCGGATTTTGCAGGCGATGCCATTCCCCGATCGCGATATCGAGCGATTGCCCTACGCGCAGAGAAAACTGGCGATCGCCCAGTTGCACCCGTGCCAGCCCTTGCACGACTAGCCAATGTTCCTGCCGCTGCTGGTGACGCTGTAGGCTCAACTGCTGCCCTGGCAGCACCTCCAAACGCTTGACCTGATAGCCAGAGCCTTGGGCAAGAATTTCGAACTGTCCCCAAGGCCGTTGATCGCGATCGCCAACCTTCATCGCAGACTGGCCGGCGTAGTCGGCCCCAGGAAGACCCCGAGCCCGTTGTGAACCCGGGCAGCACTGCCTCGAGCCCGATTGACGAGCTGACCATTGACGATTAGAGAAGTGGAGCTGCCGCCATCAAAGTTGAGGGCATCAACGACGCCGAGCTGCTGCATAATCGCAGCCATTTGAGGCAGGGTGGGGCCTTGGCCTTGGTTTTGCTCGTGGGCAGCCACTAGAACCAAGCGGCCATCCGGCATCAGACCGATCGCACTGCGCGGAGCTGCTTCGATCTCAAAGGCTCGGCTAAATCCTTCGGCTTGGGGATTGACGACCACTCGCCCTGATTTGACGAGGAGTGGCCCTCCTCCTAGAGCATGGGGGAAGCGATCGAACTGGCTGGGTTGCGCTTGCTGTAGGACTTGAATTGTCGTGCCGTTCACCAGAGAAGTGCGCAGGCTATTGGCCGATCGCAAGACGATCAGGTAGCCATTGCGGGGAATCGTAAAGCGATTGCTGCCAGCCTTGTCCGCTTGGGACTGGGAGACCACGCGATCGCCCTGGACTGTCACCACTACTTCGTTGTCGAGGATTGTCTGGTAGCTGTTGCCCCAAGCCTCGGTGTAGCGAGCGGCTCCAGCGCGAACGTAGCCACTATTGAGCGCCACGAGGGGAATGCGAGTGCCAGAGCTGAGTTGCAGGGTCTCTTGCAGACCGAGCCGGTCAATCAGCACTTCGCCCTGATCATTCCAAGCCATGGCCCCACGGTTGAGGATCGGACCGGAATACCAGATGTTGTCACGGCGAATCGCCCCGAGTGGCAGACGATTATTGCGGTTGAAAAAGCCCGCATTGATGGCGATCGCAGCCCCGCGATCGCGAGCCACAGCTTGCAAAACCTGTGTGCCCTCCAGTGAGCCATTGCCTGCCCAAATCGGTGCGAGACGAACATTAGGTTGGCGCAGGTCCAACTGAATCACAAAGACGGGGAAGGTCGCGCCGTCAACAGTGACTTGACGCTGCTGCAGTTGCGTACCCGCTAGGTCAGGTGGGGCGGGAGTCAAGGGGGCGGGATTACTCCCCAGACCAGCGGGCGGGCTGAGGAGGCCGGTGGTAGTTGGCAGGTCGATAAAGATGCGATCAGGCGATCCCAAGCTCGAGACGCGGACCCCCAGACCAGCCGGTAATCGTAGGCTCGTGCGATCGCCCTGTTGCTCTGCCTGAATGCCGTAGCGCTGCAAACTGGGCACCAACTGAGCAGGAACTGAACCATCAAAGCGGAGCTGTTGGCCGATTGCATCCCACTCCCATGGGGTTGGGCGATCGAAATCCAAGACGAGGCGGCGGTTAGCTCCCTGTTGGCCATCCCTGAGATTCCGGAGCGTCGCCGCCGGCAGTTGAATCACCAGTTGGTCTGCCAGTACTGCCAGGGACCAACCACTGCGACGCGCCAGCGATGACACTTCTAAGAAACGCCGACCATTTTGACGACGGGCGGGCACTTGCTCCACCCCTTCAGCCACACGTCCATCCGAGAACCAGCGGATCGCTTGGCGAGTGGTACTCAAGCCCGGTAATAGTTCCAAGCCAAGGCCGTTGCGCAGCGCAACTTCTTCAATCCAGATAAAGCTGCCCTGGGAAGCTGGTTCTACGACCCACTGGCCGGCGATCGCCCGACCATTGATCTGGAGTTGCATCCCGGTTTGATTGGTGGGAGCTCGTGTCTGGGCGATCGCTGCAGGGCTCCAAGCTGACGGAAGAACAAGCCCACCCCAACTACTGGCGGTGCAACCAATCCAGACCAATCCACGTCTCAGCGCAGGTTTCATCAGTCCATCCCTACGGGGCCTTGCAACACAGTGCCGCTGTGTTTAGCGACCCTACCGCAACCTCAGGAGTTCCAGAGAAATCGTGAGAGGGCCCTAAACGATTCCTTATAATGTGCAGTACATTCCCAGCAATTCCAGATCTGTTCGAAACGATTGCGCTCACACTGACCTCATCTTTGTTCCAACCAAGTAATTGGGCAGAACTATGGGGTCAGTTTGTCGCCTCGATTCCGGCGATCGCTGCTCAGGGTCCATGCCTTTCCCCTGCTTTCTCCATTGGCCGGTTATCGCAGCATGAATCAGCATTCTGTTCATTCGTCTTCTCACCCTACCTACCAAGGCCCACGCTGGCTTGTCGAAGAGCGTGATGCCTGCGGTGTCGGTTTTGTGGCCGATCAACAAGGTCGTGCCAGCCACGACTTGGTTGAGAAGTCCTTGCGAGCCTTGGGCTGTATGGAGCACCGTGGCGGCTGTAGTGCTGACTCTGATTCCGGCGATGGCGCTGGCTTGATGACAGCGATCCCGACTGATCTGCTGAAAACTTGGCTTGGTGCTGCGGCTCCGGCTGACCTGTCGAGCGTTGGCTTGGGGATGGTTTTTCTGCCCCAACATGGCGCTGAAGCCACGATCGCCCGGCAGCTGATTGAGCAAATTGTTGCTGAGGAAAACCTGCAGTTCTTGGGCTGGCGCTTGGTCCCCACCCGCCCCGAGGTTTTGGGCCAACAGGCACGGGCAAACCTGCCCCGAATTGAGCAGTGCTTTATTGCCAGCGAACAGCTACGGGACGATGAGTTCGAGCGGCAGCTCTACCTCGTACGCAAACGGGTAGAAACTGCAGTCAAAAAGGCCCTTGGCACTGCTAGCGAAGATTTTTACATTTGCTCGCTTTCCAGCCGCACTGTTGTCTACAAAGGCATGGTGCGATCGGAAGTGCTCGGTCAGCTCTACACCGACCTGACTAATCCGGCATACACCAGCAACTTTGGTGTTTACCACCGCCGCTTCAGTACTAACACCATGCCCAAGTGGCCCTTGGCGCAGCCGATGCGCTTCCTGGGACACAACGGTGAAATCAATACGCTGCTGGGCAACATCAACTGGATGATGGCGCGGCAAGCCGATCTCCAACACCCTGCCTGGGGCGATCGCATTGGCGATCTGCTGCCAGTGGTTGACCTCAACCGGAGTGACTCCGCCAACCTCGACAACGCCCTAGAGCTGTTGGTCAACTCGGGCCGGACCCCACAGGAAGCGCTGATGGTGATGGTGCCAGAAGCCTACCAGAATCAGCCAGCCTTGGCCGATCATCCGGAAATCGTCGACTTCTACGAGTTCTATAGCGGTTTGCAAGAGCCCTGGGATGGTCCGGCGTTGTTGGTGTTCAGCGATGGCAAAAAGGTTGGAGCTTGCCTCGATCGCAATGGTCTCCGTCCCGCCCGCTACAGCATCACCGCTGATGGTTACATTGTCTTCGCCTCAGAAGCCGGTGTTGTTGACCTACCCGTTGAAACGATCATCGAAAAAGGCCGTCTTGGTCCGGGCCAGATGATTGAAGTCGATCTCGAAACCAAAGAGGTCATCAAAAACTGGGACATCAAGAAGCGGATTGCTAGCCAACAGCCCTACGGTCAATGGCTGCAAGAGCGGCAGGTTTTGGAGAACAAAGACTTCGGGAACGAGCAGCAACTCGGCGACTTTGATCTGCTCCGCCTCCAGACCGGCTTTGGCTACACCGCTGAAGACGTGGACATGGTGATTGAGGCCATGGCCAGCGACGGCAAAGAGCCGACCTTTTGCATGGGTGATGACATTCCCCTGGCTGTCCTGTCCAGCAAAGCGCGTCTGCTCTACGACTACTTCAAGCAGCGCTTCGCCCAGGTCACCAACCCCGCGATCGACCCACTACGGGAAAGTTTGGTCATGTCCCTGAGCATGACCCTCGGGGCCCGCGACAACCTGCTGCAGGTCGGGCCTGAGTCGGCACGGCTGCTGAAGCTAGACTCGCCAGTCTTGAATGAAGCGGAGCTAGAGCAAGTCAAGCAGTCAACCCTCAAGGCGGCTGAACTCTCGACTCTCTACGCGATCGAGCAAGGCCCGGATGGTCTGCAAGCGGCGATCGCAGCCCTTTGTCAGCAGGCTGAGCAAGCCGTCCAGGCTGGTCATCAGATTCTGATCCTCAGCGATCGCACAGGGGCGGGCCTCGCGCCGCAGATCAGCTATATTCCGCCGCTGCTGGCCGTGGGGGCTGTCCACCATCATCTGATTCGCCAAGGGCTGCGCATGAAAGCCTCCTTGGTGGTCGATACCGCCCAATGTTGGAGCACGCACCACTTCGCTTGCCTGATTGGCTATGGCGCCAGTGCCGTCTGTCCATGGCTGGCTTTGGAAACTGTGCGCCACTGGTGGCATGCGCCTAAGACTCAAAGCTTGATGGAGCGCGGCAAGATTGCTCAAGTCAGCTTGGCAGGGGCTCAGCAAAACTTCCGTAAGGCTGTCGAAGCAGGGCTGCTGAAAATCCTGTCCAAGATGGGGATTTCGCTGCTACCCAGCTATCACGGTGCGCAGATCTTTGAAGCAATTGGTCTGAGCATGGAAGTAGTCGACCTCGCGTTCCGCGGCACGACTTCGCGGTTGGGTGGTCTGACCTTGGCTGACATCGCCCACGAGGTGATGAGCTTCCATACCCGTGCCTTCCCCGAGTTGAACCAGAAGAAACTCGAGAACTTTGGCTTCGTGCAGTACCGCCCCGGTGGTGAGTACCACATGAACAGCCCCGAGATGTCGAAAGCCCTGCACAAGGCCGTGGTAGCAGGCAAAAACTACGACCACTTTGAGGTCTATCGCAAGTACCTGGAAGAGCGGCCGGTCACAGCGTTGCGGGACTTGCTGCAATTCGTCAGCGATCGCCCGGCCATCTCACTGGATGAGGTGGAATCGGTAGAAGCGATCGTGCAGCGTTTCTGCACTGGTGGGATGTCGCTGGGGGCACTATCGCGGGAAGCCCACGAAACCCTCGCGATCGCCATGAACCGGCTGGGCGGTAAGTCCAACTCCGGTGAAGGTGGCGAAGACCCCGTTCGCTACAAAGTTCTGGGCGATGTTGACGCAGAAGGGAACTCCCCAACCCTGCCGCACCTGCATGGTCTGCGCAATGGCGACACTGCTAGCTCGGCCATCAAGCAAATTGCTTCGGGTCGCTTTGGCGTCACGCCCGAGTACTTGATGAGTGCTGATCAGCTCGAGATCAAGGTCTCGCAGGGGGCGAAGCCGGGTGAAGGGGGACAACTTCCGGGCAAGAAAGTCAGCCCCTACATTGCTTTCCTGCGCAACTCGAAGGCGGGTGTCTTGCTAATTTCACCACCGCCTCACCACGACATTTACTCGATCGAAGATTTGGCTCAGCTGATCTTTGACCTGCATCAGATCAATCCCAAGGCACAAGTCTCGGTCAAGCTGGTGGCGGAAATCGGGATCGGAACCGTGGCCGCTGGGGTAGCTAAAGCGAATGCTGACATCATCCAAGTTTCGGGCCATGACGGCGGTACCGGTGCCTCACCGCTGAGCTCGATCAAGCATGCTGGCGGGCCTTGGGAGCTGGGCCTGACCGAAGTGCATCGCGTCCTGATGGAAAATCAGCTGCGGCAGCGGGTGTTGCTGCGGGTCGATGGCGGCCTCAAGACTGGTTGGGACGTCGTCATGGCGGCGCTGATGGGTGCAGAAGAGTTTGGTTTTGGCTCGATCGCAATGATTGCGGAAGGCTGCATCATGGCACGGGTCTGCCACACCAATAACTGCCCTGTCGGTGTCGCAACGCAGCAAGAGCAACTGCGCAAGCGCTTCACTGGCATTCCAGAGCATGTCGTCAACTTCTTCATCCTGATTGCCGAAGAAGTGCGCAGCATCTTGGCGAAGTTGGGCTATCGCAGCCTGACGGAACTCACTGGTCGCACCGATCTACTAGCGCCACGTCCTGATCTGAAGCTGACCAAGACGGCGGCTCTGAATCTCGACTGCCTGATCAAGCTGCCCGATACGCGCTCCGATCGCAGCTGGCTGGTTCATGACGAAGTTCATGACAATGGCCCAGTGCTGGACGACCAGTTGCTTGCCAACCCAGCCCTCACCGCCGCGATCGCCAATCAAGATTCTGTTGCGATCGAGCAAGCGATCGTCAACACGGATCGTTCTGTTGGGGCTCGTCTCGCGGGTGCGATCGCGCAGCGCTACGGCAACTACGGCTTTGAAGGACAGATCAGCCTGAACTTCAACGGCAGTGCTGGCCAGAGCTTTGGCGCTTTCAATATCAGCGGCGTAAGCCTCAACCTCGTGGGCGAAGCCAATGACTACGTCGGCAAAGGCATGAACGGTGGTGAAATCATCGTTCGACCAGAAGCAGGCGTCCGCTTTGATCCCTCCCAGAGCAGTATTGTCGGCAACACCTGTCTCTATGGCGCAACGGGCGGTAGTCTGTTTGCCAATGGTCGGGCTGGTGAGCGATTCGGGGTTCGTAACTCCAAGGCGCAAGCGGTTGTAGAAGGTACCGGCGATCACTGTTGCGAATACATGACGGGCGGTACGATTGTGGTCCTAGGCCCCTGCGGGCGTAACGTGGGTGCTGGTATGACCGGTGGTCTGGCCTACTTCCTCGATGAAGATGGGCAGTTCCCCGCTAAGGTCAATCCTGAGATCGTCAAGCTGCAACGTGTCTCAACTTCTGCTGGTGAGCAGCAACTTAAACAGCTGATCACGGCCCACGCCGAGAAGACAGGTAGCCCGAAGGCCTGCCATATCCTGGAGCAGTGGGAGCAGTACTTGCCTCAGTTCTGGCAAGTGGTGCCGCCTTCGGAAGCAGACACGCCGGAGGTCAACCCTGAAGTGGCTGATAAACAACTAACTGCTGTCTAGTACTTTGCGCTGTTAGCTCATCCATGGCCTGCGATCGCGGGCCTTTTTTCTGTCTGGATGTTGTCCGCAGTCAACCGTTGGGGAGTCTGAAACTGGGTAAAGGCTGCTGTCCCTGGAAGATGAGTTTCTGATTGCTATCGCTGCAGCAATCGCAGTAAGGAGGACGCCAGTGAGTTGCGGTGACAAAGCTCCCTGCGCTTTTCCAATCCTCAAGTGCCCGTTGCATTAGGAATCCTGGGATCGATCCCGCGATCGCAATCGAGATTTTGAAGAGATTGTTAAGGGCCTTAGGTTTCGTAACTGGATACACAGCTTGCCCCTAGAGCGGGTGTTAGCGTGATCCCAAAATTACGGTTCAACTCCTCCGAGCTCTTGCTATGTCTCAAATCCTAGATTCGATCACGGTCAATAGCGACAATGTTGTTCTGTGCTGCTACGTCAATGCCACCAGCAAAATTCAGGTTGCTCGGATTACGAATATTACGGGTTGGTATTTTGAGCGCGTCGTTTTTCCAGGACAACGACTGATTTTTGAGTCCTACCAAGAAGCCATGCTCGAAATTCACTCGGGTATGATGGCGAGTGCCATTTTGGCTGATCGCATTGCCTGCGCTGATCTCATTGTTGGCAAGGAACTGAATGAGCCCGAGGTGATGAATTCTAGGGGGGCTGCTTAATCTGTATGCTCAACCTCTCAAATACAGAGCCTCGGCACCAGTGGTCGAGGCTTTTTGTTGCGATCGTAGGTAGCTAGCTTGACCTGGACTGCGAGTTGAACCGATTCAGCCACGCCGCCACATGGGTCTGCAGTCGCTGTGGTAAGCGATCAACTAGGTGAGGATAGACCGGCAAACGCGGTTGGAGTTGCCACCCTTGCTGCGCTAGTGCTTCTCGAAGCTCATCCAAATCATGATGCTGGTAATCAGGATTCACTTCGTCGTAGGGCACAATCCCACCTAAATCACGGGCACCCGCTCCCAAACAGTCCGCTAGTTGCTGCGGCTGGGTCAAAAGATTCGGTGGCACTTGAATCGCAATCGATGTGGGTAGAACTTGCCGAGCGATCGCCACGCAATCAATCAGCTCATCCGGGGCTAGCGGAGGGTGTTGAATCGCTTGCTGACGGCCCGGACTATGCGGCTGCAAGATCACCTCCTGGATATGTCCCCAGCGATCGTGACAAGCCGCGATCGCTTCAAGTGTCTCAAGGCGATCGCGGCTTGTTTCACCGATCCCCAACAGCAGTCCGGTGGTGAAGGGAATACCTAGCTCTCCGGCCTGTTCAAGCTGTTGCAGCCGTAGCTGTGGATCTTTACTGGGTGCCGCGCGATGCACCGTGCGCTGAAGCTGCGGTGTCAGTTGCTCTAGCATCAAGCCCAAGGACACATTGACATTTTGTAAGGCGATCATCTCTGCTCGGTTCAGGGGACCAGCATTGGTGTGGGGCAAAAATCCCATGTCTAGAGCCAACTCCGCCAGCTCAATTAGCCGCTGTCGCCAAGCAGCCCGCCGCGGGCTCTGAGGATGGACTTCACCACTCAGGATCAAAACTTCACAAACTCCGCGATCGCGCACTGTCAGCAGTCGCTGCTGAGCAGTCGATAGGCTCAACCATTCGTCCATTCCGGGATCGCGCCGGAAGTTGCAGTAGGTGCAGCGATTGAAGCACTCGTAGGTGGGAACGAGGGTATAGGCCGGACTGTAGGTGATCACAGCTGATTGTTGGGGCGATCGCCAAGTTTGATCTGAGAAGTGCTTCACAATTCGCAAAGTTTTGTTATTATTAGCTCATAAGGCATTACGCCTTAGACATACATAAAAATTCACTGGACTCAAAACATCATGACGACTGCATTGCAGCGGCGCGAGAGCGCCAGCCTGTGGCAGCAGTTCTGCGAGTGGGTAACCAGCACCGACAACCGCCTCTATGTGGGTTGGTTCGGCGTGTTGATGATCCTCACCCTGCTGACCGCCACCATCTGCTTCATCGTTGCGTTCATCGCAGCGCCTCCCGTCGACATCGACGGCATCCGCGAGCCCGTTGCTGGCTCCTTGATGTATGGCAACAACATCATCTCTGGTGCTGTTGTTCCTTCCAGCAACGCCATTGGTTTGCACTTCTACCCGATTTGGGAAGCCGCTAGCCTCGACGAGTGGCTGTACAACGGTGGTCCCTACCAATTGGTAGTGTTCCACTTCCTGATCGGCGTTTTCTGCTACATGGGCCGTGAGTGGGAACTGTCGTACCGCCTCGGTATGCGCCCCTGGATCTGTGTTGCATACAGCGCACCGGTTGCAGCAGCGACTGCAGTGTTCCTGATCTACCCGATCGGCCAAGGTTCGTTCTCGGACGGCATGCCCTTGGGTATCAGCGGCACCTTCAACTTCATGTTCGTGTTCCAAGCAGAGCACAACATTTTGATGCACCCCTTCCACATGCTGGGTGTGGCTGGTGTGTTCGGTGGTTCGCTGTTCTCGGCAATGCACGGTTCGTTGGTGACCAGCTCGCTGGTGCGTGAGACGACCGAGACCGAGAGCCAAAACTACGGCTACAAATTTGGTCAAGAGGAAGAGACCTACAACATCGTGGCAGCCCACGGTTACTTTGGTCGCTTGATCTTCCAATACGCATCGTTCAATAACAGCCGTTCGCTGCACTTCTTCCTGGCTGCATGGCCGGTCGTGGGCATCTGGTTCACGTCCTTGGGCATCAGCACCATGGCGTTCAACCTGAATGGTTTCAACTTCAACCAGTCGGTTTTGGATAGCCAAGGCCGTGTGATCAACACCTGGGCAGATGTGTTGAACCGTGCCAACTTGGGCATGGAAGTGATGCACGAGCGTAATGCTCACAACTTCCCGCTCGACTTGGCAGCAGGCGAAGCGACCCCGGTTGCTCTGACTGCACCTGCAATCAACGGCTAATTGCCGGCTGATGCGGAACAGCTAGAAATTGAGTAGGTGAAAGGGTCTGGGAGTAATCTCAGACCCTTTCCCTTTCAAGAAGTCCCACCGCACTGGGGCTCAAATCGTTGCTGCCATACGAGGCTACTGTACGAACACTGGTCATGAATCCATAGCTAGTAACAGGTCGCATAAGACTTTCCCACAACGCCCAAAAGTCCTATTGTTTCTCCTCTCCCACAATTAGCGAGAGGTTAGGGATGAGAGTGTTCTTTTGGATCCTGTGCCTTTCCTAATCCGTTTGCTATGTGCAATATGAGTCGCTTGCGGTGTATTGGGCGATCGCCGCTAGCACATGACAACCATTGAGTTGAAACCGCAAGATGGGAAACGATGGGCTTAAGATCCTGTCTTGGAGGCTGGCCATCTTCACTGGCTGTCCTAGCTAGATTAGAGGTTGCTAAAGGTCTGCAGGTTATGGGGGGTGATGCACATCCTTCGAAGACAAGGGTTGCCATTATCTGCGGACAAACTGGCCTCATCCTGCTCCAGGCAAGAACCTCGAATTTCTCATCGGATTGCTTAAGTCTCTATCTCTGCAGGAGAGCTATCAGCAGAGTTTTTAAGAACACTCGGAATAACTTCTAAAATTCGCTGCATAGTTACTTCAGGATCTTCCGAAGCCTCGATCGCAATACGGAGATCGGCTTGGGCATAGCGATCGCGGCGCTGCTCCCACAAAGCTTGTAGCGTGGTAGCCGGAGCCTCAGTTTGTAGAAGCGGTCGATTCTGATCACCTTCTAGACGGCGTAGCAATTCGGGGATGGGTACATCTAGCCAAATCACCAAGCCCTGTTGCAAATAGCTCCAGTTCTCAGGCCGAATCACAATGCCGCCACCCGTTGCCACTACTAGGCGGCGATAGCTCGCAACTTCTTCTAAGACCTGCGTTTCGATTTGCCGGAAGCCAGCTTCGCCATCGCTGGCAAAAATCTCTGGAATCGATCGCCCAGTGACGTTCTCAATCAAACTGTCGGTGTCGACGTAGGTGTAGCCCAAGGACTCCGCCAGCAGCTTCCCGATCGTAGTTTTCCCTGATCCCATCAAGCCGACCAAGAACAGATCTAAGCCGTTCAGAGCTGTCACCAATGACACGCGATCGCTTCTCCAATTCCTTGGACACCATACCGCTCGGCTGGGGTCTCCTCCAAGCTGCGCCCGTTTAGAAAGTCGATCGCCAGAAGAGTTGCCACTCACTCAGCAACCGTCGTCGCCAACTCCGCTGATTGCGCTGGACTTCCCAGTCTGCCAGCAATTGCTCTAGCGCCTGCCCAAGACTCGATTCAGGCCATAGGCCCAAGAGTGAAGGCAGCGATCGCCGCGTTTGAATCGCCAGACTCAGAGGTGCCACCAGATCCCCCGCATTGTCTGCTACCCAACTCGCCCCAAGCAGGCGACCGTTATTCAACACACAAAGCTGCAGAAAACCAGCCGTTTGATCGCGAATCAAGGCTTCAGGATGCTGCTGCCAGCTTGCGGTAACTAGTTCAACGCGATCGCCGTAGCGACGGCGGGCTTGGGCTTCTGTCAGTCCTACCTGAGCTGCCGCCGGATCCATCTCTAAAACTTGCTGCGGGGCTAGAGCTGATTGCTGACGCGGCCAACCGAACAGACCGTGTTGCGCGATCGCACGGACTTCTGCCGGACTGAGATTGGCTGCGATCGCCCGACTCCCCGGCAGCAGCGGCAGCGGATCAGGTTGGAAATAATTGAGACTCAGCTCGCAGGAATCCGTCTGACGAGTTGACTGCTCCAGCAGATGGATGCCCTCAGCCTGACATTGAGCTTGCAGCCGTTGAACAATCGTAGGCTCCCAACTCGACCAGATTGCAGGCGTTGCCAAGCCGACATCCCAACCATGACGGGTCAGGGCTTGGGCAACTCCAATCGCGATTGTGCGATCGCCAGTAACCGTCACAGATTGCGGTTGTGGATCGGCGGTCAGTAAGTCCCAGAGCGGCGTTGCTTCTGCCCCTGTCGGTTGAGCCTGCCAGATCTGCCGCGCCTCCAGTCGGCGATCGCTACAGTCCACCACCCGACGCGATCGTGTCGCTTTCCAGTGACTGGCAACAATATCAATTCCCTGTTGCTGCAGAGCGATCGGGCCTTGCAGTAGCTCAAGGCGTTCGTAGAGAGCCTGCCCTGAGGCCAGTGCTTCTGGGACAGAAGTGGACTTCAACAAGCAACGCATCAACAGGCGATCGCGATCGATCGCGCCCCAACTCTCTGGCAGATAGATCAAGGCCACACGAGCCTGCCAGCGCCGTGCCTGTTGTGCCAGCGCGATCGCTGCCGGTGTCGCCCCCAGAATCAGTAAGTTATAGTCCGCTGTCATTCAAGTTGGGAGTGAAAGCCCCGCTGCATTGTCTTTCCATCGTCAGGCAGAACAGCCCTGTCATGAAGGGTGAATATAGAAAGCCTTTGGCAGTCTAGGGGGATTTGACGACACGGTTTAAGATGAGTCAGCGATTGCCGGCTGAGCGATCGCCGCTCCTGCTCTTCGGACCCTATGAGTCGCGTTATTGTTGTCACCTCCGGTAAGGGAGGCGTGGGCAAAACCACCTCCAGCGCCAACTTGGGTATGGCCTTAGCCCAGCTGGGTAAACGCCTCGTGCTCATCGATGCGGACTTTGGCTTGCGCAATCTCGACCTGCTGCTGGGGCTGGAGAATCGGATTGTCTACACCGCTCAGGATGTTTTAGCGGGCAATTGCCGCCTCGAGCAAGCATTGGTCAAAGACAAGCGCCAACCGAATCTCTGCCTGCTGCCTGCGGCCAACAACCGCATGAAGGAGTCGGTGACCCCCCAGCAGATGGAGCAGTTGGTGACGCTGCTCGATGGTCAGTTCGACGTGATCTTGATCGACTCACCCGCTGGAATTGAAGCCGGATTCCAGAATGCGATCGCGGCCGCCCGCGAAGCCGTAATTGTTACGACGCCGGAGATTGCGGCTGTCCGAGACGCCGATCGCGTTATTGGATTGCTAGAAGCCCATGGCATCACAGAGATTCGGCTGATTTTGAACCGGCTGCGGCCAGCGATGGTCAAGGCCAACGACATGATGAGTGTCGAAGATGTGCAGGAAATCCTCGCGATCCCTCTTGTCGGCATCATTCCCGATGACGAGCAGGTGATTATTTCCACCAACCGTGGCGAGCCGTTGGTCCTAGCCGAGGCACCTTCCTTGGCGGCCAAGGCATTCATCAATGTGGCGCGGCGCCTGAGTGGTGAAAGCATCGACTTCCTCAATCTTGAGGAACCCCAGAGCGGTGTGCTCAGTAAGATTCGCCGCATCCTCAATAAAAAAATTCTCTAGGGGTCTTTGCAGCAATGCTGGCTGACTTATTCGAGCGCTTGTTCCCCCGGCAACAGGCCAGTCGAGACACCGTGAAGCAGCGCCTTAAGCTTGTGCTGGCTCACGATCGTGCTGACCTCAGCCCTGAGCTGTTGCAAAAGATGCGCCAAGAGATTTTAGAAGTGGTCTCTCGCTACGTTGAGCTGGACTCTGAGGGAATGGAACTCTCGCTAGAAAATGACCAGCGAGTCACAGCACTTGTCGCCAATTTACCGATTCGTCGTGTCAAACCCGCAACTGCTGAAGGATGACCCTCGCTGAAACCCTGTCGGTGCGGGTGCGGAGTCTCGGCCTCGATCAGATCGATCGCCACTTATTTCTCTGCGCCGACCAAACTAAACCGCTTCGTTGCGATCGCGATCGCAGTCTCGAAAGCTGGGAGTATCTGAAGCGCCGGCTGCGGGAGTTGGATCTCGATCGCCCCGACACTGGCAAGCCTCTGGTGTTTCGAACTAAGGCCAACTGTCTGCGCGTCTGTCAAGAAGGGCCGATTCTCTTGGTCTATCCCGAGGGCATTTGGTACGGTCGCGTCACCCCCGAAGCGATTGAGCGGATTTTGCAGGAACATTTGCTAGGTGGTCAACCCGTGCAAGAGTTGATTTTGCATCAACATGCGTTGCCAGCAGTCGATCCGCTATAGTAATTACTGCCTTGCCGGTGTAGCTCAGGGGTAGAGCAGCTGTTTTGTAAACAGCCGGTCGCAGGTTCGAATCCGGTCACCGGCTCTGAGCTCAAACCCAGTCTTCTTGTTGGAGGCTGGGTTTTTGTTTGTCGTAGCTGACTAGACGTTCCCTGCCGTAACCACGGATTGCTGACTGAATCAAGCCGCTTCAGAGATGTCATCCGTGCGAGTCAGTGTCAGGGCGTAACGGTAGAGCGCGATCGGACGATCGCCAACTTGAAAGTAGCTGGGGTCCTGCGGCGTCAGATAGATGGCGGTAATTTGATCCGCCGTAATCAAATTGGGCGATCGCAGCTGGTAGCGAGCTGTGGTTTCTACGCTGTTGAACTGAGGGCGACCCTGACCCCGAAAAATCTGGCGGCTCAGTTCGCTAGCAATGAAAACGAAGTCGGTGGGCTGTTCCCAGGCTCGGCCTGTCATCCGCATTAGCAGACTATCGCCATTCACCAACTGGACGAGTTGTTGATTGGGATCAGGAGCTTTGACGGTGGCAACAGCCTCCCCAAGATAGGCGCGGGCGATCGCAAGGCCATTAAAAGCGCGATCGGCGACGACGGGGGCTGCTTGAGGCCGTAAATCTGGTAGCGGTTTTGCAGCGGCAGCGTAGGTCGGGGTGCCAAAGCGCACAGGAAACTCCGGCGGTTGATCCAGCCAGCGGCGATTGCTGTCAAAGCCTGGTGTGATGATTTCCGGCGCGAGGGGTGCTTGTAAATCCAGCAAGGTGCTGGTGACTTGCCACGTTCCTGCCATCCAATCGGGGTAGGGCAGATCCGGTGCATTGGTTTTTAGGGATGGTGAGCTTGACCAAGCCGGATACGACGCAGCGCGATCGCTCAAGGTTGCCGCCTGTGCTGGTGTGATCACAGTCAGCCAACAGCCGAGGGCAATCGCTCCGATTAACAGCGATCGCAGTAACCCAACAGGAACAACACGCACGACAAATCAGCCAGAGATCCGCCTTTATCTTCCGCGATCGCTCGATTGAGGTGACAGACAAAAAAATCGCCCTGGAATTCCAGAGCGATATTCGTCGAGACAATAGAGGACTAGGAGGACGAGACTCAAGATGCAGCAGTGGACTTAGCTCAGCGCAGCACCACTGCGATCGTAAGCAGCTCGGAAATCTGAATGCACCTTGCCTTGAATGGTGCCGTTGTAGTGCCGCATTTGGCTCAGCGGCATGCCGATGTCGACATTGGCACGCCCCAGCATTGATTGCTGGCGGTTTTTGATTGCCTGCTGATGGCGCATCACCAGTTCACGCGATTGGGTGGTGGTGTTCATGGTCAATCCCTCCAGCAAGCAAAACTAGGCTTGATTTAAATCTAGCAATATTTTTCTGTATAAATTGCTACCGTTATACATCTTTACGTCAAAAAAATTGTGAAGACTGTTGCGACCCCCCCACTCGCTGGGAAGGTATGCTCAAAGCCGTTTGGCTTCAGAAAAAACAGGGGAGAGCTGGTGGCGATCGCGGAACAGAAACAAACGGTGGGATCTCTGGAATGGTTCTACCGCGAGGCTGAGCCCACACAGGCTGATCCCGCAAAGTTACCTGTGGTCTGCTTGCATGGGCTGGTTAGTCAAAGCTATGGCTGGCGGCAGGTGTTACCCGCGATCGCCGATGCGGGGTTTCGGGCGATCGCACCGGACTGGATTGGAGCAGGTTTCTCCAGTCAGCCAGAGCGGCGCGAGTTTGCCTACACACCCGAGGCGTTTGTCAGCGCCTTGGAAGCATGGCGAGCAGAGCTGGGCATTGAGCGCCTTCATCTCGTTGTCCAAGGCTATCTGGGAGCAGTGGGGTTGCTTTGGGCTGCCCAACATCCCGATCGCGTTGAACGGATTGCCCTATTCAATACACCCTTCTATGCCGGCGCTTCCGTCCCTTGGAAGATTCGGCAACTCGGTCTGCCTCTCGCCGGTGAAATGCTCTGCCAAGATCCACTGACAGTTGATCGCGTGCTGGAAGGTGGCGGTGGCTATCGTGTTGAGGATGCCGATCTGGATGTCTATCGCCGACCCTATCTATCCAGTTCTGCGGCAGGACGAGCACTCTTGGCAACGGTGCGGCAATTAGATCAAGCGCGAGTCAGCACCGAAATTGCCAGTGCATTAGCCCAGTGGTCGCAACCTATTCTTGTCGGTTGGGGCGATCGCGATCCTTGGCTCACTTGGGTAGAAGCTGAGGCAGGCGCTGGGAAATTAACCTCGGCGGAGTTTGTTCGCTTCGAAGAAACCGGTCACTATCCGCAAGAAGATTGGCCCGAGAAGCTTTGCCAAGCTCTACTCCTGTTCCTACGCGGGGCTGACCTTCGTTGAATATGCAGACGTTTGATCTCGCAGTCTTGAGACCCTGACTCAAAGGCTTAATTTCAAGCTAAAGCCCTAGCAAGTCATTCATCACGGCTGTCGCCAAATCACTGACTGAAGCAAAGGCAGTACTTTGAATGCTGGCGATCAAATCCAGACTGCCAGAGTCAGACGTTGTGTAGAGATTGACTTGATTGATGCTGACTGCGCTAGCGGATCCTAATTGCAAGATCACAGGGCGATCGACGCGAAGAGTATCCTCTGCACTAAAGTCCAGAATCGTGGCAAAGGTGTTGGGAAAAGTAGCGCTGTCGCGGTAGCTCTCTACATTAATAACAAACTGGTCAGAACCTAGCCCACCCGTGATCAGGTCACGTCCACCTCGGCCATTTAAAACGTCATCACCGGTTCCACCTATCAAGGTATCGTTTCCCATCGACCCAAGAAGCACATCATTTCCTTCTCCACCATCCAGAAAATTACCCTCAATTTCAAAGGGAAATGTATCATCCACGGCCACTTGAGAAAGCTGAGGTTTGAAGCCGTAACCTTCTAATGTGTCATCACCCACGCCACCGTAGAGATAGTCACGACCAAGTCCACCTAGGAGGAGATCATTGCCAGCTTCGCCGTAGAGTGTATCGCCAGAGAGATCATTAATATATTGGCCGTTGAAGTAGCTTGCCATCGAATAGGTCGTGCCGCCCGAGAGGACATCGTTGCCATCACCGCCATAGATGATGTCTGCAGAAAAACCACCTAAAAGATTGTCATTGCCTGCAGATCCATAGGTCGTGATAGCTGGTGTTGGAGCAGGGGTAGGTGTTGGAGCAGAGAGATTTGAGGTGTTGACCGGCTCCAGACTTTTTAGCAGCTTGAGGCTGGATTTGACTTGGCTGGTGGAGCCGATGCGAGAGTGGAAGGCCATGGCTGAGGGCTGAAAGAAGAATACGTTTACTCTCGCTGAGAGCCCTGAGCCGGGCCGTGATGTATTCCTGAGCAGCTTGTGATTTTGATCACAGGTCATGAAGCACAAAAAACCTCCGAGAGCGATCGCCCCCGGAGGTTGACCGACAATTTAGCGGTCTCTACACAGTGGTCAAAATGCGATCGACTTCTTCAGTCGATTTAACGCGACCTTCCTCAGCAAAACCTTCTAGTTGGTCGAAGTTGAGGTACTGATACAGATCAGCTGCAAAGGGATTAATCTTCTCAGCTGCCACCTTCAAGTACTCCTCGAGTGTGGGAATGCGGCCCAAGAGTGCACAGACTGCCGCCAATTCCGCCGATCCTAAATAGACCTGAGCACCCTTGCCCATACGGTTGTTGAAGTTGCGGGTGCTGGTCGAGAAGACCGTGGTGTTATCGGCAACACGAGCTTGGTTACCCATGCAGAGCGAACAACCCGGCACTTCCAAGCGAGCACCAGCCGCTGCGAAGGTGCTGTAGTAGCCTTCTTCCTTGAGCCGGTCTTCATCCATCCGGGTCGGTGGGCAAATCCAGAGGCGACCGCCCACTTGGCCTTCACCTTCCAGCACTTTGGCCGCAGCGCGATAGTGGCCAATGTTGGTCATACAGGAGCCAATGAAGATTTCGTGGATGGGATCGCCAGCCACTTCTGACAACTTTTTGACGTTATCCGGATCGTTCGGGCAAGCCAGAATCGGCTCAGTCAACTCATCGAGATTGATCTCGATCACGGCTGCATATTCGGCGTCTTCATCGGCCGAGAGCAGCTGTGGATTGGCCAGCCAATCTTCCATCTGACGGATGCGACGTGCCAAGGTGCGGCTGTCTTCGTAGCCGCGGGCGATCATGTTCTTCATCAGCGCCACATTCGATCGCAGGTATTCGGCGACAGTATCCTCGCTGAGTTTGATCGTGCTGCCAGCGCAGGAACGCTCCGCTGTGGCATCGGTTAGCTCGAAAGCTTGCTCGAGCTTCAGATCTGGGAGTCCCTCAATCTCCATGATCCGGCCGGAGAAGACGTTGACTTTATTTTCTTTAGAGACAGTCAGCAGCCCTTGCTGGATTGCTTGATAAGGAATGGCATTGACCACATCCCGCAGCGTGATGCCGGGTTGCAGTGAACCCGTGAAGCGCACGAGCACGGATTCTGGCATATCCAGTGGCATCGCCCCGATCGCAGCTGCAAACGCTACCAGACCGGAACCAGCCGGGAAGGAAATCCCTAGCGGGAAGCGGGTATGGCTATCGCCGCCGGTGCCGACGGTGTCGGGCAGTAGCATGCGATTGAGCCAGCTGTGAATGATGCCATCCCCCGGTTTGAGGGCGACCCCCCCACGCTGGGCAATGAAGTCCGGCAGGGTTTTGTGGGTTTTGATGTCAACAGGCTTGGGATAGGCGGCTGTGTGACAGAAGCTCTGCATTACCAAGTCGGCGCTGAAGCCGAGGCAAGCTAGCTCCTTCATCTCGTCTCGTGTCATCGGCCCCGTGGTGTCTTGGCTACCAACAGTGGTCATGATTGGTTCACAACTCGTGCCGGGACGCACGCCGGGAAGACCGCAGGCGCGACCGACCATTTTTTGCGCCAGCGTGAAGCCTTTGCCGGTATCCGCGGGCGGTTGCGGACGCACAAAAACGTCGCTGACGGGTAGACCGAGCTGCGATCGCACTTTATCCGTGAGCGATCGCCCGATCAGCAGGGGAATCCGGCCACCCGCCCGCACTTCATCCAGAATTGTGTCGGGCTTGAGGCTAAAGGTTGAGAGGACAGTGCCTGCCTCATCTTTAATGACGCCTTCGTAGGGATAAATAGTAACGACCATGCCAGTGTCGAGGGCGCTGACATCGCATTCGATTGGCAGTGCGCCCGAGTCTTCGGCGGTGTTGAAGAAGATCGGGGCGATTTTGCCGCCGAGGATAATGCCACCGCTGCGCTTGTTGGGCACGAAGGGGATGTCTTCGCCGATGTGCCAGAGAACCGAGTTAATCGCGGATTTCCGCGAAGAGCCGGTGCCGACCACATCGCCAACGTAGGCGAGAGGATACCCTTTCTCTTTCAGCACCGGAATGGTTTCGAGGGAACCGGGCAGCCGCGTTTCCAGCATCGCTTGGGCATGGAGCGGAATGTCAGGGCGGGTGGTGGCGTGAGTGGCCGGCGAGAGATCGTCGGTGTTGGTTTCGCCCGGCACTTTGAAGATCGTGACGGTGATCGCTTCCGGCAGAGTGGGTTTGCTGGTGAACCACTCGGCCTTTGCCCAAGACTCTAGGACTTGTTGGGCGTAGGCATTGGTTTCAGCCAGTGCGACAACGTCGTTATAAGCGTCGTAAACCAGCAGGGTTTTGCTGAGAGCGGCAACGGCGGCCGTAGCGATCGCCACATCTGCACTCTTAAGTAGATCAATCAGCGCGGCGACGTTGTAACCGCCGATCATCGTGCCCAGCAGTTCAACTGCCTCGACCGGCATGATCAGCGGACTGGTGGTTTCACCGTGGGCGATCGCACTGAGAAAGGTTGCTTTGACGTAGGCAGCCTGGTCAACCCCTGGGGGCACGCGATCGCGCAACAGATGGAGTAGCGTCGCTTCCTCACCCACAGGCGGGGCTTGCAAGAGCTCACACAGGGCTGCTGTTTGGTCCGCATCCAGCGGCAGCGGCGGAACCCCCAAGGCTTCGCGCTCAGCGGCGGCTTGGCGGTAGGCTTCCAACATTGCGATCGTCTCCTGCGTCGTCACTCTCAAAGATCCCAAGCTGACTCGGCAAGATTGCCTACAGCCAGACTTCAGATTTTATTCTCAACCTACCTTGCAGATTGCAGGATTCGTTACCGTGGCCTCTGTTGAAGCAGCGATCGCTGCGGCCTTCCCAGAAATCCGTCGATAGGATGGAGAAACAGCGTACGGCGCTGCAAGTTTGGCGGGAGTAGTCGCAGTGTCTTTTGCAGAGAAGCGTCGATCGATCAAACCAGCTTCGCGGTGGCTCATGGCCAGCGGAGGCGTTGCCGTAGCAGCAAGTCTGCTTGCAATGGCTCCACCGGCTGTAGCCCAGACTCAGACAACAACCGTTGAATTCAGTGGCACAGTCGATCCAACAGGGGAGATCCGCAGTGTCACAGATGGCACGATGACTTACACGATCGATAGCCAAACGGGCGGTTTCTTTAACTATGGAAGTCCGGCGCGGGTGGTGGTGAATGTCAACAACCCCTCAACTTGGCTGGTGACGATTACCCCGCCAGCCTCATTTACAACGAAACCTGAAACTTTTACCGGCGCCGCAACCTTCTTCTATCGCTATGCGCTGTCAGGAGCAAACACCGCCTCGACATCGAGTGATCTGCAAATTCCAACCCAGTTTCCGCTGGCCAACTCAGGCGAAACAACGGTGGAGATCCAGTCGAAGGCGTTGCCCCAGAATCCCCAGTCGCAGCCGTTTACAGCCGGTAACTACACGCTGCGGTTGACCGTGACCATTTCGCCAACGGCGGGTGGTGCAACGGGCATCATCGGCCCGACAGGGACACCCTAGGGAACCCAAGCCTGAGCACAACAGCAGCATGAAGGAGGGGCAGTCCAGGGGCGATCGCCCCTTTTTTGTGGCCTGTAAGGAATAGAGGTTTCTATATCGTCTTTTTTTGAGGATTGAAAAAGCTCTATCACGAGTTCTCAAGAGTGAAAAACTATTATTAGAGTTGGCAGCCCAGTCAAAGACAAAAAGTTAGCTGGGACAAGGCTTTGAGACGATTTTGAACGAAAGATAAAAAACCGAAGCTCGTAGAGTGACGAAACTGTAACGGCTAATACGAAAATATGTTGCGAGTTGCACATTCCGGCATTCGTGTCTTTAGATTTGCTCCATACTGTAGTTAAGGAAGCCAAGAGAAAGAGCAAAGAAGACCGAGCTCTCCCTCAAACTTCCGGGGCGAATAAGTTCTCCTAAAGAGAGTGAGAGTGAGCCATGTCTAAACAGTTCTTGACCCGAATCGTCACCGCTTCCGCCGCTGCTAGCCTGTTAGCCTTTTCTGCGGTTCTACCCGCAAAAGCAGATGGCGTTATTACCTTGGAAGGAGATATTACTCCTTCCTGTATTCTGGGTGCGAATATTAGTCCTGCGGACTCTTTAATCTACAATCCAACAACCAGGGAGCTTGATTTGGCTTCTAACGTATCAGTTGATGTGACAACCACTGTAGATAATCTATATCTACTAAGTGGGACTGTGACAGCCTTTACTCGTGGAGGTAGTTCCTATTCGAGCCCAGTGTATAAGCTGACCGGAAGTATTCCAGATAATACTGGTAACACTACACCTACACTGAATTCAAGTTCTGGTGCTTTCTCTAATTTACCTCTAGGTGTTTTGACTAATAGTGACTTCACTTTAGGGGGATCTATTGGCCCACAAGGCGGAGGTAGCTTCTTGTCTGGAAGGACAAATACAGATGGAACTCCAGTCAACTTCTCACTGCAGTACTCACTGACTTGTGCTCCGACACCTTAGAAGTTCCAGTAAGTTGATCTGGTCACTGAACTCAGTACAGCTACTATGAATCACTGATATTAGAAAGCACTTCTATCTAGCTTTGGGTAGAGGTGCTTTCTTCGATATATGCGTAATATAGTTAAGCAAAGTTGCAACAATCAGCTTTATTTATGGCCACTGTCAATCATAAAGCATTGCTTTGTCCAGTGCTAATCATAATTGGTGGTTTGCAAGTAGTACTTCCGGCGACTGCTCAACCTGCAAGTTGTACTCTCTCACCGAGTAGTGGGGGCTTAAGTTTTGATGATCGTAGTGCCACATTTCAGTCAACTATTGCAGTGATCGATATCATTTCGACTGGGATGCCTGCTCAGCTAAAAATTAGTCGTTCTACTAACTTCATGGTATTTCCAGCTGACTATCTCAATGATGCTGATATCAGTTATCAATTCCAACTTATCGGCGCAAATAATGCGGAGTCGCAAGCTAGCCTCACTAGTGATGTAACGATTGCACTATCTAACTCTGGTAGTAGTCAGCTTCGCTTGCAGGTGATGGGCAAAAACCGAAATTCTCGGGGATTTGTCGCCGGAGATTATCGTCTGCAATTTAGAGTGAGTTGTAGCCCCCTGTAAACCTTTTCCTTTCACCATGCCACTCTTCCTGATCACGCTGCCGTTATTCCTTGCCCAAGCTGTTTCTCCCGCGATTATTCGACGTGACATTAGGCAGCCCGAAACCTCATTCTTCTTCGAAGTTCGCAACTTTGATAATCAGTTCAGGTACTACTACTTAGACCCAGTCGTTGTTGATAAAGATCGACCGGGTAATCGTCTAGAACCTAACGCTACTCTAGCAACCCGCCTTATCGGAGTAGGACCTCGTCAAGTCCGGCGCGTGGTAGGTTCTGCCACGATCACTAACCGCCAACCGCGCAGTTTCTATGTCTGTGCCATGCCTGCTGTCAATCCCACCGTTCGTGACCAACAGGGTAATCGCGTGACTATCGCGCAGCGGGTCTGTAGTCTCGTCAAAATTGGCAGCAACACGCCTAATACACCAACCCGCCCCAATACCGCACCCCCTCAGCCGCCTCGCCCCGGCAACTAATCCCTGATTCACAGCAAAAGTTACTCTCCGTCACGCGGTCCAGGTTGCTTGAAACAGCGCGTTACTATAATTGCGTGCAGTCATGGGTGACTGTAGGTGTGTGGGGACAAAGTATGAAGCTGCAGCGGTTCATTCTCTGTGCAGTGAGCAGCTTTTTCGCTGTGACAGAAAGTGTGTTGGCACAGTCTGTTCCGTTCTCGATTAATAACTTCCAAAACTCGCCTGCCCAGGAGTCGATCACTACACCTGACGGGGTTACCTGCTCCCAAAACATCAATAGTCGAACTTCGCTACAGGCGGGTTTCTATGGCATTGATGCCAGTCAGTCTTCAACCAATGTCCAAAACTTCAGCACTAGCCAAACACCGAACTTTGGGGCGTTTGTCGCCATTGTTGTGCCGCTGAGCTCGCCGCCCTCCACTAACTGCGGCGAATTTGCCGCCATTGAACTCGAACGGGCGCGGTTACGCTTGCAGCGCGAAAAAGAGCAGTTTGAGGAAGAAAAAGCCCTGCGCACGAATTTACAACCTCAAAATACTCAAAACCCCTTCTATCAGGATCCTCAAAACCCGGCACCTGCTCCAACGCAGCCGCCCGCTGTGATGCCTGCTCCGCCTGCTTCACCGCAAAGCCAATTCCCTCGGCGATTGACTCCCCGTTCTCTCAATACTGCTGCTGTCGAGATCCCGATCGCGCCGCCTATCCCCACGTTCATTCCCTCGTCTGCCAACACTGCTGCTGCCCTCCGCGAGGAGGTCATTCCCACGGCCCCCCCAATTCCTGTTGGCTTCATTCCGGCCCCATCACAACCGAATCAATGAGCCTATACCTCAGAGGCTTTAGGCTGACCCCCGCACTATTCCAATCCCAAGAAAGCCCCACCCTACATTCCTGCGTCGAGGTTGCCTTTGTAGAATGGCAACACAGGCCATCCACGGGTTGAATGGTTCGCTAGGAGTCCTAACGACATGACGCAAACAACGGCTGCCCCTCAGAAAGGCATTTTGATCAGTGAAACTGCCTTGGCACAGTTGCAAGCCATGCAAGCCCAGCAGGGTACCGATTTACTGCTGCGGGTAGGCGTGCGTCAGGGTGGTTGCTCGGGCATGTCCTACACCATGGACTTCATCACGCCTGAAGGGATCCACGAGAAAGATGAAGTCTATGACTACGACGGTTTCCGCGTCGTCTGCGATCCTAAAAGCCTTCTCTATATCTACGGCATGACCTTGGATTACAGCACCGCTTTGATTGGTGGTGGCTTCAAGTTCACTAACCCCAATGCGGCTCAGACCTGCGGCTGCGGTAGCTCCTTCTCGGCTTAGTCGCCACTCGAAGAATCCTGCCCAGAACACGATAGGCTGATCGAATTGAAGAATCTTGCGATCGCAGCATGAGTTTTACTGAAACCCCCGAATCTCTGTTTGAAGACGGTATCCATCGCTATCAAGCCGGTGAACCGCCAGCAGATTTGGTGCCCGTATTTCAGTCGATCTGCGATCGCCAGCCCCGCAGCAGTGCCTCTTGGACCTGCCTGTCTTGGCTGTATTTGCTGCTTGATGAACCGCGCCAAGCGATGAAAGCCGCCCAACGGGCAGTCAAGCTCAATCCACAGGATCCGCAAGCACGGGTCAACCTCGCTTTAGCGATGCTGGAAACAGACACCAAGGGTGTGCGTCAGCACATCGACATTGCCCTGCGGGTGATCACGGTGTCGGCAGAGCTGCGCCAAGACCTACGCGAAAGTCTGGCGGATGGTCAGAAGCGTAAACCCAACTGGCCTAGCCTCGATCGCGTCCAGCACTGGCTCTTCCCCATCTAGTCCCGTCTGATGGTGCAACGTCTACTGCAAGGGCTCGACCGCCTGCTCGTCTTCAATGTCTTCTTCGTGATTGCCGCCCTTGGCTGGTTTGCGATCGCACTATTAGGGCGTCGCTTTGATTGGCCCTTGGGCTTTGACCTTTGGATGGCGCTCTGGCAGCCGCTGTTTCAGCCCGCCCTTGGCCTCTTGATGGCAGGCGCTATCCTCAGCGGTGTGGGGTCTTGGGTTCGTCGTCGCTTTTTCCCAGAGCAATCCTCCTAGGGCCCAGCAGGAACAGTAGGGCGGGTGTTGCTCTGCTAGCCTGATCTCCTCTGCTGGTTGCGCTGCTGGTTGTCGATGGCCTACGAACCGCTGCATCACAAATATCGGCCGCAATGCTTTGCTGATTTGGTAGGGCAAGAGGCGATCGCGCGAACCCTCAGCCAAGCGCTGGCCCAGCAGCGAATTGCCCCTGCTTATCTATTCACAGGTCCACGCGGCACAGGGAAAACCTCCAGCGCCCGCATTCTGGCGAAATCGCTGAATTGTCAGCAAAGCACCGTGCCTACGGCAAGTCCCTGCGGTGAATGTGAAGCCTGTCGAGCGATCGCACGGGGCAACGCGCTGGATGTCATTGAGATTGATGCAGCATCCAACACGGGTGTCGATAACATCCGTGAGCTGATTGAACGCGCCCAGTTCGCGCCGGTGCAGTGTCGCTTCAAGGTCTACGTGATCGACGAGTGTCACATGCTTAGCACGGCAGCCTTTAATGCCCTGCTCAAAACCTTGGAAGAACCGCCCGATCGCGTGGTGTTTGTGCTGGCAACCACCGATCCGCAGCGCGTGTTGCCGACGATTATTTCCCGTTGTCAGCGCTTTGACTTTCGCCGCATTCCCCTGCAGGCGATGACAGATCACCTGCAAGTCATTGCCCAGAAAGAATCCATTGAAATCGAGCCGACAGCGATCGCCTTGGTGGCGCAACTGGCTCAAGGTGGTCTGCGCGATGCTGAGAGTCTGCTTGATCAACTAGGACTGCTGCCGCCTCCCGTCACACCGGAAGCCGTCTGGGATCTACTCGGGGCGGTGCCGGAACGTCAGCTGCTACAACTGCTGGAAGCGATCGCCGCGAACGATCCAGAAGCCCTGTTGACGCTGATTCGGCAACTGCTCGATCGCGGTCGCGAACCGTTGACGGTACTGCAAAATCTGACTGCCTTCAGTCGCGATCTGCTGATTGCTAGGACGGCTCCCCAGCGCCGCGACTTAACCACGGTCACGGAAGCGACTTGGCAAGAACTCTGCACTTTTGCGGAAGATTGGACACCGGAACAGATTCTGCAATTGCAACAACACCTGCGGCAGTCTGAACTCCAGATCAAAAACACGACGCAGCCCCGCCTCTGGCTGGAAGTCGCTTTACTCGGGTTGCTGCCCAGCGCTCAAGCTCCCGTAACGACTGCACCGCCGGCGATCGCTGCTCCAGTTACCCGACCCGTGAGTATTCCTGCAGCAGTAGTCCCTGCCGAAACACCGTCCAGTCCTGCAGCCGTAGCGCCAGTTGCGATTCCTGTGGCTCCAGCAGTAACAACCACCCCGCCAGAAGTGCCGGCGATCGCGGCTGCCGCGCCAGAACCGCTCAATCTCGAAGAACTCTGGCAACGCGTTTTAATCAACATCGCCTCGCGAGGGACGCAAATGCTGTTGCAGCAGCAAGGGCGTTTGTTGCGCTGCCAAGCCGGTCAAGCTGTGGTCAGCGTGCCGCCCAACTGGCTCTCGATAGTTCAGGGTAAGCGCAATCTCCTGGCCGAAGCGTTTCAAACTGTTTTGGGTCAAGCGATCGCTGTGGAGTTGGAGTCCAGCAGCGGCACAGATCCTAATCCCGTTAGTTTGCCGCCGCCACCAGTTGTAATCGAGATGCCGCGATCGCCTGCTTCACCTGCCGTGACGCCCCGATCGGCTCCCCCCTCTGAACCGATCGCAGCAGCCCCCCGTCAGCCCGCGATCGCGACGATCGCGCCGCCGCCAGTGGCAGTCGCTCCACCAGTTCCCCCGCCTGCTCCATCCCCACCGATTCCACAATCAAAACCGGTTGCGATCGCTACCAGCCCATCCAAATCCCCCGAGGTTGTGCCAGCGCCTCAGCTTGAAACACCGCCCGCAGCACTCCGCCCGCTAGCCGATTGGGAACTGGATCCGGGGCTGAAAGCAGCTAGAAGTTTGGCACAGTTTTTCAATGGCGAAGTGGTCAGCGATCGCGAGTCTGAGAGTGACACCAGCGAGGCTGTTGTTGAACCAGATGTCGATTTCTAGTGTTATGGGGACAGCGATTTGCAGTAGACGCGATCGCAGCGCAGCGTGTGGACCTCCGTTGTCGGTTGATAGCCTGCTGACTCGTAGAGACTCACCGCTTCTTTGAGCAACGAACTGGTTTCGATCCAAATTTGCCGATAACCCGCCTCAGCGATCGCTTGCTCCAATCGCTGGAGCAAGGCCCGACCGAGCCCTTGCCCGCGCACTTCTGGCAGCAGATACATCTTGCGGATTTCGGCTGCTCCTTCCCCCCGCATGGGCAGCGGGTAAAAGGCTCCCGTCCCCACGAGTCGATCGCCCTGCTCCAGCACCCAGAAAACACCGCCGGTTTGCCAGTAGGCTTGCTCAACCTCGATCACATCGCGATCGGCTCCCTCCGGCTCCCAGCCCAAGCCATACTCCGCCAATACTTGAGCAATCAATTGCGCTGCTGTCTCGCGATCGCTCGGCTGCCAAGGGCGCAGTGTCACGGAGCCAACTGCGATCGCATCCATCATTAGCTGTGTACGCGTGGCTGAGGATGCAAGTTGCTCAGCAGCTGACTTTCTAGCGTTGCCAGTTCTTGCAAGCGCTTATCCACCTGCGATCGCGGAAAACGTTCCACCGCCAGCAGCCAATAAGCGCCGAAATGTCGTGCTTCCGAGGCCATCAGTGCCCGATAAAAACCAGCGATCGCGGCATCGGGCAAATGAGCTGCCAATAATCCCAAGCGTTCATGGCTGCGCGCTTCAATCAAAGCCGCAACCAAGAGTTGATCCAACAAGCGATCGGGCTCAGTCCGTCGTATAGCTTTATGCAGACCAGCGGCGTAGGGTGGGGCTGGCAGCGCTTGCAGCGGAATGCCTTGAGCTTCTAAGAGGCTATTGACCTGTTCGAAATGCTCCAGCTCCTCACGGGCGATCGCAGTCAGCGTCCGCACCAGCTTGGCATCACTGGGATAGCGGCTGATCAGGCTGAGGGCAACTCCAGCCGCCTTCCGTTCGCAGTGGGAATGGTCGAGCAGCACTATCTCAAAATTTGCCAAAGCTTGCTCAAGCCAAGCCTCGGAACTGGGCGTTTGCAAAAAGCGGATCGTGGCGGGTGCTTCTGGTAGAACCGTGGCTGTCATACCGTTGCTAGGGCTTGCAAGTGGTTGACGATTGCCTGCAGTCCAAGCCGGTAACTATCGGGGCCAAAGCCGCAAATCTGGCCAACCACAACGGGGGCTAGATAGGAATGATGCCGAAAGGCTTCGCGCTTGTGGATATTGCTGAGATGGACTTCCACCGTCGGAATTTGGGTGCCCGCGATCGCGTCTCGAATCGCCACACTGGTGTGGGTGTAAGCACCGGCATTGATCACAAGACCGTCTTGATGCTCCCGCGCTGTGTGGATGGCATCGACCAAGACGCCCTCGTGGTTGCTTTGGAGTGTTGAAACGTCAACCCCAAGAGTCTGACCCAGTTGAATTAGGTCGGCATCAATTTCAGCCAGCGTTGTTTGGCCGTAGATTGTCGGCTCTCTCAGCCCCAAGAGGTTGAGGTTGGGGCCATGCAAGACAAGAATTTTCAGCAAAGCTTGAAGATTAACGGCGATCGCGCACAGGGACGGGGATAGGTTCAGGTTCAGGCTGGGCTTCAGGACCAAACAGCGCTTCGATCAACCGCCGTGCCAAATCTTGCAGGCGATCCAGAATTTGATCCACTAATCCCATGCTGTGCTTGCCCCGTACAGGTTTCCAAGAACAGACCCCGCAGATGCAGGCGTTGCTATTGATGATAGCGAATCCCTCTCGCCTGCTTCAAGTCAGCTCTTCACCCCAGAAAATTTCCCAAAAAACTGGCAATCCTTTCCGGCCTATGCTTAAATGACTTCTTGTGGAAAGCTTGGGTCGATGCCCGAGTGGTTAATGGGGGTGGACTGTAAATCCACTGGCTACGCCTACGCTGGTTCGAATCCAGCTCGGCCCACCTTTCCACTGCCCTTATAGCTCAGCGGTAGAGCACTCCCTTGGTAAGGGAGAGGTCACGAGTTCAAGTCTCGTTAAGGGCTCTAGAAATAAGCAAAAATCTGCTGAAAGCTTGGGTCTTAGACTATTCGGCTTTGAGCATGATTTGGCTGAATTCGACTGCAGCAACCTCTGATGCTCTAGACCTTGTGGGGGATGACGAGACACCCCACCACTCACTAGGTCTAGCGGATCCGTCCATCGTCGGTTAACAAGCTACTTTTAGCGCGATCGCCTCTGACTGCAGTCGTTAACCTTACCAATCCGTGGGCTCAGACTCAGTCCAGACTTCTAACCCATTGGTACGCAGGTAGGCGATCGCCTCTTCAATACGCTCAGAGGGGCCTGCCAAGCTGAGATCAAACCAGCCCTCGCCGATGCCATTGGCTCCCATGGTCGCCGCTGCAATGTTGACTTGCAGTTGGTATTCCGTAATCAGCGTGTAGATGATGGGCTCATTGCGACGAGGCTCAGGAATGCAAAGGCGGATCCGCAGCTCCGTTGTCGCAGTGTCAGAACTCATGGCTAGCGCTCCTCCTGAGGGCCACACAAAGGTGTTGATCTCACTCTAGGGGGATTGGGCCGTTCCTGGGAATCAGTCTTGTACTACGGTTTGTTTCAACCGCGATCGCCAGCCAGTTTAGGCCGCCGAGCCAGGGCAACGGGCATCTGACAGCGCTGCTTGACTCACAAGAACTTGAGCCAGGCTGAGACGAGCGATCGCCCCAGTCGCAAAACTCCCATAAGCAATGCAGGGAATGCGTGATCGGTCTCTAAAATGAGGACGCTGGCTGAGGAGAGTAGACCGAGTGACTGGAACCGCCCTCGCGCAACCCCGCGCCATTACGCCCCACGAACAGCAGCTTTTGGCCAAACTGAAAAGCTATCGCGATATCCAAAGCTTGTCGCAAATTTGGGGACGTGCTGCCAGTCAATTTGGATCGATGCCGGCTTTGGTTGCACCCCATGCCAAACCAGCGATCACCCTCAGTTATCAAGAATTGGCGATTCAGATCCAAGCGTTTGCAGCCGGACTGCTCGCGCTGGGAGTGCCTACCTCCACAGCCGATGACTTTCCGCCTCGCTTGGCGCAGTTTGCGGATAACAGCCCCCGCTGGTTGATTGCTGACCAAGGCACGTTGCTGGCAGGGGCTGCCAATGCGGTGCGCGGCGCCCAAGCTGAAGTATCGGAGCTGCTCTACGTCTTAGAGGACAGCGGTTCGATCGGCTTGATTGTCGAAGACGCGGCGCTGCTGAAGAAACTACAGCCTGGTTTAGCGTCACTATCGCTGCAGTTTGTGATCGTGCTCAGCGATGAAGTAGTCGAGATCGACAGCCTGCGCGTCGTTGGTTTTAGTGACGTGCTGGAGATGGGGCGATCGCTGCCGGCACCGGAGCCAATTTTGCAGCTCGATCGCTTAGCCACTTTGATCTATACCTCGGGCACCACAGGCCGACCGAAGGGCGTGATGCTTTCTCACGGCAACCTGCTGCACCAAGTCACAACATTAGGTGTGGTTGTGCAGCCGCAACCTGGCGACACCGTGCTGAGTATTTTGCCGACTTGGCACTCCTACGAGCGAGCTTGTGAATATTTCCTGCTCTCCCAGGGCTGCACACAGGTCTACACGACGCTGCGCAATGTCAAACAAGACATCCGGCAGTATCGGCCGCAGTTCATGGTCAGTGTGCCGCGCCTCTGGGAATCGATCTACGAGGGCGTGCAGAAGCAGTTTCGCGAGCAACCGGCGAAGAAACGTCGCTTGATCGATACCTTCTTTGGCTTGAGTCAACGCTATGTTTTGGCACGGCGCCGCTGGCAAGGACTGGATTTGCTGGCACTGAACCAATCCCCAGCCCAGCGCCTCGCTGAGGGTGTCCGGATGTTGGCGCTAGCACCGTTGCATAAGCTGGGCGATCGCCTCGTCTACGGCAAAGTACGAGAAGCCACGGGTGGCCGAATTCGGCAGGTGATCAGTGGCGGTGGCTCACTGGCACTGCACCTCGATACCTTCTTCGAAATTGTTGGTGTTGATTTGCTGGTGGGTTATGGCTTGACAGAAACCTCACCAGTGCTGACGGGGCGACGGCCTTGGCACAACCTACGGGGTTCGGCCGGTCAGCCGATTCCAGGTACGGCGATTCGGATCGTCGATCCTGAAACGAAGGAAAACCGACCCAGTGGCGATCGCGGCTTGGTGCTGGCGAAAGGGCCGCAAATCATGCAGGGCTACTTCAATAAACCCGAGGCGACCGCGAAAGCGATCGATGCCGAAGGTTGGTTTGACACCGGCGACTTAGGCTACATCGTCGGTGAAGGCAACTTGGTGCTAACGGGGCGCGCTAAGGACACGATCGTGCTGACCAATGGCGAAAACATTGAACCCCAGCCGATTGAAGATGCCTGCCTACGAAGTTCCTATATCAGCCAAATCATGTTGGTGGGACAAGACCGCAAGAGTTTGGGGGCGTTGATTGTGCCCAATCAAGAGGCGATCGCACTCTGGGCCAGCGAACAGGGCATCAGCCAAACCGATCTGCAGGGAGTGGTACAGAAGCTGATTCGCGAGGAACTGAACCGCGAAGTGCGCGATCGCCCGGGCTACCGCATCGACGATCGCATTGGACCATTCCGCCTCATCGAAGAACCGTTCAGCATGGAAAATGGCCAGCTAACCCAAACCCTGAAAATCCGTAGCAACGTTGTCGCGGAACACTACGCGGCTATGATCGACGGGATGTTTGAATCGGCGAGTTAAGTGTCGATTCAGCACCTTGACCCTTCATTCTTTTCTGTGACCCTATCTATGACCCTCGGTACTCCTCTGCAGCTAAAGCGGACGATCAATGTCAAAGCGATCGTGACGCCGACTTGGAAGCAAGAAGCCCAAAATGCACTGCAGGGCCAGCTCGGTCAAGTGGATGCGCAGATTCAACAGTTGGATTTGCAGGGGCAAGCAGCAATCAACGAAATTCGCAGCCAAAGTGCCAATCCAGTGCATCCGAATGTGTTGCAACAGATTGACAACATTCAGATTCAAGTCAATCAGCAAAAAACGCAGCTGCTTGAGCAGAAGAATCAAATTCTCCAGCAACTGCAACAAGTACAAACGGTCAACTTAGAAGAAGAAGTCAACCAAGGTCAAATTGAGAGCTTCTTTGAGCTGCATCCGGGCGATAACTTGATTGAAAAAATGCAAGTTGAAATCGTGCTGCGCGATGGTGTTGTTGTTGAGATTCGCGGTAATGCTTAGGTTTTCTTGACTCGACCATCAATTTGTGTTGATAGCTCACAAAAAGTTTGTGGGCTTTTTTCATGCCCGTTAAGAATACTGTGACTGATGACTTGAGTGATGTCTTAAGGTGCGATCGCGCAAAACAAAACCTAGGAGTTGAGGTGCCGTCCTAACCGCTCCTAGGTTTTAGAAATAGATGATTAGGGCTGGGGGCTTAGAGATTGCCGATGTTGGCCAAGCCGAGGATGACGCCAATGCCCAAAATGTGACCGAAGCTAGCGGTCGCGAGGACTGCAGGCAGACCGAAACCCCCAAAAAGTTGGGGCGAAGGCAAAGCCGGACCAGCATTCTGAATCTTGATAGTGGCCTTGCCAATGGCGATCGCCACGATGTTGCTCAGAATCATCACTAGAGCCACTTTCGGGCTCCAAGCAACAGTTTGGGGAATTGCAGCTAAAACCGGCAGCATTGGGCCACTCCTAAAAACAATTTGCTATGACAGTTGCCGCTTCTACGCGTCCAAAACGACAACCGCTACTCATCTTTTCCGATTGTTGCCAGCTTGCTGAGGAGCCTTCAAAAGACTTTACAGATTGCGATCGCGATCGGCTTGGTTCTCCAGGAATCGTTGCCGAAAGCCCAGTGCCACCAAGATATTGCTGAGGGTCAGAAAGACTTCTGCACTACCATGCAGCCAGTCTACATTGGCCAAACTTTCGCCGTAGTGGACTTGGGCGTAAATTCCTGCCGGAATCGTCACCGCCACGAAGACCAAGGTGCCATAGAAGCCCCAAAGCGCCAGCTTGGGAAATTGCCCCGATCGCGTTGCAAACCAGAGAAAGCCCAAATACGGAAAGAGAGAGAGCGCAAACAGAGTCTCTTTGTTCATGAGAGCGAATCAGGCTGCTTGCTTAGTCTAGGCGCTGGAAAGTGAGCGATCGCCCAAGCCAGTTGTTCACCAACTGGCGCCCCTTGTAGGTCTGATGGCATGGCGAGTCCGAGATGCCCGATCGCTTGGGAGAGTAGGGCTGGTGCTTGGCGAAGATCGAGTGGCGGCGCCTTGGTTTGCTTACTGAGCTTGTCGCCATTCGGCCAGACGACCAAGGGCAGATGACCATAGTGGGGCGTCGGTAAATTCAGGAGCTGTTGCAGGGCAATTTGGCGGGGTGTAGAGGCCAGCAAATCAAGGCCGCGAATCACTTCCGTAATGCCTTGCCGGGCATCGTCCACGACCGTAGCGAGGTGGTAGCTAAAGAGGCGATCGCGCCGCCGCAAAATAAAGTCGCCGACAGCCTGCGCGAGATCCTGCTGATAGCGACCCTGCCAGGCATCTTCGAGGGCGATCGCGGGCAAATTTTGGACGTTGAGGCGATCGCTCCCCTCGATCTCACTGGAGAGCTGGCGATCGCGACAGAAGCCCGGATAGCGTAGTGATCCATCTACAGAGACTGAGTCGCCAGATTGGGACAACTGCTTGCGGCTGCACTGACAGCGATAGACCCGACCAGTTGCAGTCAACTGCTCCAAGGCTGCTTGGTAATGCTCCTGCTGAGGCTGCTGGAAATAGACCACTTCATCCCAGTGCAGTCCAAAGGCTTCGAGACAAGTCTGAATGCGATCGCTGGCACCGGGGACCACACGAGGCGCATCCAGATCATCAATCCGCAGCAGCCAAGTCCCGCACTGACTGCGGACATGGAGATAGCTGCCAACCGCTGCCACCAAGGATCCCAGATGCAGATCGCCGCTGGGGGTTGGAGCAAACCGACCGCGAGGCGCGATCGCCACTAGCCCCAGTATTTCTGCAGGAGTAGTGCCAAACGCTGCCGAGTTTCGGCTGGCACATGCTCGGGCGGAGTCATCAGTGCGTAGCGGAGGGCCTCATGGGCAGCCGATTCTGGCCAGCGATCGCTGAGCAGACCCACCGCCGACCGCACCACTTTCTGAGCATTGGTCGCATTTTTATGCAAATTGGCAATCACCATCTCGACCGTGACACTGTCGTGGTCGGGGTGCCAGCAGTCGTAATCGGTAACTAGCGCCAAGGTTGCGTAGGCAATTTCGGCTTCCCGTGCCAGCTTCGCTTCCGTCAAATTGGTCATGCCGATAATCTGGGCACCCCAACTGCGGTACAGCTGTGACTCCGCCTTGGTCGAAAATGCTGGCCCTTCCATACAAACGTAGGTGCCGCCCTGATGCAGTTTGATTTCCGGGATTTCCGCCAGACTGACAGCTTCGGCCAGTAGTTGACTCAGGGCAGGACAGAAGGGGTCGCCAAAGGTGACGTGACCAACGAGACCGTTGCCAAAGAAGGTCGAAGGCCGCGCAAAAGTGCGATCGATAAATTGATCGGGAATGACCAGATCGAGTGGGGCGATCTCAGCCTGAAGGGAACCCACTGCTGAGGCCGAAAGAATGTATTCCACACCCAGCTGCTTCATCGCCAAAATGTTGGCGCGGTAGGGCACTTCGGTGGGCAGGAGCTGATGGTGGCGGCCGTGGCGTGCCAGAAACGCAACCGGAACGCCATCAAGGTTGCCGACGATCAGCGCGTCGGATGGATCGCCAAAAGCAGTCTCAACCCGGACTTCTTCCACGTCCTTGAGGGCTTCCATTCGGTAGAGGCCGCTTCCCCCAATGATGCCGATCCGTACTTGAGTCATGCCAATTGAATCTCTGAATGGCCTCTCTCATTATTGGTTGAAGCGGGTCGACTAGCCGGTGCTGACGCTGACTTCGGTGCCATTCGTTGCTGTAATCGCCTCAGGCTTAGCGGGTGCTGCGATCGCTTCCTCGGGTTGATAAATCGGCAGGTCAAACCAGAAAGTTGTGCCAATTCCGACTTCACTAATTAAGTGAATGCGGCTCTGATGTTTCTCAACAATATTACGGACAATCGACAGCCCCAAGCCGGTGCCTTCGAGGGTGTGGACGCGGTTTTCGACCCGGAAAAAGCGATCGAAAATCGCCTCTTGATCTTCGGCATCAATGCCGATGCCAGTGTCGTTGATTTCAATCCGTATATTCGGCAGTGAGCTGACAATTTCAGAATGATTCACTGCCTCTGTACGCAGTGGCTGACCCACCAAATAGGCACGCATTGCCACGCAACCGCCGGAAGCGGTGAACTTAAGGGCGTTGCCGACTAAGTTGGCAAAAACCTGGAGCAGCAGATCGTAATTGGCGCGAACGGCGGGCAGGTCGCGGGCAATCTCTGATCGCAGTTCAATCCCTTTCTCGCGGGCGTTGAGCTGATAGGTGCGCAGGGTCTGCTCGATCGGTTGAACCAGATCGATGCCTTCGAAGTTGTAGCGACGATTCGACTCCAGCCACGACGGATCGAGGACGTCGTTGACCAGACGGGTGAGGCGATCGGTTTCATGATTTGCCGTTGACAGGAACTCGCGCCGCTCCTCTTCGCTCAGGTCGTCACCGTAATCATGCAGCGTTTCGATGAAGGACTTGATGTTGAACAGCGGCGTTCGCAGCTCGTGGGAGACATTGCTAATGAACTGACTTTTGGCTTCATTCAGTTCAACTTCGCGGGTGATGTCTTGAACCGTGACAGCAATGCCTTTCACGTTCGCCCGCGCTGTATCCAAGACATTACTGACCAAAATGCGTACGGTGCGATTACTGCGTTCCGGCAAGGTCAACCGCAACTCCACTGCCTCGCGATCGCCATTCGCGATCGCCTTGAGTGGATCATGCAATTCTTGGGCAAGGGGTGACGGTAAGTGATCGATCACGTCATCACCTTTGAGCGATCGCCCTTCCCACCCAAAAATGCGAATTGCGGCTGGATTGACCAGCACTAAGTTGAGGTCTGCATCCAATAGCAAGGCCCCATCTGCGATTGTCGAAACCAAGGTCTCCAGCTTGGCTTTTTCGGAAGTTAATTCATCGATGTTCTGGGCGGCATAGCCCTCTAGCTGTTCCGCCATGTCATTGAAGCTGGCGATCAGTTCCCCAAGTTCACCGCTGGGGGGCAGGTCGATGCGCTGCTTAAAGTTTCCAGAAGCAATGCTGCGGACGCCCTCCACCAACTCGCGAATGGGGCGCGTGATGATCAAGGCATTGAAGACTGCCCCGACGATCACCATGACCCAAATCGTGATGAACACCGCGATCGTCACATCGCGGGTCAAGCCCGACGAAGCCACCACTGCTGGACTCGGGTTCGTGCCGATCGCTAGCACCCCCAAATAGCGATCGTTTTGGAACAGCGGCACAAATACATCCGTAACCAGACCGGCCGGAGTCAAATGCTGCCGCACGTAGGGGCGATCGCCCTGACGCAGGTAGTCAGGGGGCAGTTGAATGCGGCGCTGGATCGTGAGGGAGTTGCGGACTTCTGATTGTGAGAAAGGAATGCCGAGATAGATTTCACCTTCCGTATCGGCATAGAGCAGATAGCGGACGCTGCTGGTGCTGCGATAGAAACGGTAGGAAAAGCGGGTTAGCCCAGCGATGTCCTCGTCGGCAATCAAGGGTGTGGCGTTGGCAGCTAGCAACAGGCCCAAGTCGCGCCCAAAGCGGGTGTCATTGAGCCGCGCATCTTCTTGAATGCTATTGACGGCCCAAAAAGTCAGCCCGCTCATAATCAGCGAGACGACCAAAGTGGCGATCGCCATCAGCTTGGTTTGCAGGGTGAAATCTGCCCACCAGCGGGTCAGCGTATCGCGCAGTTGTTGCCAAAGGGCCAGCATAGGCAGCTGCTCTAAGCCGAACAAACAGGACTGACCCTATCGTATCTGGCCGCTCGAAACCGCTTACGATTCGTGGGTTGTCGCTGCCGCCCCGCTCGATCGCACTTGCCAACCAACATCCCGCCGGTAGTAGCGATCGCGGAACTGAATTGACTCCAAGGCTTGATAGACCTTGGTAAAAGCAGCGTCAAAGTCAGCAGCCGTTGCCACGACGTTCAACACCCGCCCGCCTGCCGTTTGAATTTCGTCATCCACGGCGTTGGTGCCGGCATGGAAAACCACGGCCCCTGCGGCTTCCGCAGCGGCTAGCCCGTCAATGCGATCGCCTTTGGCATAGTCTCCGGGATAGCCGCCTGCTGCCAGGACCACACAGGCCGAGACTGCATCGTGCCATTCTAGCTCCGGCAAATCGGCCAAGCGACCTTCGGCACAAGCAAGCAGGACATCCACCAACGGCGTCGCCAGCAACGGCAGCACCGATTGAGTTTCAGGGTCACCAAAGCGGCAGTTGAACTCAATGACCTTCGGCCCTGCTGGGGTCAACATCAAACCGGCATAGAGAATGCCGCGATAGTCAATGCCGCGATCGCGCAGAGTTGCCAGTGCTGGTTCGAGCACCTGGGCCTGCACTTGCGCCAAAAGCTCAGGCGTTGCGAGGGGAGCGGGTGCGTAAGCCCCCATGCCACCCGTGTTCAGGCCCGTATCACCTTCCCCAATGCGCTTGTGATCCTGTGCCACCTTCAGGGGGCGAATCGTCTGGCCATCGGTGAAGGCCAGCACGGAAATTTCCGGCCCCGTCAGACATTCTTCAATCACCACCGTCTGCCCGGCGGCTCCAAAGGCGCCCTCAAATGAGGCCACGATCGCGGCTTCTGCTTCCGCCAGCGTTTGGGCCACAACCACACCTTTACCCGCCGCGAGGCCATCGGCTTTAACCACGATCGGTGCACCCTGCTGGCACACGTAGTCCAAGGCTGCCGCCGCATTGGTAAAGACTGCTGCTGTCGCCGTGGGAATATTTGCCTCAGCCATCAGGGCTTTCGCCCAAGCTTTGCTGGCTTCGATTTGCGCACCGGCTTGGCTTGGCCCAAAGACTGCGATGCCGCGATCGCGCAGGAAATCCGCGACCCCCGCTGCCAGTGGTGCTTCCGGTCCAATGACGGCTAGACCCAAACCTTCGCGGGCACAGAGGTCAGCCAAGGCCTCACCATCCAAGGCATTGAGCGCATGGTTCCGGCACTTGGCTGCGCCGGCAGTGCCGCCGTTACCGGGGACACAGACAATCGCCTCAACGGTCGGCGATTGAGCTAGCTTCCAGACGAGGGCATGCTCGCGGCCCCCGTTACCGACAACAAGAATTTTCACGCTAGTCTGAGGCGAAAGTGGGTGTGGCTAGGCCAGAAGCCTGTCCAGTGCAGCTTTCATCGTACCTGTCTGACTGCCCATCTCCAGCACGGTGTTGGCAGCGACCCTGCCACCGATACAGTGATGCAGAGAAAGTCCAGTGGGGAGCGTGAGCATGAGTGGGCAGCGATGGATGATGGGCGGCACGATCGCCCTCTGGCTACTCGGTGCAACACCCGGGATTGCTCAGACCCCGACCGATCCCGACACTGGGGCTCCAATTCCCCGCGCGGTCTTACTCGATCTGACGACAGGGCCGAACGATCCGCTCCTGCCGTCCAAACTGCCGACACGGGGTTACACACCCTTAGAAAAACGAGCGATTCGAGAGGCGATCGCCCAACTCCTGGATGCGGCTGATGGGGCCGCCAACCTCCAGCAGGATGACTTGGCCTTTGAGTTGCGCTTCCGGGCGATCCGTTTGCGCCAAGTCTTGGGTCTCGAGGAAGAACTGCCCCTGCTCAAGCTGACTGGCCAGCAGGCGCGGACTAAAAATCGTTCCGATGAAGGTCAAGCGATTGCCAAGCGCCTGCAGCAGATTGAGGCGACAACCCCAGACCTCAGTCCGGCGCAGCAATTGGATCTAGCGATCGCCTACCGAGAGGTGCGGGACTTCGACAATGCTATTCGTCTCTATCGGCAACTGCTGACCCGGGCGCAAGCCCCTAGCGATCGCCGCGATTTGCTCGATGCTCTGGCGACCTGTGAGTTTGAGAGCTTTCGCTACGCCGCCGCTGCCGAAACCTACGGTGCGCTAGTTGCTCTTCTGACCGACAACCCACTCTTGGATCTTGGCCAGACTTCTCAAGTCCAGCAAGCGCGGCTTGGACCCCGTCAGGAACCCAGCTACAGTCAGCGGGAATGGGCGGTGCGGCAGCAAATTTTCAGTCTGGAGCAAATCCAACGCTATGCCGAAGCGATCGCGATTCAGCAAGCGGAATTGGCTTTGATCCGGCCTGACTTGCAACCGGCTTGGTTGCTGGCGATCGCGGCGAATCAACAGCGATCGCGTCAGTTGGTGCTTGCAGTGGAAACCTACCAGACGGTCTATCGGCAGGCACTGCCTCTCGGTCAGTTGGCGATCGCACGGGATGCACTGGAAGCTCTGCGCGATCTTTACCAAGAACAGAACCAAACGGCTGATGCGATCGCGGTCTATGACCTGCTGCTAGCCCAAGCGCGCAATGAGGGTGATCTCTATGGCTTGATGGAAAACTACGCGCGACTGGGGCGATACCAACTCCGTCAGGGCGATCGCCCGGCGGCGGAACAGGCGCTGACCCAAGGTCAAAGCATCTCGGGGCAGTTGGGCTTTGTGGGCCCTGAACTGACGACTCTCCAGACGCAGCTGAGCGCTTCCACCCCTGCACAGTAAAATGGGGCGTTATTCTGCCCGATCTGCATGAGCGCTCCCCTCTACGAAGGCAAAGCCAAAATTGTCTATGCCACCGATGATCCCCAGGTGTATCGGACCTATTTCAAGGACGATGCCACCGCCTTTAATGCCCAAAAGCGGGGTCAAATCAGTGGCAAAGGGGCGATTAATTGCGCTGTCTCCAGCTACCTGTTCCGAGTGCTAGCCCAGGCAGGGGTCACCAATCACTTCATTGAGCAGATTTCTGAGCGGGAAATGCGGGTCCAAGCGGTTGAGATCGTGCCCTTGGAAGTGGTGGTGCGCAATCTGGCCGCCGGTAGCCTTTGCAAGCAAACGGGGATTGCAGAAGGAACTGCGATCGCACCGCCCTTGGTCGAGTTTTATCTCAAAGATGATGCCCTCGGTGATCCGCTGCTGACGCCCGATCGCCTACGGCTCTTACAAGTTGCCACTGAGGCAGAAGTCCAGCACCTGCAAGGGGCTGCTTTGCAAGTCAATACGTTGCTGCAGGCCTTTTTCAACCGCTGTGGCATTACCTTAGTGGACTTCAAACTGGAATTTGGTCGCGATCGCCAAGGTCAAATCCTGCTAGCCGATGAGATTAGCCCAGATACCTGCCGCCTCTGGGATCAGCAGGAAATCGATCCAGAAAAGCGCATCCTAGACAAGGATCGCTTCCGTCGCGACCTCGGTAACGTCGAAGCGGCCTACGCTCGCGTTTTGGAATTAGTGACCCAGCAAGCTGAGTTGTAACAAAAAGCGTGGGGTAGAATTGCGGCGTTCTGGCCATTCGCAACTTTCCGGTTGCGGTGACGTCTTGGCGAGGACCGTTTTACGTCGGTCTGTTCGTCGGTGGTGAGAGAGAGCCTTATGTTGAAATCCAATCAGGCGCAACGCCTAGCTTTAAGCGTCTACTGTGCCACCGCGATCGCGATCGCTGCGTCACCGGCTCGGGCTGAGACAAAAGCAACGCCGACCCCCGCGAAGCCAGCCACTGCTGGTTTTGCGATCGAAGGACCGACGGCATTACCTCAACCCGCTGCTGCAGAGATTCCGCCGCTCCCACTAGCGCAAACATCTCCTACGAATGAGGGCGGTGCTCCGCCGGCTGCTACGCCCACGCCAGCAACGCCACCGGCATCGACTCCTGCTCCTACCACTCCGCCGACAACCCCGCCAGCACCTGCGGCAGAGCAGCCTGCTCCGGCTGAGCCCCAGGTGCTCGTGTCAGAGGTTCAAATCGTTGGGGTTGCTGGTAATCCTGACGAAGCCCAGCTCCTCGACGCTATCTACGGCGCTATTCGCACCCAAGCGGGAGCTACCTCAACGAGGACTCAACTCCAGAACGATGTCAATGCCATCTTTGGTACTGGCTTGTTCAGTAACGTCCAAGTATTGCCCGAGGATACGCCTCTCGGAGTTCAGATCACCTTTGTGGTCGAACCGAATCCCGTCCTGAGCAAGATCGAATTGGATGGGGCGCGGGTCTTGCCCGACTCAGTCATTCAAGAAACATTCAAGGATGATTACGGCAAAATTCTGAACCTGCAAACCCTGCAGGCTCGGATTCGGACCCTGAACACTTGGTACCGCGAAAACGGCTATGTGCTGGCCCAGGTGGTGGATGCTTCGCGCATCAGCCCCAACGGGGAAGTCACGCTGCGGGTCGCTGAAGGGGTAATCAGCGAGCTGATCGTTCGTTTCCAAAACGCGGAAGGGCGATCGACCGATGAAGAGGGCAATCCGATTCGTGGTAAGACACGGCCCTTCATCGTCACGCGGGAATATTCCTTCAAGGAAGGCGATGTCTTCAATCGCCCCCAAGCCGAAGCAGGGCTGCGGCGCATCTTTGGCCTCGGTCTGTTCAGTGATGTTCGCCTCAACCTTGAGCCCGACCCCCGCGACCCGACCAAGGTTGTGGTCGTCACCAACGTCCAGGAAAGCTCGACGGGGAACTTTTCTGCTGGTGTCGGCTTTAGTGACGCCAGCGGTCTGTTCGGCACCATTGGCCTTCAGGAGCAGAACTTTGGCGGCAACAACCAAAAGCTGGGCTTCCAGCTCTCGGTGGGTCTGCGTCAGGCCTTGTTTGATATCAGCTTCAGTGATCCCTGGATTGCGGGCGACCCCTTCCGCTCCTCCTACAGCGTCAATGTGTTCCGCAGTGCGGAGCTAGCGCTCCAGTTCACGAACGGCCCGATCGATGTCAATTTGCCCAATGGCAACAGCATCATCACTCAGCGAACCGGAACCCAAATTCTGTTCACTCTTCCCCAGGCTGATCCCTACACACGGCCGGAATGGACTCTATTTGGAGGTGTCAGCTTCAACGTCGTTGACATTACCGACATCAACGGCAATGCCTTTGCCCAAGATGAGTTTGGGAATCCGCTAACAGCTTCCGGGGGGTCGCAAGACACCTTGTTTGGACTGATCTTTGGGGCGGTTCGTGATACTCGCGATAACGTTGCTACGCCGACTCGCGGTAGTCTTTTCCGCTTCAACGTCGATCAGTTCCTCCCGATCACTGCCAATGGGGTGTTCTACAACCGGATTCGAGCTGGCTACAGCTTCTACGTGCCCATCCGCTTGCTGCGCTTCCAAGAGGGCTGCCGTAAGGACAATCCGACTGCTGAAGAATGTCCGCAAACTTTGGCTTTCAATATCCAGGCAGGCACTGCCCTAGGTAACTTACCACCCTATGAGGCGTTCTGCATCGGGGGCGTCAACACCGTGCGGGGCTACGAAGAATGCGGCCTGGCCAGTGGGCGGAGCTTTGTTGTCGCCAGTGCGGAGTATCGCTTCCCGATCATCAGCCAGTTCCTTGGTGGAGCTCTGTTCGCCGATGCTGGCACTTCCTTGGGGAGCGACAGTGCTGTCATTGGTGCGCCGGCGGTCATCCGGGGGAAACCGGGCGGTGGCGTTGGCTATGGGTTTGGGGTCCGGATCGCAACGCCGGTGGGGCCAGTCCGGCTTGATCTGGGCTTTACCCCGGATCAGGGCAATCGGATCCAGTTTGCGATCGGTGAAAAATTCTGAGGCAGGACCATGGCGATTGCAATTCCCCGTCGGACGCTTGCAGGGCCTGTTGACTGCGCTGGTGTAGGGCTTCACAGCGGTGCAGAAGTCAACGTGCGTTTAGAACCTGCCGTCAGTGGGCGCGATCGCATTTTTGTGCGGACTGACCTGCCGGGCACACCTGAGATTCCCGTACAGCTCGATCGCGTTCGCGAAACGCTGCTCTCGACGGAGCTGGCGACGGATCAAGCCAATATTCGAACCGTTGAGCACCTCTTGGCTGTCCTTGCTGGTTTGGGCGTGACCGATGTCCAAATTGCGATCGATGGCCCCGAGCTGCCGCTGCTGGATGGCTCAGGGGCAGAGTGGCTCGCGGCGATCGCCGCGGTCGGTACCGTCGAACTTCTTGGCGCTGTGTCGGTGCCGGTCCTCACAGAGCCCCTGACGGTCAGTGAAGGTGATGCCTTTGTCACAGCGGTTCCTGCTGAGGAAACCCGTCTCAGCTATGGCATTGACTTTGACCTTGCCCCGATTGGCAATCAATGGTTTAGTGTGCGCTGGCGGCCAGATGACTGGGAGCGCGAGGTGGTGCCAGCCCGAACCTTTGGTTTGGCTCCCCAAATTGAAGCCTTGCGTCAGCAGGGCCTCATTCGGGGGGGCAGCCTGGAGAATGCCTTGGTCTGCGATCGCGATCGCTGGTTGAATCCGCCGCTGCGTTTTTCAAACGAGCCAGTGCGTCATAAACTCTTAGATCTAGCTGGGGATCTGAGCTTGCTCGGAGCCTTGCCCCAGGCTCATATCCTTGCCTACAAAGCTAGCCACCGGCTCCATGTTCGCTTTGCCCGCGAACTACAAGCCCGCATGGCCAGCCTTGTTTCTCGCTGACCTCTATTCGTTCTCTACATGACCGTCAACCCGGATGCTCCTGCCTTGCCGACGTTGCCCTTGGCCGTGGAGACGATTCAAGGCCTTCTTCCCCACCGCTACCCTTTTGCCCTTGTCGATCGCATTATTGACTATGTACCGGGCGAGCGGGCGGTCGGGATTAAAAATGTGACTTTCAATGAGCCTCAGTTCCAAGGGCATTTCCCAGGGCGCCCCCTGATGCCGGGCGTCTTGATTGTCGAGGCGATGGCCCAAGTGGGGGGCGTGATTGTCACCTTGATGCCCGACATGCCCCAGGGCTTATTTGTGTTTGCCGGTATTGACCAAGTCCGCTTCCGGCGTCCGGTCGTACCCGGTGATCAGCTCGTCTTGTCGGCTCAGCTTCTCAGTGCCAAGCGGCGTCGCTTCTGCAAAATTCAAGGTGAGGCGATGGTCGATGGCCAGCTGGCAGCCAGCGGAGAACTGGTGTTCTCGCTCGTGGAGTAACGGCTGGTGAGTGCAGTAATTCACCCCACCGCAATCATTGCGCCGGGAGCCGAGATTCACCCCAGCGTCCAAATCGGCCCCTACGCCGTTATTGGGGAGCATGTTCGGATTGGAGCCCATACGACCGTCGGAGCCCATGCGGTCATCGATGGTTGGACTGAAATTGGCGAAGAAAATCGCATCTTTCCTGGCGCTGCGATCGGACTGGAGTCCCAGGACAAAAAAACTGACGGATCGCTCAGGGTCGTGCGGATTGGCGATCGAAACCGGATTCGCGAGTATGTGACGATCAACCGCGCCACCAAAGCTGGTGAAGCCACGGTGATCGGCAATGACAATTTGCTAATGGCCTACGTGCACGTGGCCCACAACTGCATCCTGCACAACCGGATCGTCATCTCCAACGCCGTCTCCTTGGCTGGCCACATTGTGGTTGAGTCGGGAGCCGTGATCGGCGGCATGTCAGGGCTGCATCAGTTTGTCCATGTTGGCCGCAACGCCATGATTGGCGGCATGAGCCGTGTGGAGCGAGATGTACCGCCCTACATGTTGGTTGAAGGCAATCCTGCTCGCGTGCGATCGCTCAATCTCGTGGGCTTAGAACGAGCGGGACTGCGCGATGGTCAGGAGGGCGAAGCTTTTAAGCAGCTGAAGCAGGCCTATCGGCTGCTCTATCGCTCCGACCTGTTGCTCAAGGAAGCGATCGCTGAGATCCGCCAGATTTCTGACCTCGAGCACCTGCAGCACCTCTGTAACTTCCTCGAAGCTTCCCAAGGGAGCGAGCGTCGGGGTCCCACGCCAGGTAGCAAGTAAGTGGCTGCGATTCGACTGTTTATCAGCACCGGCGAAGTCTCGGGCGATCTACAGGGCAGTTTGCTGATTGCAGCGCTGTTTCGGCAAGCGAAGCAATTGGGCCTTGAGCTCGAAATCCTCGCCTTGGGTGGCGATCGCATGGCGGCGGCTGGTGCAAAGCTGCTGGCTAACACGATTGGGATCAGTTCGATTGGCATCTGGGAAGCGCTGCCCTACGTTTGGCCAACCTGGCGCTTGCAGCAAAAGATTGCTCGTCAGATTCGCGAAACGTCCCTCGATGCGGCGATTTTGATCGACTACATCGGGCCAAATATCGGCTGGGGGGGCCGTTTACCGAAATCTCACCCCAACATCCCGATTTTTTACTACATCGCGCCCCAGGAATGGGTGTGGTCCTTCGGCGAGGGCAAGACGACCCAACTCGTTAACTTCAGCGATCGCATTTTTGCCATCTTCCCCGGCGAGGCCACCTACTACCGCGATCGCGGGGCGGCAGTCAGCTTTGTCGGCCATCCCCTGATCGACCAACTCCAAGATCGGCCCGATCGCGCTAAGGCTCGTGCCCAGCTGGGCCTGCAGGAACAGGAGCGGGCGATCGCGCTCTATCCCGCCTCGCGACCTCAGGAGTTAAAGTTCCTGTTGCCGACCGTTTTGGCGGCGGCCCAGCAACTCAACGCCGAGCTGCCCAATCTCCGCTTCTTTGTGCCGCTCTCTCAGGAAAAGTTTCGAACGACGATTGAGGAAGCAGCCCGCGAGTTGAACCTGCCGTTGCAAATTGTCAGCGGCGAAACAACGGCTTTGGTCCAAGCTGCTGCGGATCTAGCGATCGCTAAATCCGGCACAGTGAACCTCGAGCTGGGTCTCCAAGGCATCCCCCAAGTCGTGGTCTATCGCGTCGGAGCCGTGACTGCTTGGATTGCCCGCCACATTCTGCGCTTCTCAATTCCGTTTATGTCACCCGTCAACTTGGTCGATATGGAAGCGATCGTGCCGGAGTTACTTCAAGACGAAGCCAACCCCGATCGCATTGCGGCGGAAGCGAAAGCTATCCTGCTCGATCCAGACCGGCAAGCGGCGATCCAAGCTGGTTACCAGCGAATGCGCCAAAGCTTAGGGGAACCCGGAGTTTGCGATCGGGCTGCGCAGGAGATTTTGACTGCAGCGCTCCAGCAAAAACAAGTTCTATCCCGCGAACGCTAGCAACCTAACTCGGGAACTCAGTCAGCCTCAAGGGGCGATCGCTCGGTGAGGCCAAATTCCTGCAGCGCTGGATAAAGGTTGCGATGTTCATGGCCGGGACGCGCCAGCTTAATCAAGGCAAAGCGTTGGAGGGGTTCTAGCCCTTGCCAGTCATCAGGACTGAGACTGACCTGCAGCACTTGGCAGGCGGCCTCCACTGCCTCTGGAATCTCAGGTTGCAGCCAAGCCGGTTGAGGATCAATCGGTAAATCTTTGGCGGGCTCCCCCCAATCGCGCTGGGTCCAATCACGGAGTTGCTGCCGGTAGGCTTGGCGATCGCGATCGCTCTCACAGGGCCAATCAACCAGTTGTTGGCGCTCGGCTTCCGAGAGACGGTGCCAGTGTTCTAGCTTGAGCTTGACGCCACAGTCATCGAGTTTGCGGCGCACGCTCATGGGGATGCAGCGTAGGCCGAGCACAAAGTCAGCCTCGAATTGAAAAAACGGACTGGCAGAAGAGGTCATGGCGATCAGGCCGAGCAGGACAGCATCCAATCCCGAGAAGTTCCCAATGAACGGTTTGCAGAAATGGGAATGAGATCATAAAAGTTTACTGTTCAGGCGATGAGCGAGCGATTCCGAGACCTAATCCGTAAGGTTGGCAGTGGACGCCACACGAGCCAAGTTTTGACGCAGGCTGAGGCCGCCGAAGCCCTGCAGCTCATGCTGTCAGCCACGGCGACCCCCGCCCAAATTGGGGCTTTTTTAATTGCCCATCGCATTCGTCGCCCGACGGGAACCGAACTCGCTGGATTTTTAGAGACCTACGCCGACTGGTTGCCTGCTGTCTTGGCTCCGAGTACAACACGGCCGCCACTGGTCTTGGGCTATCCCTACGATGGCCGCGATCGCACGGCTCCTTTGGGACCACTGCTGGCGCTGCTGCTCGCCGCTGTTGGTCAACCCGTTGTGCTGCACGGCAGCGATCGCGTTGCAACAAAATACGGTGTGCCTCTGGTTGAACTCTGGGATGCGATCGGGGTGAACTGGCGATCGCGTTCTGTTGCTAATCTCAACCGCTGTCTCGAACAAGCTGGTGTAGCCCAACTCCATCAACCCAGTCTTTGCCCGGCTGCTGAAGTGTTGAATGGCTATCGCTCGGAATTGGGCAAACGACCGCCGCTTGCCACTGCCGAATTGATGCTCGTTCCTGTCCAAGGGGCAGCTTTGCCGGTTTGTGGCTTCGTCCATCCGCCGACGGAGTTGATGATCGAAGAAGCCCTGAGTCTGCGCGGGATCACGACCTTCTTCACCATCAAAGGCTTGGAGGGGAGTCCAGAGCTACCGCGCGATCGCGCCGCAATCGTGGGCCGCTGGCAGAATGGCCACTGCGATCGTCTGATCTTGCATGCCCGCGACTGGGATTTAGGCGAGGCAGAACTGCCTTGGATGGGGGAAGACGCTTGGGTGGAGGCTGCTCAAGCCCTACTGGAAGGTCAGCCTTCAGTGCTAGAACCGCTGCTGCGCTGGAATGGCGCGGCCTATCTCTGGTTTTTGGGCATGGCCTCATCAATGACGGCAGGGTTGGTTCAGGTGGATCACCTGTTACAAACCAAGGCGCTGCTCCAACAACGCGATCGCTTGCAACAGATTCTTCAACTCGTACCCGATTTCTCACTCTCTTGAGCGGTCAGCCGCTATAAAACACTTCGCGCCAAGACAAACCCTCCGATCGCCAGCAGAAGAAGGGCAAAACTGCGTTGTAGCCCCTGCGTGCTAAGCCGCTGCGATACTGCGCCACCCAAGAGGGTACCGAGGCAGGCAGAAGCTGCGAAGGTCAGCGTCAGTCCCCAAGGCAGACTAAGGCGACCCCAGTAGCCCATTAATCCTGCAATCGCATTCAGGCCGATGATCACCAAGGAGGTGCCGATCGCCTTGCGCGTGGGCACTTTTCCCAGCAGCACTAACGCAGGAACGATCGCAAAGCCACCCCCGACACCGACTAATCCCGTCAGCACCCCCACACCAATCCCTTCGCTGATTAACCAAGTCCAGCAGCTCAGACAAAAGGGACGCGGATAACTCAAAACCGGATCGTCAGCTTTTGGGGACTGAGGCCACAGCATAAAGCTCGCCGCCGCCAAAATTGCCACACCAAACAAACCCATTTGTAGCTGAGCCGTCACCCAAGGTAACAGTGCTAGTCGAGCTCCCCCAAAGGCTCCTACCATCGTGGAGCTGCCAAATACCCCTGTCCGGAGCCAGTCGATGTTGCCGCGCCGCGCATGGGGAATTGCTCCCAGTAGACTGGCGCTCCCCACGACCACCAGAGTCATCGCGATCGCGGTTTTAGGATCAATGTCCAGCACATAAACCAAGACTGGCAAAGCCAAAACAGCACCGCCACCGCCCAGCAATCCCAAGCTGAGGCCGATCAGTAACGCCAGCCCAAGCGCAAGCCACTGCATCGTACTAACCCCGATTCCAAGGCATCGCCGCTAGAACATTCGGTAGGAGACAGGTGCCACTGAGACCTGCAAACACAAGTCCAGCGCCAACAAAGGCACTCAGCCCCAGCCATGTGTGGGCGAGGGTCAAGCTCAGGATGATACTGATAAGAACAAGGGATCCGGCGACCAGTTGCACCTGCCGCATGAGGCTGATCGGTGCATTGGCAGTCTGACCGATTGTGGGAAGGCCCCGTTGCTTCCAAGCATTGAGACCGCCCTGTAGCTCTGTGATCGTCAGTCCACGTTGCTGTAATTGGGTGGCGGCTTTCTGCGATCGCATCCCGGACTGACAGGTCAGCACAATCGGGCGATCGCTAGCCGGTAAAGGCAGCTGGGTTATTTGACTGAGTGGATAGAGATGCGACCCAGCGATATGGTCCGCCTGATACTCCGCCACTTCGCGAACATCGAGCAGGAGAACTTCCTGGCGATCGATCAGGAACTGTAACTGATTGGGGCTGAGTAATGGGGTGTTTTGGCGATTCGTGGGTGTTGAAAAGGAGGTCATGGCGACTGCCTGAGCTGGGTCACGACTGAAACATGAGTGAGAAGTATTAGCTAGTGGCGGGATGACCGCAGCGTTCGTTGGCAGGCACGGCTTCCATAATTCGCTGCGGATCAGGCAGGTCGAGACTGTTCATGAAGGTGATAAAGCTTTGGCGATCGCGGCCTACAAAACGGCGATTGAGGCGTTTTTCTTCACCGATCGTGGAGACGGTGTGCCCTCTGTAGTCGTGGCCAGGCCAAACGCGGGTGTTGTCCGGCAGTTGGAAGAGACGTTGCACCGAGTCGAACAACTGACCCGCATCACCGCTCTGAAAATCCGTACGGCCACAACCACGAATCAATAGCGAGTCGCCAGTCAACAACTCCGCCTGATGGATCAAGTAAGCGGCATGGCTATCGGTATGACCGCGAGTTTCGATCACTGTAATCGCAATTGACCCAACCTGGAGGCGATCGCCCTCCACCACAAAGCGATCAGCACAGGTCGCATTTGCACCTGCCGGTACAACAGTTTCGCAGCCGGTCAATTCCCGCAGCCGCCCAGCTGCGGTGATGTGGTCAGCGTGGAGATGAGTTTCTAAGCAAAACTTCAGCGTCAGACCCAGGTCTTGCAGCAGCGCTAAATCGCGATCGCACTGTTCTAAAACAGGATCCACCAATGCGGCTTCACCACTGGCTTCATCGGCAATTAAGTAGGTGTAAGTCCAAGTGTCGCGATCGAAGAGCTGACGGAAAAGCATAGTCGGTTCCTCTGGCTGACATGATGAGTTTATCAAAATATTCTTAAGTGGTAATATAATAGAATAAAAAAGTTTCGTAATTGCCTGTGTCCATGAACTCTGCTGCTCTGGCGCAAGTCGCCGACTACTTCAAGCTGCTTTCAGAGTCGACTCGGTTGCAAGTGCTGTGCACCCTGAAGGAAGGTGCGCTCTCGGTTTCTGAAATTGTGGCGGCATCGGGGCTGGGGCAGGCTAATGTCTCGAAACACCTCAAACTGCTCCACCAAGCGGGGGTTGTGAGTCGGACGCCGCGACAGGGCTGTGTCTACTACGAAATCTGCGACTCCACGGTCTTTGAACTCTGCGAAGTAGTCAGTCAGCGGCTGGTGCAACATTTGGCGGAACAGCAGGCCGTGCTCAGTCACTGGCGTTGAGCAAACCGTAAGGTACTGGATCCGCTGCCGCTTGCTGATAGGCTAGTACGGGCTGTAAATCCGTTGAGGCGTTAGGAATGATCGCTGATCCCGCGAGTCGGAATGTCGTTTGGCACGATGCGACAATTACCCGCAGCGATCGTGAGCGACTCAACGGTCATCGCGGTGTGATTCTGTGGTTTACAGGTCTATCGGGGTCGGGTAAATCGACCTTGGCCCATGCGGTTGAGGCACAGCTGTTTGAGCGGGGCTGCCGCACCTTTGTCCTCGATGGCGATAATGTCCGCCACGGCCTTTGTGCGGATCTTGGGTTTTCCGATAGCGATCGCCAAGAAAATATTCGTCGTATTGGCGAAGTCGCCAAGCTGTTCATGGAAGCAGGGGTGATTACCCTGGCGGCGTTTGTCTCGCCCTTCCGTGCCGATCGCGATCGCGTCCGCGCCTTGGTCGCCGACGGTGAATATATTGAGGTCTATTGCCAAGCCTCTTTGGATATCTGTGAGCAACGCGATGTCAAAGGCCTCTATGCCAAGGCTCGCGCTGGTCAGATCCCAGAATTTACAGGAATTTCTTCGCCCTACGAGGCACCGGAAGCGGCGGAGCTGCAAATTGATACTGGCAGCCGATCGCTTGAGGATTGTGTGGCGCAAGTGCTGGACTATTTAGCCTCCCAAGGAATTATCCCGGCCAGCGATCGCGCCTGATGAAGCGGAGGGTTTCGGTCTGAGGCTAACTGACGTAGCCCTGTTCAGCTAGAGCGGCGGTTGCTTTTCTTCTGCGATCGCTCCAGTAGGGCGGAGGAGTCTTGCTGACCAGAGAACACGCCATTCAGTTCATCGAGGGACAGCCCCAGAACTTCAGCAATCCGGTTCATTAAGCCCCAGCGAATATCGAGGGGGTCAATTTCGGCATTTTCATATTTGACAATCAGGGTCGGTGACACGCCTAGCAGTTGGGATAGTTGCCGCTTAGATAGGGGTGGCGCGGCTAAGCCTGCAGATTCGAACAGCGGTTTATGAACTTGGAAGCGGAACTCCTGTAGGAGGGTGGCTAGTCGGCTCGCTCGTTCTGCTGCCGTCGCCGCAAACAGCTTCGACATAAAAATTCCTCGTTACTGCTCCCAGAATAAACAGCCTAGTCAAAGTCTTGAATGCCGCAGTATTAATTCAAGGTCACTCTTTGGAGTGTCAGTCTTCAAAATGAGCGGCTGTTCAGCGCTGTGTAACAGCGATCGCGTTTGCCCGAGTCGACAGCAACTGCATCGACAGAGACATCAGAGTTTTTGATCTTTAATCTGGCCAAAAAGCGGAAGCCAATGACTGCTCAGCCGTCAATCTTGACGCGGTAAATGGTTCCTCTGGATCTGAACGATGGCTTCTCTCTCGATTAGTGAGGGTGAAAGAAGCTGGCCTTTAGCCGAATAAAAAGCGATCGCCTTCCTGATCTTGCCTGTCATTGACCAGCATGGCTAACCAGTGAGAGCGGATGATTGCGATCGCTTTTTGGCATTGAGAGAGAGCAGATTAGGACTGACGGCGTTCTTGCTGTTTGGCTTTTTGCTTAGCACGCTTCGCCGCTGCCTTCGAAGCTTTTTCTGCCTCTATTGCCGCCAGCCGCTCTCGCTCTTTCTTCAGCTGAATTTGCTCGAGGTAATAGTGATAATCGCCGGCATAAACGCGGAACTCGCCATCCCGAATTTCGACAATCTTATTGGCAACTCTCGATACGAAATAGCGATCGTGCGACACAATTAGCGCCGTTCCTTCGTACTCTCGTAGAGCTTCCTCCAGCATTTCCTTGGCAGGGATATCGAGGTGGTTCGTTGGCTCATCGAGAATCAACAAGTTGGCAGGCTGCAGCAACATTTTTGCCAGCGCTAGTCGTGCTTTCTCACCACCACTTAGAGCCCCTACTTTCTTGAAGACAGTGTCAGAGCGGAAACAGAAACTCCCCAAAAGGGTGCGAACTTCTGAGTCCTTCCAAGACGGCACCTCGTCATGAATCGTATCGAGCACTGTCTTTTCGAGATCTAGCGCTTCCGCTTGATTCTGCTCAAAATAGCTGGGGATGACTTGGTGGGCACCGAGTTCCACTTTGCCTTCCAGCAGCGGCTCACGCCCCAGAATCAGCCGCAACAGGGTAGACTTACCCGCGCCATTCGGCCCGAGAAAGGCAATGCGATCGCCCCGTTCAATTAGCAATTCTGCCCCAAGGAACAGGATCTTGTCGTTGTAGGCGTGGGTTAGATCCTCAATCATCACCACTTCGCGGCCGCTGCGAGGTGCGGGTGGAAAGCGAAACTGAATACCGCGCAAGTTATCTTCGGGTGCTTCAATTCGCTCGACTTTCTCGAGTTGCTTTTCGCGACTTTTGGCCTGGGTGCTGCGAGTCGCGCTGGCCCGAAAGCGATCGATAAAGGCTTGTTGCTCAGCGAGTTCTTTTTGCTGACGCTCAAAGGCTGCAAATTGCGCTGTCTTTTCCAGCTCTTTCTGAGTGAGATAGTCGCTGTAGTTACCGAGATAGGTGCGAGCTACCCCGCGTTCTGTTTCCACAATTTGGGTGCAGAGCCGATCGAGAAACTCGCGATCGTGTGAAATGATCACCATCGGCTGGCTCAAGCCTTTCAGGTAGGTTTCTAACCATTCAATCGTTTCAAGATCGAGGTGGTTAGTCGGCTCGTCCAGCAGCAGTAGATCAGGCTCTTGCAGCAGAATTTTGCCCAAGCCCATCCGCATCTGCCAGCCGCCACTAAAGGCCGCCACCGAGCGATCGCCATCCTCCAGACCAAAACCCAGATCAGGTAGAAGCTTGGCAATGCGGGCATCGATCGCATAGCCATCCAAGGCCTCAAACCGCCGTTGTAAGCGATCGAGCTGATGGATCAAATCGTCTAGTTGCTCAGGTTCGGCGGTTTGCATCTGGTGCTCCACCTCCGACAACTGATTAAAAACGGTTGTTGCTTCACCAAAGGCTTGCCAGAGTTCTTCCCGAACTGTGCGCTCAGGATCGATATCAAACTCTTGCTGCAGATAAGCAATTTTGAGGCTACTGGGCCGAATAATTTCGCCGCTAGTGGCCTCTTCCAAACCGGCAATAATCCGCATTTGGGTCGACTTGCCAGCCCCATTCACCCCGACTAAACCAATACGATCGCCGGGTTTGACTTCCCAGCTCACATCTCGGAGCACCTCACCGGTGGGATAAATCTTAGAGATGCGATCGAGACGCAACATAGTCACAGGACAGACAGGGATCCTCGCAATCCTAACGGAAAGTGACACCCTTCGTTAGGCAACCTGCGATCGCGGTTCTCATCTAGTCGCCAGAACTGCTTTCTCCCACTAAACAAGGACCCAAGAAAAACCGCTGCCTTTCCGAAGTCCAGCAGCGGTCAGTTGAGGCCCTAATCTAGTGCGCTAGATCAGCTGAGGCACAAATCGTTCTTTCTCAGGGACTTGGCAGTACTCAGCCACAATCTGACGGAATTCATCGCCGTCGATCGTTTCTTTTTCAATCAGCAGATCGACGAGGCGATCGATCACGATGCGGTTGTCGCGAATCAACTGCAGCGTTTCTTGGTAGCAGTGGTCGACGATGTCATGAACCTGGGCATCAATGCGGATGGCAATCCGCTCCGAGTATTCCGATCGCGTCATCAGATCGCGGCCCAAGAACACCTCTTGACTTTGACCTTCCAGCGACAGCGGCCCCAGATCCGACATGCCAAAGCGAGTCACCATCTGACGCGCCATGCCCGTCACCTGTTGCAAGTCATTGCCTGCACCGGTGGTCACCTCGTCATGGCCAAAGATCACATCTTCCGCAGCCCGGCCGCCGAGGGCGCCTTTAATCCGAGCCAGAATTTGCGCCCGCGAGGTCAAGCCTTGCTCTTCATCCGGCGCGAACCAGGTCAGACCTTGAGCTTGGCCGCGAGGAATCAGCGTCACTTTCTGAACCGGGTCATGGTCTTTGACCAAGGTGCCCACGATCGCGTGACCCACCTCGTGGTAAGCAATCAAGCGCTTGCTCTTGCCATCGACCAGCGGCGTACCTTCCATACCGGCGACGACGCGATCGACGGCGTCATCAATTTCCGTCAGCGTGATCGCATCTTTACGTCGACGGGCAGTCAAAATTGCGGCTTCGTTCAGCAGGTTGGCCAAATCAGCACCGGCGAAACCCGGCGTCCGGCGGGCGATCACATCCAGGGAGACATCTTCCGCCAGTTTCTTGTTACGGGCGTGAACCTTGAGGATTTCCAGACGGCCTTTGATGTCCGGTGCATCAACGATGATCTGGCGATCGAAACGGCCAGGACGGGTCAGCGCTGCATCCAAGACATCGGGGCGGTTGGTGGCCGCGATGATGATAATGCCGGTGTTGCCCTCAAAACCGTCCATTTCGGTCAACAACTGGTTGAGGGTTTGTTCCCGCTCGTCGTTACCACCGCCAATACCGGCGCCACGCTGACGGCCGACGGCGTCAATTTCATCGATGAAGACGATGCAAGGTGCGTTTTCTTTGGCTTTCTTGAACAGGTCGCGGACGCGGCTGGCACCGACACCCACAAACATTTCCACGAATTCTGAACCGGAGATGCTGAAGAAAGGAACACCTGCTTCACCCGCGATCGCTTTAGCCAACAGGGTTTTACCCGTCCCCGGAGGGCCAACCAGCAAGACGCCTTTAGGAATACGGGCACCGACTGCGGTGAAGCGCTCGGAGTTTTTCAGGAAGGTCACCACTTCTTGCAGCTCTTCCTTGGCTTCTTCGATGCCAGCGACATCGTCAAACAGCACGCCGGTTTTGGCATCCATTTGGAAGCGGGCTTTCGATTTGCCGAACTGCATCGCTTGACCGGGGCCACCCGGCACGTTGCCAGAGCGACGGAACAGGAAGAACAAACCGACGATCAGCAGGATCGGAAAGATCAGGTTGCTGAGCAGACCCCAGATCGCGCCATCGTTGCGCGGTGGGTGGACGTCGAAGTTAATGTCGCTGTCGCGCAGGCGCGTGATCAAATCGGGAGACGTGCCAGGCAGATCGACGCGGAGGCGTTGCAGCCGGTTATCGAGGTCAGGGTCAACGGCCTCGACGATCGCCGTGCGGCCGCCTTCATAAAAATCAACTGCCGTGACTCGGCCCGCATCGAGGTATTCCAAGAAGCGACCGTAGGTCATGCGGGTGCTGGCCGCATTGATGGTGCTATTGGTTTGCAGGTTCGCCCCAATGCCCCCTTGCCAGACGAAAAAGCCGATGACCAGGATCGGCAGAGTCCAGAGTGCCAGGGTGCGCCAGTTCCATTTCATGGGCGTCGATCCTTAAAGAGTCCGATAGGGCCGGAGAATTCTGAGAAAGTCTCTTAACTAAATTTAACGTATTGTTGCAAAGTCTGCGTAGAGAACCTCTCCAGCGGTTTCAGCATATCCCTCAGCTTCTGTTTTGGCCGCGCTGTCTACCCCTGCTGCACCTTCTCTATAAAAGGCTAAACCTGCACAGTGATTGCCCTCCTTGGATGAGCTGTGCGCTGAGGTTCGGTCAAGATTCTTAGAACTTAGGCAGCATCGATTGCATGAGATGAAGGCGATCGCTAGAGACGCTTTCCTGAATGGCACTCTGCATCGCTCTGAGTACCGACCTTATAATCAGTGGATCATCCAATCGCTCTGTAAGCCGCTGACAGAGGAGTTAATCGCGTGAGCCCCGAAACCGTCTTGGCGGCAGTAGATGCCGCGATCGCATCACCTTTCAGTACCGATGCGTTTGATGCCTGCGTCATGCAGACCTACGGGCGCTTCCCACTGGCCTTAGAACGGGGTGAAGGCTGCCGAGTGTGGGATACGCAGGGGCGGAGCTATCTGGATTTTGTGGCGGGCATTGCCACCTGCACCTTGGGGCACGCCCATCCTGAGTTGGTAGATGCGATCAGCGATCAAATCCGCAAACTCCACCACGTCTCCAATCTCTATTACATTCCCGAGCAGGGCCAACTGGCCGCTTGGCTGACGGCAAACTCCTGTGCCGATCGCGTTTTCTTCTGTAATTCCGGCGCGGAAGCTAACGAAGCGGCAATTAAGCTGGCGCGCAAACATGGCAACACGGTTCTTGAAGCGGAGAATCCGATCATCCTGACGGCTCAGGCTAGCTTCCATGGTCGGACGCTGGCAGCCGTGACTGCAACCGGTCAGCCCAAATATCACAAGGGTTTTCAACCGCTCGTTCAAGGCTTCCGTTATGTGCCCTACAACGGTTTGGCGGCACCGGAAGCGACCTTGGCAGAACTCGATGCTGCTGGCGAAACAGTGGCGGCAATCCTGTTGGAACCGCTGCAAGGTGAAGGTGGTGTCAATCCAGGCGATCGCGCCTACTTCCAAGCGGTGCGCCAGCTCTGCGATCAACGGCGGATGCTGTTGATTTTGGATGAAGTCCAAGTTGGCATGGGGCGATCGGGCCAGCTCTGGGGTTACGAAAACCTCGGCATTGAGCCGGACGCTTTCACGGTTGCGAAAGGCTTGGGTGGCGGTGTGCCGATCGGGGCGCTGCTGGTCAAGGCCTCCTGCAATATTCTGCAAGCTGGCGAACATGCCAGCACCTTTGGTGGTAATCCGTTGGCTTGTCGGGCAGGTCTGGCGATCGCGCAAGTGATGGAGCGCGATCAACTACTAGCCAATGTGCAGGCACGGGGCGAGCAGTTACGGGCGGGTTTGCAAGAACTGGTGGATCGCTACCCGAATCTGTTGGCTGGCGTGCGCGGCTGGGGTCTGATCAACGGCTTAGTCTTGCGTAATGATCCCAATGTGACGCCGATCGCTTTGGTCAAAGCTGCGATTGAGCAGGGTCTGCTGTTGGTGCCTGCCGGTGCGGAAGTGGTGCGCTTTGTGCCGCCCTTGATTGTCAGTGCCGCAGAAATTGATGAAGCTCTGGCGATGACCGAACGCGCATTGTTGGCGATCGCTGGCGAATGAGTCTGGCGGAACTCGATCGCCTGCTGGGTTCGTTTGCTCAGCGAGGCGTTGATCTGGGGCTCGATCGCAGCCTGACCGTTTTGGAGCGGCTAGGCAATCCCCAAAATCAAATACCAATCGTCCATATCGCCGGCACCAACGGCAAAGGCTCAACCTGTGCGTTTGTCGATACGGCCTTGCGGGCGAACGGCTATCGAGTCGGGCGCTACACCTCGCCGCACTTGATCAGCTGGTGCGAACGCCTGCAACTAAACGGTCAGCAAGTTAGTAGCGATCGCTTGCTGGAGGCGGTTCAGACCGTGTTGGCTGCTGCTGATGGCATTGACCTAACGCCGTTTGAGTTGCTGACGGCAGCGGTATGGCTCGTCCTCGCTGACAGTGATCTCGATATTGTGGTGATCGAGACGGGGCTAGGTGGACGCTTGGATGCAACGAATGTTGTTGCACAACCTCTCGTCACGGCGATCACCAGCATTGGTCACGACCATCAAGCAGTTTTAGGCCCGACCTTAGGGGCGATCGCGGCTGAAAAAGCCGGGATCATCAAATCGCGCTGTCCCGTGGTTGTAGGCCCACTGCTACCAGAAGCGAGAACCGTAATTCGCAATCGAGCTGAGCAATTACAAGCACTGATGATCGCGATCGAACCCGCAACAGTCATCGAATCAGGACTGTGGCAGAGTCAAGGACTGACCTATCAGTCGGGTCTGATTGGTGATGTCCAGCGAATCAACTCGGCGATCGCGATCGCGATTTTGCGACAGCTCCAGCAACAGGGCTGGGGATTACAAGATGCTGCGATCGCCCAAGGGTTAGCCGATACTGACTGGCCCGGTCGCTTGCAATGGCTGGATTATCAAGGTCGGCGACTGCTGATTGATGGGGCGCATAATCCGGAGGCGGCGATCGCTTTGCGTCAAGCGGTCGATCAACTTTTACCGAATCAATCAATCACCTGGCTGATTGGCATGCTGCGAGCCAAGGATGCGCAAGCGGTTTTGGCAACTCTTTTGCGATCGGGCGATCGCTGTATTGCCATTCCGGTGCCTGACCATGATTGTTGGTCGTCTGAGGAATTGCAAACTTGGGCAGCAGCGCAGGGGGCGATCGCCTCAACGGCGGCTGATTGGGCAGAGGGACTGGCAATTGCCCAAACCTATCCAGAAGCGATCGTCTTTTGTGGATCACTTTATCTACTCGGTGATTTTCTGCAGAAAGTTACCAAAACTGTTTGATCGCAACTTTTCACTGGCTGTTGATCCAACAATGTTGGTTACCCAGGCTGCCTTACAGTAAAGCACCGCCACAGCTAGAACCAGAACCTGCTGTGCAGCCGTAGCAGTAATCGCGCGTTTGAATCGTAGAGATTAAATCGAGGCGATCGCTGGCGAGCAAATTCGCCACTGTAAGGGGATTGCCCTGCTGATTCAGCGCAGGAACCTCTGCCATTTGATTAAAGTCGCAATCATAAATTTGGCCCTGATAATCGACCGAAAGCTGGTGGCGACACATTAAACCTTCGACAGTTTCAGAATTAAAGTGATCAGAGAGAAACTGTAGATACTTTCCGTAGAGATCTTGTCGCTTGAGGAACTGACCTGTTCGGCCAATTGGGAGATTAGTGATTGTCAAAAGATGATTAAACTGAATGCTGAATTTTTCCTGTAAGAAAGTCTTATAGTCTTGCTCAAGACTGATTTGATTGGGTGTGAGTCGGAATTGCTTTTCTTGCGTTGGCAGTGGCGGATTATAGACTAGATCAAGGACTAACTGAGGCTGACTGCCATAGCCCAATTCAGTTAGTTTTTGTAAAGCTCGGATCGAAGCATCATAAACGCCATGGCCGCGCATCTTGTCAACATTGTCAGACAAATAGCAGGGAAGTGAAGCGACAATCCGCACCTGTTTGTCAGCACAATACTCAGGTAAGTCCTCAAAACCTGGCTCAAAGTAAATCGTGAGGTTCGATCGCACAATCACCGTTTTGTTTGCTTGACGAGCAGCTTCTACCAAAGGCCGAAAGCCATAGAGCATTTCCGGCGCACCACCTGTTAAGTCAATAACTTGAATTTCTGGATGTTTTTGAATTAACTGAATCAGTTGTTGACAGACCTCCTCTGTCAGTTCTTCCGTTCGTTTCGGCCCTGCTTCGACATGACAGTGACTGCAGGCTAAATTACAGCGCTTCCCCAAGTTGATCTGGAGAGTATGAATGTGTGCTTTTGTGAGGGGCGATCGCAAGCAGTCAGTAAAGGTTGGCACCAAAGAACTAGCACCTAGATTGGAGGAGATTACAGTCATGGACAAATTCTGCGATCGGACTTGAGGACTATCGTTACTGTAGCGTCAAGGCAACGAGAAACAAGAGGTACTGTTTTGCTCAAAAGCTGATTGAACGCTCACTCCTTGATCACTGTGCTAACTGGCTCTTGCTCTGAATGTTACTGAGCATTTCTAAACCCAGAAGCCAATAGAAACGGGTGATATATCTAAAGCTGTTGAAAACAGCATTGTTCATTGGCAGCCCTAGAGTCAGCGAGACAGTGCTTCGTAGCTGCTCAGCTAGATTCTGTCCGGCTGAGTTCATTGTCTGACCCAAGCTCAATTTCCCTTTGCCCTAAGGACTGGTGGCTCCATGCGCTTTAGCCGTCGTCGTTTTCTGCAGTCAAGTCTCGGTGCGGCAGCAACGACCGGACTCGCTGGCACGTTGGCGGCAGGAGGACAAGCCCAGACTCGCTCTACGCCAGTTAGAAAGCGATCGGTGTTGGTGCTTGGGGCTGGCATGGCAGGCTTGACGGCGGCGCTGTCGTTACTCCGGCGGGGTCACCAAGTTACGGTCATTGAATACCAAAACCGAATTGGCGGGCGACTACTGTCGGTGCCGTTGAAGGGCGGTCAGTTCAGCGAGGCAGGCGGTGGGCACTTTCGAGCCAACATGCCCTACGTACTCAGCTACATCCGACACTTCAAACTACCCTTGCTGACCCTCAACGATGGCTTGCCTCGGTATCTGTTCGACGGCAAGACAGCGGATGCGGCAGATCTGAGTCGCTGGCCTTGGGATTTAGCCCCGCAAGAGCGACGAGTCAGTGTCGCCTCACTTCTGAACACTTACTTGATTCTGAATGGGCTCGACACCGATACGGTGCTGGATGCCAATTGGCCCGATGCTCAAGCCATTCAGCAACTCGATAATCTGACGCTGTCCCAGCTCATCCGCCAAGTCGGGGGCTCTGAGGCTTTTATTCAGCTACTTGATGCCCACGGTGGGACTTTCACCAGCAGCTCACCTGCTTTGGGCGTGATTCCCGATTTGGCCTACCATTTCGGTGATCAAAATTTGTTTCGTATCCAAGGGGGTAACGATCGGCTGCCTAAGGCAATGGCTGCCGCAATCGGCTCGGAACGCTTCATCCTAGACGCTCCTGTTGTCGCGATCGATCAGCAGGCTAATCGGGCGACGGTCACGGTCAAAGATGGACGGACGTTTCAGGGAGACGCCATTATCTCGACCATTCCCTTCACGGTTCTGCCAGAAGTTGCAGTTCGGCCCGGCTGGTCGGCTGGGAAACGGCGCATGTTTGCCGAGATGGAATGGGAGCAAACCGTCAAGGTGATTGCCCAGACGCGATCGCCTGTTTGGTTGGCTCAGAATGTCCACGGCTGGCCCATGGCTGGTTCCGATCGCCCTTGGGAACGGGTGATCGATATTACAGGTAACGAGGGCGGGGGCTATGGCAATACCTTCTTCTACCTCAATGGTCGCAACAAGGATGCCATGCTGGCTCGGCCCAAGTCAGAGCGGGCACAGGCAATCGTCGATCAGTTCCGCTCCGATCTACCGGACTTGTTTGATGAAGTGGTGACGCTGGCTGATTTTGCCTGGGGGGAACAACCTTGGATTCGGGGCTCCTTTGGTGGGCCACCGCTCGGCGGAGCCTGGATGATTCGTGAGTGGACGACGCCAGAGGGCTTAATTCACTTCGCAGGTGATTTCACAACAATGAAGTCCGGCTGGGTCGAAGGGGCGATCGAGTCAGGGTTACGGGCGGCGCGGCAAATTGATCCGGGAGCACAGCCTGAAGCTGATACCTTCCTGCGGCAAGAACAACGCTGCAATTGAGTCCGTAGGTCCTGAGACCTACAGGCGATCGCCGGTGGATGGGCAAAACCAGTGCTGACTTTCAGGTTCGAACGTGACCTGTAGATCCGTGGGAATGGGTTGATCGCTGGGCATCAGCAGGCGGAGGCGTACTTCAGGATTCGCTGCGATCGCCACGGTCAACAAGCGCTGCATCCCTAGATTCTCAGTCAAGTGCAGCTGAACCGGAATCGCTCGCTCAACCTCTGGGGTCGCCAGTTTGAGATGTTCGGGTCGCAATCCCCACAAAACCTGCGATCGCGCCGCGAGATGAGAGGGGATTGGCAAGGCGCGTGATCCCAACCAAGCCTGACCGGAGTGAATGGGAAGTGGCAGCAGATTCATGCGGGGACTGCCGATGAAGCCAGCGACAAAGGCATTGGCGGGTGCTTGGTAGATGCGATCGGGGCTGTCGAGTTGCTGCAGATGCCCACCATTGAGAATGGCAATCCGGTGCGATAAACTCAGCGCTTCGGTTTGGTCATGGGTGACGTAGACCACCGGCGAGGCTTGCTGACTAAACAGCGCTTTCATCTGGGCACGCACTTGCTCGCGCAGTAGCGCATCCAAATTACTGAGGGGTTCATCGAGCAGGAAAACCGAGGGTTGCCGCACGAGGGCTCTTCCTAAGGCGACTCGCTGGCGCTGACCGCCACTGAGCTGGGCCGGTCGGCGATCGAGCAGATGATCCAGCTCAAGATTGTGGGCGACCTGTTGCAGGCGCTGCTCAATTTCTGCGGCGGACGTGCGACGAATTTGTAGACCCAGCGTCAAGTTTTGGCGCACGTTGAGATGTGGATAGAGGGCATAGCTCTGGAAAACCATGGCCATATCGCGATCGCCCGGTGGCAAGGTCGTGATCTCGCGATCGCCCAGCCAAATACTGCCGCTCGTGGGTTGATCCAAGCCGGCAATCAGGCGCAGGGTCGTGGACTTACCGCAACCAGACGGTCCCAGCAGCGTTAGAAATTCACCGGGCTGGAGCTGGAGCGACAGGTTCGCCACCGGCACCACGCTTGGGCTGTAGGCTTTGCGCAGTTGACGCAGTTCGAGGGCAAATGACGCCATAGATTTAGCCCTTCACTGCTCCGGCTGTTAATCCTTCTAGGATGCGCCGTTGCGCCACCAAGACTAAACCGATCAAGGGCAGCGTCGCCACTACGGTAGCGGCTGCAATGTCACCGTAGGGCACATCAAAAATTGAGATGCCGCCAATTTCGGCCACGGCGATCGGCACAGTTTTCAGCGCTTGCTGGGAAATAAAACTGAGGGCCAAAACGTATTCATTCCAAGAAAAGATGAAAGCGAGGATACCTGCTGTCACTAACGCTGGAGCCGTCAGCGGAACCAAAATCAGCCAAAGCCGCTGCCCCAGCGAGAGCCCGTCGATCTGAGCGGCTTCCTCCAGCTCCGGCGGCAGTTGCTCAAAAAAGCTGCGCAGCAGCAGAATCACCAGCGGCAGATTCAGCGCCGTGTAGGGCACCACTAGCGCTGCGTAGTTATTACCCCACTGCAACCAGCGCACCACTTCCAGCAGTCCTTGAAACAGCAGAACGTAGGGGAACAGGGTCACCAGCAGTAGGCTTCCTACCAAGACTTGACTGCTGCGATCGCGGCGGCGGGCGATCGCGTAGGCGCAGGGTGTTCCGATCAGCAGAGCTGCGAGAGTCGCAATAGCAGAGACTACGGCGCTGTTCAGTAAATAGCGACCAAAAGCGGGGGTCTGTTGCCAGAGGGCTTGGTAATGTTCCACCGTCCACTGGCGGGGCCAGTAGATCGTGGGAATGGCGGCGATGTCAGCGTTGACCTTGATCGAGGTCAGGAGCTGCCAGAGGATTGGCGCAAGGGAGAACAGACTGAGGGCGAGAGCAGCGATCGCCCAGCGGAATCGAGGTTTCATCACAGTCCTCCCGACGGGGTGGAACGCGATCGACCCAAGCCCCAGATCAGACCGAGGCCAGCGGCGAGGATTGCAGCTGTCACGATCGCCAACGTCGCGCCGTAGCCAAAGTCGAGGTAGCGCAGCGCGGTGGTGTAGGCATAGAGCGCTAAGGTTTCCGTTGAGTTCGCTGGCCCGCCTCCCGTCATCACTTTGACCAGATCGAATAGACCAAAGGCTTGAGCCGATCGAAATAAAAGCGCGATCGCCAGCTGTGGACGCAGTAAAGGCAGGGTGATCTGCCAAAAGCTCTGCCAAGCCGTTGCCCCTTCCAGACAGTGGGCTTCGTAGAGATCCTCAGGAATTGCCTGACGCCCTGCCAGCAGCAGAATCGCCACAAACGGTGTGGTCTTCCAAACGTCGGCCGCCACCAAGGTCAGCCAAGCCCAGCGCGGATTGCCCAGCCAGTTGATCGGGGCTGCAATCCAACCCAGCTGCTGCAACCAGTCATTCCAGACGCCGTAGGGATCGTTAAAAATCCAAGCCCAGCCTAAGGCCATCACCGCTGTCGGCAGCACCCACGGTAAAAGCGCGATCGTTCGCAAAGGGCCGCGCCAGCGGCTCGGTTGATGCAAGAGCAGCGCGATCGCCAGTCCCAAGACCAGCTCCAGACTGACGGAGGTGACTGTAAAGACAGTGGTGTTGAACAGGTCACCCCAAAAGCGGCTGTCACCCCAAAGTCGCTGGTAGTTCGCTAGGCCGATGAAGACCGGCTGCAACTGGGTATTGAGATTCAGCGCTTGCAAACTCAGCCAAGCAGCCCGCAGTAGGGGATAGGCAAACACACCGGTAATGGTCAGGAGAGCCGGGATGGTGAGCCAACGAGGCGGATGAGTCATGAGGCTGTTGCTCCTTGCTGACTGGTGAGCAACTGACGAGACTCCCGCGCAGCCTGTTGCAGGGCGATCGCAACGGGCGTTTGGCCGCTGATGGCTGCACTCAGGTGACGCTGCAGAATATCCGACAGAGCATCGTAGGCGGGTAGCGGCGATCGCAGCACCGTTGATTCCAAAATGGGCGGCAGTGTCGCATAGAAGGGATAGCGCGCCAGCAATTCGGGATCTTGATAGAGCGCCGATCGCGTTGGAATGTAGTTAGAACCAAGGCTGATCAAGCGTTGTGACTCAGCATCGGTCAGTGCTAACAATGCGGTTAACGCCGCTTCAGGATGCTCCGTTTGCTGGGCAATGCCCACACCCCAAGTTCCTTGGGTGGCAGCACTGGTTTGGCCGGGCGCATGGACCATCGGCGCAATCCCGACCTTGCCCCGCACTGCCGATTCCGGTCGCTCCAGCAGCATTTCCGCATAGGGCCAGTTGCGCATAAAGGCACTCTGACCGGTTTCAAACAGCTTGAGTGCTTCATTCTCCTGAAAGGTGCTGACCCCCGCGGGCGAAATCTGGTCGGTGATCGTGCTGTGCAGCCAATCCGCCGCCGCGATCGCTTCGGGATGATCCAATCCAACCTCGCCGGTTTGTGGATCAATCCAGTAGCCGCCAAAGCCCGCCAGCACTTCTAGAAAGTTGCAGACTAAGCCCTCGTACTGTTTGCCCTGCCAAACGTAGCCCCAAGGCACGACTCCCTGCGCTTGCAGTTGTTGCGATCGCTGCACCAGCTCCGTGAAAGTTTGGGGCGGCTCGGGCATCAAGTCCTGCCGGTAGTAAAGCAGCCCAACCGCCGCATTCAAAGGCAGGCGATAGAGGCGATCGCGATAAAAACTGCCATTCAGAGCTGCGGGCAAAAATTCGGCTTGGATTTCAGGCAAAACGCGATCGCTCAGATCCAGCAACCAACCGGCGGCAACAAATTTTGGCAGCCAAGTCACATCCAGAAAGACCAAATCGTAGGGTGCATTCCCAAGCAAAAAAGCGGTGGTGTAGAGGTCGGACACCAGGCTGGTGTCATTTGGCCCCGCCACCAATTCCAGCTGAATTTCAGGATGTTCAGCCGTAAAACGAGCGATCGCCGGTTGCATCGCCTCTCGAAACGGTGCGGGTAGCAGCGCTCGCAGCACAACGGTCGAATCCGCAGCGGCTGATCGCTGGGTTCCTGTTCCGAGCCCGCCGAGCGCAAGGACGATGAATAGGGTGAGTAGCAGGGGCAATAGCCGCAGCGATCGCCAGCGAGTCAACCCACAACGCAAGAACGGCATCAACAAGCCCCAGAGCAGACCGTCACTGCCGTTGTAGCAGACCTGCTCCTAGGACTCCAAAGCGGGAGACAATAAAAGGCGGTGTTTGCGATCGTCCCCATGTTGCCCCCTTGGATCCTGCTCGACCCGATTCTGTCTGACTGGTCGCGCGAAGATTTGGGACGTGGTGATCACTCAGCCCAAGGTTTAGGGCTGGAGGGTACGACCGGCAAGGCGACTTGGGTTGCCAAAAGTGAGGGTATCATCGCAGGCTTACCGATCGCCTTTCGGATGTTGCAGTTGCTCGATCCGCAGGTGAAGTGCACAGCCAAGCTGGCCGAAGGCTTTGCGTGCGGTAGCGGCCAAGTGATTGCTGAGTTGGAAGGCCCTCTGGCTTCACTGCTCAGTGGTGAGCGGGCGGCTCTTAATGTGGCGATGCGGCTAAGCGGGGTGGCCACAGCAACCCGTCGCTTTGTCGATCAGCTGGCTGATTTACCGACTCAGTTTGTCGATACGCGCAAAACAACGCCAGGTCTGCGGTTACTTGAGAAGTACGCCACTCGAGTCGGCGGTGGTACGAATCACCGTCTCGGCTTAGATGATGCCGTCATGGTGAAAGACAATCACATTGCAGCGGCGGGGGGCAGTATTGCGGCAGCGATCAAAAAGTTGCGATCGCAACTCCCATTCCCGTTAATTATTGAGGTCGAAACCGAGACCCTTGGGCAGGTGATGGAAGCTATCTCCGCAGGCGTCGGGGTGATCATGCTCGACAACATGAATCTTGCCCAAGTCCAAGCCGCTGTTCAAGTCATTCGCGATCGTGCTCCCCGCACCAAGATTGAAGTTTCTAGCAACATCAGTCTCGAAAATATCCGAGCGATCGCGGAAACTGGCGTGGATTACATTTCCAGCAGTGCCCCGATCACGCGATCGCCTTGGCTCGACATCAGCATGCGCCTGCAGTGAAGTCTTGAGGTCACGCCACAAGAGAATAGCGTGCCGCTAGAGGGCTACTGAGTATGAAAGCCTGGCTCACGCTGCCACCATTGATCCAGAAACCTCGTAATTCCAACAGCACTTAATTGAGCTGATGGCTCGTCCCAAAGGCTTTAGAGCGCTAAGGCTAATTGCAAGCGATGGGGACGATGAGTCGGCTCAGGCAACGGTTCAGCTTGAGCATTGACTGCTGGGCAAAAGCGTCGATAGCTACAACTGCGACATTGCTCACCCACCTGCGGTTGCCATTGCTGATCAGAGCGAATCTGTCGCGCCAACTCACTAATCTGAGCAAGGACAGTTTGGCGTTGCTCTTCTGTGCAGTTATAGCGATAGATTTGGCCACTGCGAAGATGGAACCAATTCAAGCTCCTCAGGGGTCCAAAGCGGGGTTCTAGTGCCAATTGGTAGAGTCCTAACTGCACATCGATCTGGCTAGATGAGGGCGGATCAAAGCGCTGACTTGATTTGTAATCAACCAAGTGCAAGCCATCTTCTTCCAAATCTAAACGGTCGTAGCGACCCGTGACTAAAAACTCAATTTCTTCTAAAACAAGGGTGGCTTGAATCCGACCTTCGACTGCTAAAGGGCGGGTCCAAGTTGCTTTTGTCAGGATATGTTGCTGGTAGTAAGTCTCTAGAATTTGCCAGCCCTGATGCTGTTGTTCGGCATTGAGAGCGGTCGCGGCCTGTTGCCAGCAGTCTGCCAGCCAAGCGATCGGCGGTTGGGGTTCCAGTCCTGACCAGTCGCGATGAAACTGCGCCAAACAGCGATGAAGACTGGTGCCCAGTGCTGTGTTTCCAAAACCGGCAGGGCCAGGCAGCCGCTGCTCATAGCGCCAGTAGTAGGCCTGGGCACAGCGATGATAGGTCTGAAGGCGGGTCGCGCTGAGTCGATAGCCCATAATCGTCTTCCTCCCTAATTGCTCAGAGGCTAGCAAGTCTTGCTGCGAAAACCAGCCCTGCAGCGTCTAGATGCAGAAATTTGCAACCGTTGATGCCCGCGATCGCAGATTTCCTGCAGCTTTTTAAATTGCCGGCGATCGCAAGCGTTGTAGAAGCCGTTCCGCCACGTCTTCCTCGACCGGCGTGACTGAGAGCCGATTGCCCGGGCGCAGAATCAGCAAGTCTTCGGTGGTGAATTCAGCCCGTAATTCTGCGAGCGTCAAACCTGGTTGAAAGCGATCGCCAAAGATCAACTTGACGGTGATCCAAGTCGGGTTATCCGCTTGCGATCGCGGATCGTAGTAATCACTATCGGGATCAAACTGGCTGGGATCGACTTGCTCCGTGGCGCTCACTGTCATCAGGCCGACAATGCCCGGTGGCTTGGTGTTGGAGTGGTAGAAAAAAGCACGATCGCCCACTGCCATTTGGCGCAGGAAGTTGCGCGCTTGATAATTGCGCACGCCATCCCAGAGGGTTTCACCCTCGCGTTCGAGATCAGCAATGCCATAGACATCAGGCTCAGACTTGAGTAACCAGAAGGCCATGACCTCAGTGGAAAGACGCGCAACGCTCCATAGCCTAGCGCCTGACTGGCGATCGCTCTAGCGAGCAGCGCTAGCTGATTCCGGTTCAAAGTAGGTGTGGCGCAAGTAAGGCCGATCAACCACCATTGCCGGTTGACCTTCGCAGTCGACGGTCAAACCTGCACCACCGGCTTTGGTACGCAGATAGCCGAGGCCGATCGCGCCGGTTGCTGTAGCGATCGCACTGGTGAGGACACCCACTTTTTCGCCCTCTAGCAACAACGGAGCCGGTAACTGGCTAGGAAGGGTTGTTAGCGCTAAACCGTAGAGCCGTTGCTTGACGCCTTTGTAGGTATTGAGCCTCGCGATCGTTTCTTGGCCGATATAGCAGCCTTTGTCGAAGCTGAGGGTCTGCCAAAGGCCGGCTTCCAGCGGGTTGTACTCCTCTGTTAGCTCGCGATCGACAGCGGGCCGTCCTTGTTGAATCCGTAGCCGTTCCCACTGTTCAACCGTGGCGAGCTGAGCACCAGCAGCCTGGAGCGCGGCTTGGACAGCATCTAGGCCACTGACAGGCACCAGCAACAAACTGCCGGGCAACCCCAGTCCGGAGTAGTTGACCCACTGCACTGACTGACCGGCGATTGCCAGCGCGGCGTGTTGGTTCTCCGTCAATTCAGGCAAAGCGTCTGCCACTACTGTTTGCAACAGCGATCGCGTGCTATCCCCGATGAGGGTCAGCACCGCTAGCGTCGAATCGGCATCTGCAACCGTGACTTGATCGGAGAAGAAGATATAGCGATCGAGGCGCTGCAGCAGATCCGCTTGGCGACTGGGCGAAACGAGCAGCCACACTGCTTCCACATCAATCACAGCGATCGCCAGATCCAAAATGCGAGCGGTCGCCGTCACCAGTACGGTCTCGCAGGCTTCCCCCGGTTGTCGCTGCCAAAAAGATTGGGTGCTTTGGTTGTGCAGAAAGGTGAGGCGATCGCGATCGCTGACCTGAATCACACTCCAGAGCGATGGCTCAAAGAGCAGCACGGATTCCGTCACAAAGCATGGCTGAGCGCAGCATGTTCTATCTTCAGCGATCGCTGACGGTTTCTGGCTCACTGGCTGAGTTCAACCGAGCCAACAATTGCTCGACAAACTGGCGCGTTTTGATTTCCAGCTGATCCCAGTCGCACTCGCCATCGGGGGTGAGCAAAACCGGATCGACTTGGCCGTCGTAGTCACCACTGGGCTGCCAAGCAGGACAACACAACTGCCAACATAACTCCCACAGGTCAAATTGATGGTGGCGATCGCCCTGCTCTAGTTGCAGAGTGTAGACCGGTTGGGGAGTGGGTAAAGCGGCTAGTTCTTGCTCCAGGGCGGGCGCTTCTTCCTCAGAGGCTCGATAGAGTTGCAGCTCTAAATCTTGCCAGCGCTGCTGGTCTTGGTCGCTGGTGCCCTCTGGCCACAGCAGTTGCTGATCGACCTGATGCTGCCAGTCACTCGCTTCCAAAACCTGCCGCAGATTGTCGATCAGCCGGATGAAACTGGGCTGCAAAACCGCTTCGGCTGCTTGCCAAGCTTGGTCAGTCACAAAAGTTGGCGGCATAGAATCTGGGGCGATCGCTACCTCTATTGTCAGCCGTCACGGGCGATTGCAATCGACTCACTCAACCAAGGAAGCCTAAGGAGAGCGGCATAATGGGATCGCAATGCCGCCCGATCGTTTGTCTCGGAATTTGCCATGACTGTTGCCAGCTCTGCCGTCGCTAGCGCCCTCGATGCTCCCAAGCTCGGCCTGCCGGTCACAATCATCACCGGTTTCTTGGGCAGTGGCAAAACTACGCTGCTCAACCATATTTTGACCAATCAACAAGGGGTTAAAACAGCCGTTCTTGTCAATGAATTTGGCGAAATTGGCATTGATAATGAGCTGATTGTGTCCACCAGCGAAGACATGGTGGAACTGAGCAACGGTTGCATCTGCTGCACCATCAATAGCGACTTGATGGATGCGGTCTATCGGGTCTTGGAACGCCCTGAAAAAATCGACTATCTCGTTGTCGAAACAACGGGTTTAGCCGATCCCCTGCCCGTGGCGCTCACCTTCTTGGGTTCAGAGCTGAGAGATTTGACCCGCCTCGATTCCATCGTCACGGTTGTTGATGCTGAGAACTATAGTCTTGACCTCTTCAATAGCCAAGCAGCTTATAATCAGCTGCTCTACGGCGACATCATCCTCTTGAATAAGTGTGACCTCGTGTCTGAATCGCGCTTGCAAGAGCTAGAAGCAAAAATCCGTGAGATCAAAGCTGATGCACGGCTGTTGCGGACAACGCAGGCGCAAGTGCCCTTGCCGTTGATTCTGAGCGTGGCGCTGTTTGAATCCGATCGCTACTTCGATAGTCGTGACCACAGCGATTGTGACCATGATCATGGGCATTGCACTCACGAAGCTCACGATCACCATGAGCATAATCATCACGATCATTCAGCCTGTGATCATGACCACGGCCATTGCGAGCATGATCATGACCACCACCATGAGCATGCTGCCAATCACCTAGAAATTGATGGCTTTACCTCGCTCTCCTTCCAGAGCGATCGCCCCTTCGCGATTCGGAAATTGCAGCATTTTCTCGACAATCAATTACCGACCAGCGTTTTTCGAGCCAAAGGAATTCTTTGGTTTGATGAGAGTGCCAAACGTCATATTTTCCATCTGAGTGGCAAGCGCTTCAGCATTGATGACAGTGAGTGGACTGGGCCAAAGCGCAATCAATTAGTGTTGATTGGCCAAGGTCTTGATCATGCCGAATTGCAACAGCAACTTGAAGCATGTCTGACGCTACCGAGTACGACTCGGGGCAAGGGCTTTGGTCGCTAAACCATGACAGATTTAGATCAAACTGCGATCGCCCTCAATGAAGTTGCTGGTCTCAGTGACGAACAGCATCGTGCCAAAATGTTGCGCCGAAAACAGGTGCAGGAACAGCGTTTAGCGAGTCGCGATCGCGAAAAAGGGCTGGTGATTGTCCACACCGGCGACGGTAAGGGCAAGACCACAGCCGCCTTGGGCATGGTGCTGCGCAGTCTCGGTCATGGCCATCGTGTCGCGATCGTGCAGTTCATTAAAGGTGCTTGGGAACCCGCAGAAAAAGCCGCCTTTGCGGTCTGGGGCGATCGCCTCGAGTTTCACGCTATGGGTGACGGTTTCACGTGGGAAACCCAAGATCGGCAACGTGACATTCAAAGCGCTCAAACGGCTTGGCAGACGGCTCTCAGCTACATCCGCAATCCCGATTTTCGTCTGGTACTGCTCGATGAAGTCAATGTCGCCCTCAAACTCGGCTACCTCTCGCCCGAGCAAATTCTGGCTGGATTGACTGAAAAGCCTGACGACAATCACGTGATTCTGACTGGGCGCGGAGCACCGGCTGCCCTCGTCGAGGTGGCAGATTTAGTCACCGAAATGAAGCTAGTCAAGCACCCGTTCCGAGAGCAGGGTGTGAAAGCGCAAGCCGGTATCGAGTTTTAGGAACTGCTAAACCGGCAGGGGCGATCGCGCAGCAGCAAGGGCGATCGCCAGCGGCAAAATCTTATGCTCTTCCACTTGGATCCGCTGCTGGAGACTATCGACCGTATCGTCCGGCAATACAGGCACAGCCGCTTGCACCAAAATCGGGCCGCTGTCCACATCGAGCGTGACTAAGTGGGCAGTACAGCCACTGATCCGCACCTTGGCCGCGATCGCCTGCTCCACAGCTCGGATTCCCTTAAAGCTAGGCAGCAAGCTGGGGTGGATGTTGATAATTCGCTCGGGAAAGGCCTGAATCAGCGTTTCCGTGACCAGTCGCATCCAACCTGCCATCGCTATCCACTCGACGCCGCGATTGCGAAACGCCGTAATGATCGCCTGATCCAAATCCTCGCGACTGGCAAACTGGCGATGATCTAGGAGCAAGGCGGGAATCCCCAACCGCTCAGCTCGCTGGCGCACATAAGCATCAGGATTGTTGTAGATCAACAGCCGAATCTCCGCCTGCAGCTGATCTGCCGTGATCGCCTGCGCCAGGGCTTCAAAATTGCTGCCATTGCCAGAGGCCAGAACCCCTAAGGCGATCGCGGTTGAGGACTCAGTAGGGAAGCGATCGGGCACGGTGAGACTCGACATAGCCAATTAATACAAGGTCTTTAGGAACAGGCAGCACCTAGAGAAAGCCAAGGGCTGCGGCACTCAGGCTGAGAGTGCACAGAATATTCCCAGTGTTTGCCAATTCAGGGTTTACCAGCAAGCGATCGCGTGATTACAGCAGGGTAATGATCGATCAATCAACTGCCTGTTGTTTCAGTTCAAAACCCGCGTTTCACTGAGCTCTGCCGCCGCATCCAGTTCATCCAGCCACTGCCAGACCAGGCGCAACAAGGCATCGAGGCCCCGGCGATCGGCACTGGAAATGCAGAGCAGCGGCACCGGTGTCAGTGCTTGAAATTCGGCTTGCCAGAAGCTGAGATCCTCATCAAGTACCGCGTCGATTTTATTGAGAGCGAGAATCTGGGGGCGATCGCTCAAGCCGCGCCCGTAGGCTTTCAGTTCCGCCTGAATCGTTCGCCAGTCAGCGATCGGATCTTCAGCGGTCAGATCCACGAGATGAATCAGCAGGCGCGTCCGCTCAATGTGGCGCAGGAAATCATGCCCCAATCCGGCACCCCGATGGGCTCCTTCGATCAAGCCCGGAATATCGGCAAAGACGGTGCCATCGCCGGTTTCCCGCCGCACCACACCCAAGTTGGGTACCAGCGTTGTAAACGGGTAATCGGCAATCTTGGGTTTAGCTGCAGAGAGAACGGAAATCAGCATCGATTTACCCGCGTTGGGCAAGCCAATCAATCCCACTTCCGCCAGCAACTTCAGCTCCAGCCGCAGCTGCCGTTCTTCCCCCGGCAATCCGGGCAGAGCGTGTTCAGGAGCGCGATTGCTGTTGCTCAAAAAATGCTGGTTGCCCAACCCGCCCTTGCCACCTTGCGCCACTTGGAGAGTTTGGCCAGCACTGGTGAGATCACCGAGGCACTCATCTGTTTCGGCGTCATACACCGCTGTGCCACAGGGCACTTGAATGATTAAGTCGTCAGCACTGGCACCAGTCATGCCTTTTGGGCCGCCCCGCTCCCCATCCTGCGCTTTGAAGAGGCGGAGATAGCGAAAATCAAGCAGGGTTTGCAGTTGTTCTGTCGCCACTAAAATGACAGAGCCGCCACGGCCACCATTACCGCCGGAAGGCCCGCCAGCCGGCACATATTTTTCTCGGCGGAATGCCACAATGCCATCGCCTCCATCGCCTGCTTTGACGCAGATTGTGGCGTGATCAATGAACTGCATGGCGGTGAGGAATCAAACTTTCATTTTAGGCGGTTGCCGCGCTCGGCCGCTCGAGTCACGAGTGCTAAGCTGTTCCCGACCTTTGGCCGGGATTGCAACGTGGCTGGCGTTGTTTTTGAAGAGATCGAGAAGCGTTTTCCAGAACAGGCCCGATCGCCCCAGAAAGGCGAAGTTGTCGTCCTGAATGGCATCAATCTCGAAATTGCCGACGGCGAATTTATGGTCGTGGTCGGTCCTTCGGGCTGTGGCAAAAGTACGCTGTTACGGCTGCTGGCAGGTCTGGAGACGCCCAGCCGAGGCTTGATCAAAGTGGGCGATCGCCGAGTCGATCGACTGCCTGCCAAGGCTCGCGATATTGCCATGGTCTTTCAGAGCTACGCGCTCTATCCCCACCTCAGCGTCTACGACAATCTGGCCTTTGGACTGCGACGGCAGGGCGATCGCCCTTGGTGGCAACAGCAACTGGCTCTGGCGACGCGATCGCTGCCGAAATCCTTGCAGTATGAACCGGAGCAGGAAGCGCGGATCAAGCGGCGGGTACGGGAAGTGGCCACAATGCTGCAGCTCGATACGTTGCTCGATCGCCAGCCCAAACAACTCTCGGGCGGCCAAAAACAACGGGTCGCTTTGGGACGGGCGATCGCTCGTAATCCCCAAGTCTTTTTGATGGACGAGCCGCTTTCGAATTTGGATGCGAAATTACGGGCCGAAACCCGCGCTCAGATCGTTTCGCTCCAGCGGCAACTGGGTGTGACGACGCTCTACGTCACCCACGATCAGACCGAAGCAATGACCATGGGCGATCGCATTGCGGTGTTGAATCGTGGTCATCTGCAACAGGTTGCTTCGCCGCTGGAAATCTACGATCGCCCCGCCAATCGATTTGTGGCGCAATTCATTGGATCGCCGCCGATGAACCTAATTCCCGTCACCGTGCGGGCACCCCTGCAACTGACGACTGAAAACTTTCGCTGCACACTGCCGGAAGCTTGGGAGCCGGTGTTGCGCCTTTACGACGGCCAAACGGTGGAGCTCGGCATTCGCCCAGAGCATTTGGAAGTGGGGGCTGCCGCCTCGAAGAACTTGCTGATCACTGTAACGGGCGTCGAAGCCCTCGGCAGCGATACCTTTATCGCTGGTGAACTCAAAGAGAGTGGCATCGCGGTTCAGGCCCGCTTGGCACCGCAACAATGCTGGCAGATGGGCGATCGCCTCTGGCTAACCTTCAAGCCCGATCAGATTCATCTGTTTGATTTAGAAACTGGAAAAGCGATTCGCCCCAGCTAGGTTTGTGCCAGCTCAGCCGAGCGACCGTCCACCGATAATCCTGCGATCGCAGAAGCGCTAGTCTAGATTCCGCCTCCTCAAAACTCCTATGGCGCGTCGCTTTTGGAAACGCAGCCTGCAGCTCACTGCGGTGGGACTTCTGGCCGGTTGTGTTTGGTTTGGACTCCAGCCATTGCCCCTGCGCAAAGTCAACAACGGCGATCGCCTACCAACCGCTTCGAGTCAACCGCTCCTCGGTCTAACGGGTTTACAGCGACCCTTCAGTCTCTTGATCTTGGGGGTAGATCAAGTGCCTGACCCCGAAGCTTCGCCCGAGGCGATGTTTCGGGGCCGCAGCGACACGATGTTGTTTGTCTATCTCGACCCACAACGCGGGCGATCGCTGGTGGTATCGCTGCCGCGGGATACGCGCACGGAATTGCCGGGCTATGGCATCGACAAGACCAATGCAGCTAATGTCTACGGCGGTCCCGTCTTGGCGGCTGAGACCATACAAAGTTTGCTGGGCAAAGTCACCATCGATCGCTACATCCGCGTTGAGCAACGGGCGATCGCGCGGTTTATTGATGGCATCGGCGGCCTGACCGTCACAGTGCCAGAGCGAATGCAGTACCGAGATGTCACCCAAAACCTGACCATTGATCTCAAGCCGGGGCAGCAACATCTCTGGGGCGATCGGGCAGTCCAATTCCTGCGCTTCCGGCAGGATGGCTTGGGCGATGTTGGCCGGATTAAACGGCAGCAGGCTCTAATGAAGGCGCTGCAACAACAGATTCTGAATCCTCTGGGCATCCTACGGGTGCCGCTTGGGGTGGCCTTGAGTCAGCCCTATATCGACAGCAACTTGAGCGGTGCGGAAGTGTTGGCAATCACCGCTTTTCTAGCTAGCGGTAAGCCTGTTGAGGTTTCGACCCTGCCGGGACAACCCAGCGGTAGCAGCTATGCGATTAGCTATTGGTTGCCGGACTACAACGCGATTGATGCTTGGGTTGCCCAAGAGGTGACGCCACCCACAGTCTCGAGCAATGGCTGGGACTGGCTCAGAAATGAGGTTGGTCGTTTCCTGCCCGTATCCGCACCGGCTGGAGCAGAAGCAAACTAAGTCTTTGTCAGTAGACACTAGTCACGGGCGGGCGATCGCTGCAGTCGTGCCCCAAAAAAGCCATCGCGATCGTGACGATGTGGCCAAATCCGCAGAGTGCCGTTGGCCTCTGCCCAAGCTTGGAAGGGACTATCAGCCGCTAAGGGAGCCATCTGCCAGTCGGGATGGCGCTGCAAAAACTGCTCAATCACTGCCTCATTCTCCGCAGGATGAAGCGTGCAAGTGGCGTAGACCAAAGTTCCCGCCGGTTTTAGGCAAGCCGCTGCAGCGTCCAGAATTTCAGACTGTAACTGCGCCAGTTCCGCCACACTGTCAGGACTCTGCCGCCAACGGCCATCGGCATGACGATGAAGTATCCCTAAACCTGAACAGGGGGCATCGACCAAAATGCGATCGGCCTGAATACCCTTGATCTGACGGCCATCGATCGCGCGAGTGGTGATGCTGCTCAACTGCAGACGCTGGGCATTTTCTTGTACCTTGCGCAGGCGCTTGGCGGATGAATCGCAGGCAATCACTTGACCGCGATCGCCCATCAATTCCGCCAAGTGGGTTGATTTCCCCCCCGGCGCGGCACAGACATCCAACACCGTTTCACCCGGCTGCGGATCAACTAGATGGGCAATCAGTTGAGCGCTGCTGTCTTGGACCATCCACCAGCCTTCGTCAAAGCCTGGAAGCTGTCGAATTGGGCCGGGCGGGTCGATTAGTCGCAGGGCTTGGGGCAGTTGCGGGTCGGGCGTACTGCGAATCCCTACGGCTTCTAACGCAGCTTGCACTTGCGATCGCTCAGTCCGGAGCGGATTGATTCGCAGGTCGTTGCTGGGCGGCTGGTTGAACCAGTGGCAGAGAAATTCGGCTTCGTCCAAGCCCAGGCGATCGCTCCAGAGCTGGACTAGCCAGTCGGGAAAGCTTTGATGAATCGCTAAAGCCGCGATCGGATCACTCGGGAGCGGCAGCGGATCGCGTTCCTCAGATTGGCGGAGATACTGGCGCAAAATGGCGTTGACGGCTCCAGACAGACCACCCAAACCCAGTTGCTTGGCAAGCTGCACAGTTTCCGCCACAGCCGCCGCTGTCGGAATCTGCTCGAGGTAGCGCAATTGGTAGAGCCCCAGTTGCAACACTGTCCGCAACACCGGCGGTTGCTGGGCTGCAGGTCGTTGGGCCAGCAGGTCAATCAGGGCATCCAAGGTGCGCTGCCGCCGCACACAGCCGTAGACCAGTTCCGTCACCAAGCGGCGATCGGCCCCAACTAAGCCCGAGCGCTGCAGATGGCGATCGAGGGCCAGATCTGCAAACGCCCCCTCACGAATCGTTGTCAGGGTTTGAAATGCTACCCAACGGGCATTCCCCCGACTGGGGCGAGGCAAAGTCGGGCTGCCAGCGGTAGCGGTGGAGACTGAGGCGTCCTTGCGGGTCAAATTCGATTCCTTCGGCTTCGAGCAGGTGGCGCTGCAAATAGTCACTGCCATGCCGCAGCGCAGACATGGAGACTGCTCCCCGAGCATTGACTACCCGATGCCAAGGAATGGAGTCGGTCAGACCGGGAGCGACTCGATAGAGGGCATAGCCGACTACACGGGGTTTTCCGGGCAGCCCGGCTAGGGTCGCCACTTGTCCGTAGGTCGCGACGCAGCCCACCGGAATTTGGCGAACGACTGCGTAGATTTGGTCGTAGGTGTTCACCCGAAGACGGACTAGGGCCTCAGTAGAAAGGGGACAACGCGCACTGCAATGACGGCGGTGAGCTGCCCCAACTTTCTGTCGATCTTAGGCTGAGTTGCGGAGCGATCGTCACAATCCAAACAGTCAGAGACTGCGATCGGATGTCAAAATCAAGGTCAATTCCTCCCTGAGCAGTGGCTTGGAACAATCTGCCAGACGCGACTGGAGACCTTGCAGATGATGCTTCGATCGATCGCTCAAACCTTTGTTTTTACCCTAGGAATTAGCCTGGGTACTGCTGTAGCTGCGATCGCCCAGACTCCACCGGCCGCCACACCGCCGACCCCACCCGCTCAGCCACCCCAAATTCGGGAGCTGGCGCGGACCCCTTCCAAGTGCTATATCGGCCGCGATCCAGAGTCGCTCAAGCCCTACGACTGCGAAATTGTCTCGATCTACACCAGCAAGCAGCCCTATCCCAGCGGAGTGCAGATCAAGTGGAGCTACGGCGGACTCAGTGACTTTAGCCGATCGCAGACAGGGGAATGGCGCTGGTATGACCCGACGGGGAAACGCTGGCTCGAAACCCAACCAACCTGGCTGGAACTGGAAGCCAGCGGTTGTTTCCGGTTCGGCAACATGTGTTTTGGGCGGGGCTTCCCGATCGTGCCGGAAATGAAAGCGCCTGCGGCGACACCTCCCAAAGCTGCCCCGCCTGCGGAACAACCCCGCGGCACTTCGACGCCCGCCACCTAACCTGAGCCCGTGTGTGACCTTGCTGCCTGACTGTCTTGAACTCCACGCCGCTCTGACTGCGGTGCAAGCGGCTGCCCACCTCTGCCAAACGGTGCGCCACGATCGCCAAGCCACCGCCCTGCGCAAACCCGATCAAAGTCCGGTGACTGTAGCGGACTACGGTGCCCAAGCCCTGATTGCGGCGCATCTCAGTGAAACTTTCCCTGCGGATCCGCTGGTGGGAGAAGAAGATGCCAGTTTGCTAGCAGACGATGTGCTGGATCAGATTACCGACTATGTCCGGCTACAGCGATCGCAAGTCTCTGCTGAAACTGTGGCGGCTTGGATTCAGCAAGGCAAAGGTCAACCCGGCGATCGCTTCTGGACTCTCGACCCTATTGACGGCACCAAAGGCTATGTACGCGGCGATCAGTATGCGATCGCGCTGGCTTTGATTGTGGACGGACAGGTAGAAGTAGCGGCGATCGCCGCGCCGGCCCTCGATGGCCCAGATGGGGCTCTCTTTGCTGCCGTACGGGGTCAAGGTGCTTGGCAAATCCAAGGCGATCACGTCATTCCACTGCAAGTTAGCGATCGCCAGGCTGCTGCTGCCCTCCGCCTCGAAAGTGTGGAACGGGAACACGGCCATCCTGCTTGGCAGGATGCGATCGCCACTCGGGCGGGATTGGTGACCCCAGCGCGAGCCGTCGATAGCTTGGTCAAATACGCGCTGATTGCCCGCGGTGAAGCAGACCTCTACTTACGGCTGGTCAATCCCGCAAGCGATCGCCGCGAGAACATTTGGGACCATGCAGCGGGGGTGTTGCTGCTCCAAGAAGCGGGCGGCCGTGTTAGCGATCAAACTGGGCGATCGCTAGACTTTGGGGCGGGCAGCAAGCTCTTCAATAACCAGGGCATCGCCGCCAGCAATGCCGCCTGCCACGAGGCAATTGTGGCAGCGCTACAGGCTCAGCAACCCCTGCTTGAACTGGTTTAGTCCCTTGCTCAGGACTGCTCCCAGCTGTCCACCTCCACTTCTGGCCAGAGTCGCTCCAATTGTTCACGCCAGCGATCAAGGGTGAAACGGCGAATTTCGGGGCCGTTGCTAAGATCCCCCAGAACGCCTTCTTCGTAGAGATGGGTGAGGGTCTGCAAGGTCGCGGGTAAAGACTGTCCCTGCTGTTTGGCGGCTCGCACAATCTGCCGCAGCTGCGTTTCTGCCAAGGCTGTGAAGAACGGATCTAAGCCCCGCTGCGCTAAATCAAAGAGACTAGCGATCGCTTGGTAGAGATCACCGCTGGTCAAGCTGGCGAGGTCATGCTGAAACACCCCCCAGAGGACGTTTTGATGCAGGGCATGGCGCACTGGCCCTGTGGCATCAAAATTCGCCTCGAGGATTTGCCTGTGAAAGGGGGCAGCATCAACGGCGGGCAACAGGGGTAACAGCACGCGGAGCCATTCACCACTGGCCGACAACAGCAGCAACAGACGACATTCCGGCGTCTGGATTTGCCAACTTTCCGGCGGATTGGCCTCGAGCCGATCAGCACCGAACAGTTCGATCAATAGGGGGCTAATCTCCGCAACCTGCATCCCAATCCCTCGTCTTTGTCCTGATCCTAGAGGGTGGCTCACCTAGGGATAGTCGGAGCAGCGATCGCACGGCTGCGGGAGTGGGCGATCGCTCGAAACGGTAATCTGATTAAGGGCCTTGCTTGGCCGCTGCTCTCCACTGCTGATATTCCATGGTCTCCAGCCCTGCCCGTCCGATTCGTATTGGCTCTCGCAAAAGCCAACTAGCCTTGGTGCAAACCCACTGGGTGCAAGGCGAACTGCAACGGCTCTATCCCGATCGCCAGTTCGATGTGCAGACGATGAGTACCCAAGGCGACATCATTCTGGATGTGGCGCTGGCCAAGATTGGTGACAAAGGATTGTTCACCAAAGAACTAGAAGTTGCCATGCTGGCGGGCGAAGTGGATTTTGCCGTCCACTCTCTCAAAGATTTGCCGACGCGCCTGCCCGAAGGCTTAATCCTTGGCTGTGTCACCGAGCGGGAAGATCCGGCGGATGCCCTGGTCGTCCACGATCGCTTCAAGGATCATCAGCTCGAAACTCTGCCCGAAGGCACCGTGATTGGCACCTCGTCGCTGCGCCGTTTGGCTCAGTTACGCCACCACTATCCACACCTGCAGTTCAAGGATGTGCGGGGTAACCTCAACACCCGCCTCGCCAAATTGGATGCCGGTGAATACGATGCGCTGATTCTGGCAGCGGCTGGCTTGCAACGCCTGAGCATGGCCGATCGCATTCACCAGTTGATTCCCGCAGCAGTCTCGCTCCATGCCGTGGGTCAAGGCGCGCTGGGGATCGAATGCCGCGCTGAAGATCCCGAAATCCTAGAACTGCTCAAAGCGCTAGAGCACGAACCCACGTCGCAGCGTTGTTTGGCAGAACGGGCCTTCCTGCGGGAACTGGAAGGCGGCTGCCAAGTCCCGATCGGCGTCAACACCGCGATCGCGGATGGCACCCTGACCCTGACGGGCATGGTCGCTAGCTTGGATGGCCAACGCCTACTGCGCGATCAAGTCAGCGGCCCCACCAGCGATCCAGAGGCACTGGGCTTGGCGCTAGCTGCTCAGCTCAAAGCCCAAGGTGCGAAGGAAATTCTCGACGAGATTTTCGCGACTGTTCGCCCTGAAGCTTAGACGCTCAAGGGTTTTTCCTCGGTTGCGAATCAGACAATCGCAGGCAAGACAGAACTTCTAGACTGAGATCACTGCTGCGGGATGTCCAGAATGGATGCCGCTGATCTGAGTTGGAATGCACTGCCGCGCCTGCGTTATCGCTTGGAGAATCGTCGGCGACTCCGCGATCGCCGGCAGCAAATCTTGTTGGCTCAAGCCGGATTTCTGCGTCCCGATCGCGATCGCCCAGCCGGTTGTTGCGGCTGCAAGCACTACTACGGGCGGGTTCATGGTCGTGGCGATCGCTCAATATCTTGAGTCCGCTATCTAAACGCCGTGCTGTTTAAACCAAGTCTGTAGCCGTTGCCAAGCATCCTGCGCATCGCCTTGACGATAGGAGGGGCGGTAGTCTGCGAAGAAGGCATGGGGTGCTCCTTCGTAGACAATGATTGCCGACTTGCTCGAACCGGTCTTGAGGCGATCGCGCATCTGTTGAACGGTACCTAACGGAATGCCTGTATCCTCGCCACCGTAGAGCCCCAGGACTGGAACCTTCAATTCGGCAGCGACATCGACTGGGTGTTTGGGCGTCAGTTCAGTCGAGTTTCCAACTAGGCGTCCGTACCAAGCCGCGCCGGTTTTCACCTGCGGATTGTGGGCGGCATAAAGCCAGGTGATGCGGCCACCCCAGCAGAAACCGGTAATTGCGAGGCGATCGCGATCGCCTTTTTGGGTTGATGCCCAAGCAACGGTGGCATCGAGATCCGCCATCACCTGCGCATCCGGCACTTTGCTGACAATCTTGCGGATTTCGTCGATGCTCTCCAACTTGGAAACATCGCCCTGCCGCACAAACAGCTCTGGAGCGATCGCCAGATAACCCAGTTTGGCAAAGCGGCGACAGACATCCTGAATATGCTCGTGGACGCCGAAGATTTCTTGCACGACCAACACGATCGGGAAGACTTGACCACTAGTTGGGCGCGCCCAGTAGGCAGGAAGGAGTCCATCAGCGGTTGGAATTTGGGCCGTGCCCGTCTCTAGCCCCTTGCTATCGGTTTTGATGACAGCAGCTGAGATCGGCCGGGCCGCCAGGGCAAAGCCAGTCGCAAGGGTGGCAGTCGCCAGAAATTGGCGGCGTGTCAGGTTGTTCATCAGGTCTGGAAGCACGGATTCGAGCTAATCCTAACGATTCCGTTACATTAATCGCTGCATTCTGTGCCTGCTGCGATCGCTAGAGTAGAAAATGTAAAGTTTTCTAACTCTTGCCATGCCTGTTGAGCCTCCTTCGGTTGCGGTCATTGGTGCAGGCATTGGCGGTTTAACGGCGGCAGCGCTCCTAGCAGCGCGAGGCTTCACCGTCACGGTTTATGAACAAGCCGCGATCGCGGGTGGATGTGCTTCGACTTTTCGGCGGCGTGGCTTCACCTTCGACGTCGGGGCGACTCAAGTTGCAGGCTTGGAACCGGGTGGTATTCACGCCCAAATCTTCGCGGAACTGGGACTGGAATTACCGGTAGCCAAAATTTGCGATCCAGCCTGCGCGGTTTGGCTCCCCGGCGAATCGGAACCCGTGCGCGTTTGGCACGATCGCGATCGCTGGAAAGCAGAACGAGAGCGTTGGTTTCCTGGCAGTGAACCGTTCTGGTCGTTGATGCAGCAGCTCTTTCAGTTGGGCTGGCAATTTCAACAGCGTCAGCCAGTGTTGCCGCCGCGCAACCTTTGGGATTTGCAGCAGTTGATTAGCGCAGTGCGCCCCGAAACCTTGCTGACGGCACCCTATGCGCTGCTGACCGTCGGGCAGGTCTTGAATCTGCTGGGTCTGGGGGGCGATCGCCGCCTCAAGACGTTTCTGGATATTCAGCTCAAGCTCTATTCCCAGTGCGGTGCCGATGAAACAGCAGTGCTCTACGCTGCGACTGCCTTGGCTCTCTCGCAAGCGCCCTACGGGCTCTATCACCTCGAAGGCAGCATGCAAGTCCTCAGCGATCGCCTGCTGGAAGGGCTGGAGAAGCACGGCGGCCAAATTCGCTACCGGCAACGGGTAGAAGCGATCGAAACCATGGGCGATCGCGTGCGGGGCATCCGAGTGCGTGATCAACGGACGCAGTCTGTCGAAGCGATCGCGGCGGATCATGTCGTCGCCAATGTCACTGCTGCGGATTTACTACGGCTCCTCGGATCAGCGGTCGAAACCCTACCGGCCTTGAACGGCTATCAACAGCGCCTAGCGAAAACTCCCACTCCCTCTGGCGCGTTTGTCCTCTACCTTGGCGTGGATGCTGCCGCTCTTCCGGTGGACTGTCCGCCCCACCTGCAATTCCTGTTTGATCCGGCAGGCCCTCTTGGCGAAAACAATTCCCTCTTCGTTTCTGTCAGTCGCCCCGATGATGGTCGGGCACCCGCGGGACAAGCCACGATCGTTGCTTCGACTTTCACGGATCTCGATCGCTGGAGCCAGACCGAAGACTACGCTGCTCTCAAGCAGGACTACACCGAGACAATGTTGGCGCGCCTGGGTCAATATTTCGACCTGCGGCCTGAGCATCTCCGTCATGTGGAAGCTGGGACGCCGCGTACCTTTGCCCGCTACACCGATCGCGATCGTGGCAGTGTCGGGGGGTTAGGCATGCGAGTGAGTACCTTTGGGCCCTTCGGCTTTGCCAATCGCACGCCGGTGAAAAATCTCTGGCTGGTCGGCGACTCCACCCATCCTGGCGAAGGCACTGCCGGCGTCAGCTATTCGGCCCAAACGGTGATGCGACAAATTCTGGCGCAGCATCCTGAAGTCCAGCCAGCAAAAACCCGCCAGCCGGAGCCAGCGGGTTTGTTACAGCGCTAGAGCTGCAATTCAGAAGGAATCTACTGGAACCATTCCAGTTGGGCTTCTTCCTTGGTGTTAGTGCGGCGGTTGGTGGTTTCGCGGTTGAAGGTCATGCGAATCGATCGCGTTTGTTCGCCATCGACAGCGACGGCTTCGATTGGGAAGTCCAGCACGCCGTCTTGGAAGGACATCTGGAAGCGGAAAGTGCCATCGGGGCTGAGTTTGATCTCTTTGCCGCCGATTGTGACCGTGGCATCCGGTTCCGTGGCCCCGTAGATGATCAGCTCAGCATCCGCGACCAGCCAGAATTTGCGCGGTTGCCGCTCCAGCGGCAGCGACGCCGAGAACCCGACCATGCCGACGCCCGACTGAGTCAAGCCGGAAGCCGTTGGCAGCGCCCACATGCCCACACCCGAGGGGAAAACGTAGGAGCTGAGGGTTTCTTCATGAACCGGACGCATGTGCTGCGAACCGTAGAGCGAGCCCGCCAAGCGCATCGACTCGGCCCCTTCCGACAGGGCAAAGATTTCGTCGCTGACGGTTCCGGGCCCAGGCGCAGCGCCGCCACTGCTGGCCAAGCTGGCTTTTTGACTGGGGGGCACCAGTTGGAAGACGGTTTGACCTCGCAGGTCTTCGTCCCAGTTGACGGTGATGAAGTGATCTTCGATCCAGTCGGAGGGATAGACCGGCGGTACGCGCACAGGTGCAGAGCGAGCCAGCAACAACCAGCGGCCATCTGCAGCGCGGTAGCCGATTTCTACCAAGTAATCACGATCGCTTACCGGTACGGGCAGGTACCAATCCCGCGCCAGCTCATCGCAGGGATATTCCTGCAAGCTGTGGGGGGATTGATAGTTGAGATCAAGATCTGTGACGTCGTAGAAGCGCAGCGCTAGTAGTTGTCCCCCTTGTGATTTGAGTGCTTGCTTATGATCGCCCGGCACATCCCAGTACACATAGGCCCACTGCGGGTCGCGAGGCAGCAGGACAATGCGGCTTTCGCCGTAGCCTTCCGGCAGATCGGGCAGCTCTGCATCGACACCCGTCAGCTCGATCGGTTCAACCGGCTGCGGTTGTCCCACGTCATATTTCGTGGCTTCGACTTCTTCTTGGCGATCGCTGCTGGGGGAAGGGCTAGTATGCACGGCGCTATTTGCCTCAATTTTTTGAATGGCGGCAATTAACTCAGACTTACGCATGCGGCTGTAGCGCGACACGCCATATTCGCTGGCAACGCGTCGCAACTGTCGCAGGGTCATCTGCTCCAGTGGATAGGGTGATTTAGACATAAGCATGGGGGATGCGACGCTTCTACCTTGCCGCAGCTTTGGTTGGGGATCAAGAGAAATTCCAGTCCAGCCAAGACTTTCTGACTGCAAAAGCCCGTTTGGCACCATTAATGTCAGAATTTCATGACATTTGATCTCAGTCTGCTGCGATCGCTCCACCTCTGGGAATTCACGCCAAGCGAGACAATGGCAAAGCAAGTTTCAGCAATGACCGTATGACCCGCGAAGTCTTCTATACCGACCAAGCCCCGGCACCTGTTGGCCCCTATAGCCAAGCGATCGCGGCGAGTGGGCGGATGTTGTTCGTCTCGGGCCAAATCGCCCTCGATCCAGCCACAGGAACGATGGTCGGTGGCGACGATGTAGAAGTCCAGACCCACCAAGTTCTGAGCAACCTCAAAGCGGTGTTAGCCGCAGCTGGGGCCAGCTTTGGTGATGTGGTGCGCACCACCGTCTTTCTGGCGGATATGGAAGATTTCGCCCGCGTCAACGCCATCTACGCGACGGTGTTCGACGAAGCAACAGCACCCGCCCGCGCCTGTGTACAAGCCGCTCGCTTACCCAAGGACGCCAAAGTCGAAATCGACTGTATTGCGGTGCTGCCTTAGCGACCGATCCCGATGTAGCGGAAGCCCTGCATCTGAAGGCGATCGCGATCGAGGCAGTTGCGGCCATCAATGATCAGCGGTCGCCGCATTCGGGCAGCCAAGGGCAGGTAGTCCAGCTCCTGAAACTCTTGCCATTCCGTCACGAGAGCCAAGGCATCACAGCCGCTGGCGAGATCGAGGGGGGAGGTTGTAATTTCCAGACCCGCGATCGGGGCCGTTTTGACGATCGGGTCATAGGCTTTGACCTTGGCACCTAGCCGCAACAACTGCTCGGCCAAGGTCAGGGAGGGAGCATCGCGTAGGTCATCGGTATCGGGCTTAAAGGTTAGCCCCAGCAGACCGATCGTTTTGCCCTTGAGAATTTTTAGTTCCTGCTGCAGCTTCTCCAGCAAGATCAGCCTCTGACGTTGATTGACCGCGATCGTGGCTTCTAGCAAGGCAGCCGGATAGCCATAGTCCTGGGCGATGTGGACCAAGGCCGAGACATCCTTGGGAAAACAAGAACCACCCCAGCCCAAGCCAGCATTGAGGAAGCGGCTGCCAATCCGCGCATCCAGTCCCATCCCTTTGGCAACTTGGACAACGTCCGCGCCGACGCGATCGCAGATGTTGGCGACTTCATTGATGAAGCTGATTTTGGTCGCCAGAAAAGCATTGGCTGCATATTTGATCATTTCGGCCGAACCCAGATCCGTTCGCAGCACCGGCACGGGTGGGCGATCGCGATCGACGGCAAACTGGCGCTGCACAATCGGTTCGTAGAGTTCCTGCATCTTGGCAAAGGCGCGATCGCTGCTGCCCCCCAGAACAATACGATCGGGGTTGAAGGTGTCGTAAATCGCTGTGCCTTCCCGCAGGAACTCCGGATTGCTGACCACATCAAAACAACCTTGGGGCAAATCCTCGCTATCAGCGATCGCCGCCCCAACTGGGACTAAGGCCTGTCGTCGCGCCAACATGCCATCGAGTATCAACATCCGCACCCAATCGCCCGAGCCAATCGGCACCGTCGATTTATTGACAATCACCCGATAGGTTTCGCCATCCAAATGTTCCCCAATGCCCCGCGCTACTGCTTCCACAAAGCGCATATCAGCTTCGCCGTTGGGCAGAGGCGGCGTTCCCACGGCGATAAAAATCACCTCAGCATGAGCGACGCCAGCAGCCAAATCTGTACTGAACTGCAGCCGTCCGGCCGCTGTCGCTCGTTGAATCAGATCTTCTAGTCCCGGCTCATAGATTGGGATTTGACCCGCCTGAATCTGCTCGATCTTGGCGGTGTTGTTGTCGATGCAGAGCACCTCATGGCCAATATGTGCCAGACAAGTGCCGGTCACGAGGCCGACATAGCCGGTTCCAATCACACTGACTCTCATGGTGGCGCGTCTGCTGGAGGAACGGGGACATGGGGATTGCCGGCAGAATGCGCGATCGCGGCCCTCTGAGTCAAGGGCTAAGGGCCACTCTGAACGGCTCGGATCTGGATTGCTGGCTAGGACTCCGGCAAGACTCGTTCGGCAATCCGCAACTTAGCCGATCGCGATCGCGGGTTGGACTCAATCTCCGCCTCGCTGGGTAAGAGTGGCTTGCGGGTAATCACGGTCAGGCGATCGTCACCGCGCAGGGCGTGTTTGATAATCCGGTCTTCCAAGCTGTGGAAGCTGATCAGAGCAATACGGCCGCCCGGTGCCAGCCAATCGGGGGCGCGATCGAGGAAGGTTTGCAGGGCATCGAGTTCGCCATTGACGGCAATCCGCAGTGCTTGGAACGTGCGGGTCGCCGGATGAATGCGGCCATAGCGATAGCTGCGCGGCACGGCTCCAGCGATCGCTTCTGATAGTTCCAGCGTGCGCTCAAAAGGACGCTGCTCGACGATGCGGCGAGCAATCCGGCGCGACAGCCGCTCTTCACCGTACTGATAAATCAAATTGGCGAGATCGGTTTCGTCCCATTCGTTAACGATCGCGGCTGCGGTCAATTCCGCCGTGGGATCCATCCGCATATCCAGCGGCGCATCCTGCCGGAAACTAAAACCCCGCTCGGCCTCATCCAGCTGCGGCGAACTAACACCAAGGTCAGCCATGATTCCCTGAAAGCGGCGATCGCCCGGCTGATAGTTGGCAAAGTTGACGTGCTGAAACTGCACGCGATCGCTGTAGAGCTGCAGTCGGGTTTGACTGGCAGCGATCGCTGCTGGATCACGATCGAGCCCGATCACCTGCGTGTTGGGCCACTCCGATAGCAATAACTCGCTATGGCCGCCGCCGCCCAAGGTCGCATCCAAGAACCAGCCGCCGCGATCGGGCAATAATCCTTCCACCAACTCCCGCTGGAGTACTGTGACGTGGTGGAATGACGACGGCTGCGAAGAATCAGCGAGCATGAAAGGGTGGCCTAGGGCATTGCATGGATCTGATTCTCTGTCACGGCACGGCCGACTTTGACACGTTGGGCGCTGCAGTGGGTCTCAGTCGCCTGCTGCCGGGGTCGCGCATTGTGCTGACAGGTGGGGCTCATCCGGCGGTGCGCGACTTTTTGGCACTCTATCGCGATGAGTATCCACTAATTGAGCGGCGATCGGTCGATCCCCAGCGCCTGCGGCGGATCCACTTGGTGGATGCCCAAGAGCGGCTGCGCTTTGGCAAGGCGGCGGAATGGCTGGACTTACCGCACCTCGAAGCGATCGCGGTTTACGACCATCATTTGCAAAGTCCCTGCGATGTTGCCGCGAGCGATCGCCAAGTCGAAGCCGTCGGTGCAACGGCGACCCTAATCTGTGAACGGTTGCAAGCCGCACAGACCCAACTTGCACCGGCGGAAGCGACGGTATTAGCCCTCGGCATTCACGTCGATACGGGGTCTCTCAGCTACGACCAAAGCACGCCTCGCGATGCTCAAGCCTTGGCTTGGCTGATGACTCAGGGCGCGAATCTACGGGTACTGCGGGAATATGTGGAGCCGGGACTGTCTGCGCCGCTGCAAGCGCTGTTGAGTCAGTCCTTGGAAGTGTTGGAGCTGGAGGAACGGCGGGGCAAGACCTTGGCGCGGGTGCTGCTGCCGGTGGAGGGGTATCTGACGGGGCTCTCCAGTCTGGCGGCTCAGTTGTTTGCGCTGACGGAAGCGGATTTACTGCTGCTGGGTGTTCACTATCCCGTTGAGGGTAGCGACGATCGCCGCTTGACCGTGATTGGGCGATCGCGGATTGAAGGGCCGGATCTTGGCCAGACCTTCCGGCAGTGGGGCGGCGGTGGCCATGCCCGTGCGGCTTCGCTGAATTGGCGCGGTACGGCGATCGCAGAGACTTGGGAGGCGATCGGAGCGGCAGTTTTAGAGCAACTACCAGCACCGCTGCTGGCTCGCGATTTGATGTCCTCGCCGGTGCGGACAGTACGCCCCGAAATTGCGATCGCGGAAGCGGAACGGATTCTGCTGCGCTACGGTCATTCCGGCCTTTCGGTCGTGGACGAACAGGATCAACTGGTCGGCATCATTTCCCGCCGCGACTTGGATTTAGCGCTGCACCACGGCTTTGGTCATGCACCGGTCAAGGGCTACATGACCCTCCATCCCAAGACGATCGCTCCGGAGACGAGTCTGCCGGAAATCGAAGACCTAATGGTCACCTACGACATTGGCCGGTTGCCAGTACTCGATCGCAATCAACTAGTGGGCATCGTCACTCGCACCGATGTACTGCGCCAACTCCATCAGGATCAACAGCGCCAAACACCTTCTCTGCATGCTCCCGCTTGCTTGCTACCCGGAACACCCCGAGATTGGCTGCACCAGCGTCTGATTCCGGCGCAATGGGAATTACTGGAAACTGTGGCACACTTTGCCGAAGAACGGGGCTGGCATCTCTATCTGGTGGGTGGTGGTGTGCGCGATCTCTTCCTAGCTCCGAGTGATGCACCGCTATTGATTAGCGATATTGACCTAGTCGTCGATGGCTTTCACCGCGCTCTCACTGAGGCGGCAGGGGTCGAGCTGGCCCAATTACTGCGCGATCGCTATCCCCAAGCTCGGTTAGAAGTGCATGGACGGTTTCAAACAGCAGCCCTGCTCTGGCACGAGGATCCGGTGTTTCAGTCGCTCTGGGTCGATATCGCCACTGCTCGCACGGAGTTCTATCCCTATCCGGCCGCCAATCCAGAAGTCGAAGCCAGTTCGATCCGCCAAGACCTCTACCGGCGCGACTTTACAATTAACGCTCTCGCCATTCGCCTGACAGAACCCCACGCGGGCGAACTTCTTGACTTTTTTGGGGGACGCCTTGATTTGGAAGCGCGTCAGGTGCGCGTTCTCCACGTCAACAGCTTCATCGAAGATCCGACGCGCATTTTTCGGGCGGTGCGCTTCGCGGTACGTCTCGGCTTTGCGATCGAAGAACAAACGCGGCGACAAATTCGCTATGCCCTCGACAGTGGCGTCTATCAGCGCACCCAAGGAGAAAACGGTGTCACGCCTGCGCTGCAAACCCGTCTGCGGGCTGAACTGCAGCTGATTTTGGAGGCAAAATATTGGCTGCCCGCCCTGCGGGAACTCGGCTCCTTGCAAGCTTTCCGCTGCCTGCACAGTGATTGCTGGTGGACGCGATCGCTAGAAGCCCAACTCCGCTGCTGCGATCGCCTCAGTCGACGCTGGCAACAGCAAGCCCATCCCTCGCTCAAGCCAATATTGCCTTGGCTGTTGCGGTTGCAAAGTCTGCTGACCAGCCTGCCAGAACCAGGACCGATCGCCCAACGCTTGCAACTCCCGCAGGACGTGATCCAACGGCTCCAGCAATGGCCCTGCGCGATCGCCCAACTCACTCAGCTGGATACTGCACAACTGCCCAGTCAGCTCTATCGTCAGCTGGCGAACTATGACCCAATCACGTTGCTCCTAGCGGCAGCTGTTCTACCGCGATCGTCTCGCCGCGTGATCAGTCGCTATCTCTGGCAATGGCTCCCGCTCGTGCTGCCGCTGAGCGGTCACGATCTTAAAAAGCTGGGCTATCGACCTGGCCCGCAATTCCGCCAGATTCTCGAAGCTCTGCAGGCTGCGGTGCTAGATGGGCAATTGCTGGCCGGAACCGACGACACTGCTCGCCAGCAAGCACTGCATTGGTTGCGCGATCGCTATCCCCACCCTTAATGAGCGATTGCAGACCTCAGCCATCAGTCAGTCCTGAGCAACAAAAAAGCTGCTCTCGCTAGGAGAGCAGCTTAGAGTCAACAAGCTGAAAACAAGTGAAACCTGAGCAACCTAGACGCTAGCGGCGACGGGTGCTGCTTGGGAGGTCAAACGCTCATAGGCCGCCCGCATTTTCAGGCCGGTCAGCACTTGGAACAGACCCGTGCCGTTGTTCGAACCCGGGTAATCTTTGTGCTGCAGCAGCAGGTGGGTCAACTCACCGTAGTACTGCGTGTCGGTCTTGCTGAGGTGGCCCTCGACGTAGATCATCTCTTCGAGGTTCTCGAACTGACCGTCGACCTCAAGCACTGAGACTTCGTGACCGTAGTAGGTGTCAGGGCCGTAGGCTAAGCGAATGCCCGGATAGGAGCAGGTCAGCTTACGACCGCAGGGCGTCCACTGGATGGTCGAACCTTCGTCGAACAGGTAAGCCGGCTCAAAACCATCGCGGCCTTCCCGTTGGATCAACTGCACCCGCAGCACCTTGCGCTCGGTGTCATTGGGGATTAGCTGGGTCGGCATGACGCGGATGACGATGTCCGCATGGCCACGCTGGGGCTCAATGTAGGCCTTGAAGTCAGGGCGGCGCGCTTCGATCGAGGCGAGGACATCTTCGTAGGAGTGGCCGCGTTCTGCCATATCGCGTTGGATCTTCCAAGCGATTTTGACTTCGTCATCGATGTCGAGGTAAACGCTGAAATCGAGCAGTTCACGCACGCGCTCGTCGTAAAGCGGATGCAGACCCTCGATCACAATGATGCGATTGGGTTCGATTTTTTCGGGCGGATCGATCAAGCCGGTTTCATGGTTGTAGATCGGCTTCATGATCGTTTCGCCGTTCTTCAACGCCTTGACCTGTTCATACATCAAGTCAAAGTTGTTGGCGCGGGGATCCAAAGCCGTTACGCCTGCTTCCTTCCGGCCCTTGCGATCGAGACTGTGATAGTCATCCAAGCAGATGACCGTCATCAATTCCGTACCAAACAAGTCGGCAAGGCGATTTAGGAAGGTTGACTTGCCGCAACCGGAGTCACCGGCAACGCCGATCAAAACAACACGATCTGGCTTGCTCATAGGATCCCTCGAGACAGTGACGAGATAATGGGGTCAGCATCCGGCACAAGGCCACGTCTGGACGCCCGCTTGCTGTTCTAAGACAGCATCGCTACGGCGGACCGACATTGACCCCCCAAGTCAGTAGTCACTATCGGTTGAGATCGATACCGGCGAGTCGAAGCGGACTGTATCCGTTTATGCGGAATCTTACCAGACAGGCTGAGGAGTCAACAAGAAACGCTGAAATCGCTACAACCGGCGATCGCGGCTCAGGGTAAGCTTATGCAGCCTGCACCCTTACACTGAGAACAGTGACTTCAGCCTACGCTGTGCCTTTTTCGCATTGTGATTCACGCTGGGTCACTGACGGGGTGCGCCCCGGTTGCAGGAGCTCTTCTGAAGAACAGGTTCGGAGAAGTTGAATGTTGAATGCGAGTGTGGCTGGCGGAGCAGCTACCACCACCTATGGCAACCGGCTCTTTATCTATGAAGTGATCGGTCTGCGCCAAGCCGAGGGCGAACCGTCCGACAGCTCAATCCGCCGTAGTGGCAGCACCTTCTTCAAGGTGCCTTACAGCCGGATGAATCAAGAAATGCAACGGATTTTGCGCCTTGGCGGCAAAATCGTTAGCATCCGGCCTGCGGAGGAAGCAGCCGCGAATAATGGTGCGGCTCCTCTACAGGCAGCAGCTGAAGAACCTGCTGCAGCACCAACCCCCGCTCCGGCTGCCAAAAAACATTCAGCCGAAGACGTGCCTGTCAATATCTACCGGCCTAACAAGCCTTTCGTAGGCAAGGTGCTCTCGAACGAGCCCTTGGTTCAAGAAGGCGGGATTGGTGTTGTGCAGCACCTCACCTTCGATATTTCGGAAGGCGATCTGCGCTACATCGAAGGTCAAAGTATCGGGATTATCCCGGATGGCACCGATGACAAAGGCAAGCCGCACAAGCTCCGTCTTTACTCGATCGCATCCACTCGCCACGGCGACCACGTGGATGACAAAACCGTCTCGCTGTGCGTGCGCCAGCTGCAGTACCAGAACGAAGCCGGCGAAACGATTAATGGCGTCTGCTCGACTTTCCTCTGTGGTCTGAAGCCAGGCGATGACGTCAAGATCACCGGTCCTGTGGGCAAAGAAATGCTCCTACCGGCGGACACAGACGCCAACGTGATCATGATGGGTACTGGCACCGGGATTGCTCCGTTCCGAGCCTACCTATGGCGGATGTTTAAAGACAACGAGCGAGCCATCAACAGCGAGTATCAATTCAACGGCAAGGCTTGGTTGATCTTCGGGATTCCGACGACCGCCAACATCCTCTACAAAGAGGAGCTGGAAGCGCTGCAGGCTCAGTATCCAGATAACTTCCGCCTGACCTACGCGATCAGCCGCGAGCAGAAAAATGAAGCGGGCGGCCGGATGTACATCCAAGACCGCGTCGCTGAACATGCTGACGAGATCTGGAACCTACTCAAGGACGAAAAAACCCACGTCTATATCTGTGGTTTGCGTGGCATGGAAGATGGGATCGATCAAGCCATGACCGTCGCAGCTGCCAAGGAAGATGTGGTTTGGTCTGACTACCAACGCACCCTCAAGAAAGCGGGTCGTTGGCATGTTGAAACCTACTAGTTCAGCCTGGTAAAGATCGCGCTCTAGTCTGAGCGTTGTGAGTGGATGCTTCGAGGAAGCGTCCACTTTTTTTGTGGCTTTGTCGCGATCGCGCAGCTGGTTTGCACTTCAATCATGAAGATCTGCTTAAGAATGCTGAAGTTGCGAGAGCAGTCTCGTAGATCTAAGCGAAATCAGACGATCGAACGATGATGCCATCCGATCTGTTCCTACGCGCTGTGCAGACCGCTGAAATCGAGCTTCTGGGCGAGACACTGTCGGTCATGGCCCTAGATTTTCATCTGGCTCATTGCTTTTGGCAACGTCGTCAGCAGCTTTGTGCCAGCTTCGGGTGTGAACTCATTGAAATCTATGTCGGTGATCGTTTGGTAGCCTGCGATCGCTATCAGGCCTCTGTCGATTTGTGAGTTTGGTTTGAGTCAAGCGATCGCGTTTCGTCCCAGCAGCTCATCGCAAGGGTGATACGACCCAGGGCAGATCGGTGACGCCTACATCGAGCCCCAGTTGACTCAGCAAAGTAGTGATTTGTCCGCGGTGATGGGTTTGGTGGTTAAACAGGTGGGTTACTAAAAACCACTGGGGACGAATGATGGTCTGCTGGTAAAGCGGGCTGTGGTACTCCAAATCTTGACTGAGCCAATCATCCGTAAGGTCATGGGCCCAACTCAGAATTTGATCATCGCAGTCTTGACGAGCCTGACAGTACTCGGCGAATTGGGTAAATAGCTCGTGACCCAGGTTGGGGGCGTGATAGGGCTGTCGCTGAAAGCGGCCCAGCCAGATGCGATCGCCGAAATATAGGTGATTTAGAGTGGCTTGAATCGATCCAAAAAAAGCCCCGCGATCGCGATCCAGTTCTACTTGGGAGAGTGTGTGGCAGACGGCGATGATCTGTTGATTCAGGTGCTGGTTGTAAGCAGCCATTTGCTGACAATAGGACGGACTGATCATGCCCTGTTTTAGCTCCAACAAGATTTCTATTCTGGAGCTGAGTCAGCAGGGAGGAGGCCACAAGTAAACGAGATGTTATCGTCCCGTAATCAACTGTAGCCAAAGTAGCAGGCCCATACTGATCAACAAACCAGCCCCGATCGCTTGTAACCAGGGCTGACTTCGACCGATTAAGCGCTGTTGCCCCTGCACTGCTAGCCAAGCATAGGCCAGCTTGACGCCCCCAATCGTCCCGATTGCAATCACCATGATCCCAGCAACCTCTGATGCAGCAATGCGTTCAAGATTTAAAAATGTAGGGAAAAAACCGAGATAAAACAGCAGTGCTTTTTGATCCGCTAGGGTTAACAAAAGTCCTGCCAAGAAACTTGCGGGCTGGGATGTCTCCCGTAAGGATAATTGGGATGATTTGCGATCGCGCGATCGCCATAATTGCCAACCCAAAACAATCAGATAGCTAGCGCTCAGCGCACGAATGAGTGGCAGCCATCCTTCAAGCTGGGCAACTTGCTCTAGACCAACCAAGGCCAGCAGAATCCACAGACAGTCGCCCAGTACAATCCCGACGGTCGTGAGTGCACCATGCCATAGTCCTAAGCTGGCAGAGCGAGTGACAACTGTGAGCACACTCAAGCTAGGTAGTGCAGCTAGGAAGAGCATGGCCAATCCCAGCGCTAGCCACTGCTGAATCGTCATCATCCTGCTGCGCAGAAAAAACGAAAAGCTTGCTGCAATCGCAACAAGGCGTCTAACAAATAAAAATGGAGCTGAGCGGAATCGAACCGCTGTCCGCATTGACTAGTAACTTTCCGCTCGTTCACAGGCTTAGCACGGTTGACCCACTGTGCGGGAGCCAACGATTATCCCCGTTGGCGGGATGCTCAGGTTTTTGCTTAGCGAGAGGACGGACCTGAGGCCGCCACTCGAGCATCCGTTGGGGGTTTAAGTCTAGGCGTATTAACGGAGTCTACGACTAGACGCTCGAGCCAGAAAGTTTGTGGCGTTTAAGCAGCTACAGGAGCAGCCTTACGAGCGAAAGGAACGATGTTGTTCGCAGTTACTTTTGGTTGAGCCTGGATTTACGAGAGTGGACTCCCTCTCGGCCTGAATCACGGTGAAGGATTCACCAACACGTCGAAACCATTACAGCCCCTTGTGTCCCCTCATTATAGGAAACTCCTTCACCTTGTGGGCGATCGCGCTGCAGTCGAGATAACCGAATCTATTCGATCGTGACATTACGCCGCCGGACAGCAACCGGTCGGTTTGCGATTGGGGCGATCGCAATCTCGCGATCTTTGGCCTGAGTCCCTTGGAAATGCTTTTGCCATTCCTCGGGCGCATTCATCGTTTCGCCACCATGCTGGGTGTAGCGAGTGCGCACTTGGCAGAGAACCGGTGTGTTGACGCAGGCACCCGAGATGATTACCTGACCGCGACTGAGCGAGGGCAGTTCCTGTAAGAGATCGCGCCCTGCGGCTTCGACGCCATGCTTGAGGCTCTCCTGATCGACGGGGTTGACAATCCGCATCAGGAACTGGCTCATGCACTGCGAAAGAATGTCGGAATCGATTTTGCCAGGCCGCTGGGTAATCAGCCCCATGCCAAAGCCAAACTTCCGGCCTTCGCTAAGCACCGTCCGCAGAATTTGCTTACAGCGCGAGGGCTCATGGGCAGGGGCAAAGCGGTGGGCTTCTTCGACTAGGGCAAAGATTGGATAGGGCAAATGGTCTTCTGCCCCTTCGGTCGCGCCACCCCGCACCGTATTGATGCGAGCGGTATAGCTCTGGTTCAGAATCACCGTGCAGATCACCTGCTGTTGTTCCTGCGGGATCTCATTCATCTGCAGGATCGTGGCTTGCCCCGGTTCAAATAGATCGCGGGGAATCAGATGTTCCCAGCTGTGGAAGTAGGGCGAGGACTGCAGCCGCTCTAAGCGCCAACTCAAAGACTGAGCTGAAGGGCCCATGACTTCATTGCCCTCGTCGTCCTCGGTGGTGTCAGCCTCTTTGACGGCTTCAATCAGGTGGCCAAAATCCCAGCGATCGCGCAGGGTTTTATGCTTGCGAAGGCTGTTGACTGCTTTTTCCAGCACCGCTTGTTGACGTTCTGTAGTCTGGGGTAGCAGCGTCAGCAGATCGTAGAAATTCAGCGAGGAGATGCGAATGCGAATCTCTGCGGGTGTCAGCACTTTGATCGTCGGACGGTAGCCGTCAGCTTCAAAGATGGGATTGCCGCGTAGCCCATCCAAGGTGCCGTATTCGCCATGGGGATCAAAGATCAGGACAGCTGCCCGATTCTGTGGTCGCAACAGCTCTTCAATGAGAACACCTGCCGTGTAGGACTTACCGGAGCCGGTGCCTGCCAAGATTGCCATGTGGGTACTGACCAGCTCTTTAACATCGAGGATGATCGGCACGGCATCGCGATCGCGCAGCAAGAGCGATCCCACATGGGCAGCACCGACATCATCGCTACGGCGGCGATTCAGAACTTGTTGCAGACGCTGATCTTCGGCGAGGTAGACTCGTGCGCCTGGATCCGGGGCTCGTCGCGGGTTGATAAAGCCGAGTCCAGGTTGAAAGTAGCCAATTACCTCAACCGTGACTTCGTAGAGTTCGGGGTGGTCGTAGGTAAAGCCAATCAAGGCGGCGATCGCTTCTGGACTGGTTTCCACATCCGCAAAAATGCGATCGGGCAGGTGCTCAATCAACCGCAGGCCGCTGATTTTGCCGAGGATGGCTTGTAGCGAGTCATCCAGGGGGCTACGGAGTTGGTAGTAGACGAACTCTCCCACCCGCACGTGGTGATTTTCCGCCGTGATGAAGACGTATTGATTCGCCTGCTCACCAGGGCCTTTGACCGTACCAATTGAAGCGGTGGGGGGCAGAGAGGCTGCAGCTACAGACGACGCCATTGCAAACCAGGGGATGCCAAGATAGCCTGCAGCCTACAGCAGTTCTCGGAGGGCTTCAATGCTCTGCTCCTCGCAGAGACCCGCGACCTCCGCTAGGCTGGAAGAGCGATTCCGTTCAAGAGACGACGACGTGAGTCCTCTGTCGCTGAGTTTTCCCGCCCTGCACCGTTCTCCGCAGCAAGATGTGCAGATCGACGCCCACTCCCTTGGCCCTCGCCAGCGGCGGATTCAAGTCCAAATTGAAGTCCCTGTTGCGATCGCTGATCTCTGGGCGTTGTTGACGGACTACAACCGTCTGGCAGAGTTCATTCCCAACCTCTCGATCAGTCAGCGATTGCCGACGAGTGATGGTTCGATTCGGCTGGAGCAGGTTGGCAGCCAATGTTTTCTGCGTTTTCGCTTCTGTGCGCGGGTTGTTTTAGCCATGCAAGAGTCGCCCTACGAGTGCTTGGCATTTCAGATGATCGAGGGGGATTTTGAACAGTTTGACGGTAGCTGGCGGTTTCAATCCGTAGACGCAGATCGCACCCAGCTGACCTATGACGTCACACTCTCACCCAAGCTGCCCATGCCGATCCAGCTAATTGAGACTCAACTGGACCAGAATCTTGCTGCCAATTTATTGGCAATTCGGGAAGAAGCTATCCGTCGCTTTGTCAGCGATCGCGCCTGATTCTAAGGAACGTCTGTCTATGGCTGAGTTGTCGTCGGATTTTGACCTCGCCCCCTACATTGAGCACTCGCTGCTCGATCCTGCCGCCACGCTAGAGCAGATTGATCAGCTCTGCCAAGAAGCCGATCGCTATCACTTCGCAGCGGTCTGCCTCTTTCCTTGGGTGGTGCGTCAAGCGCGGGAATGGCTGAATGGGCGATCGCCTCGACTCTGCACGGTCATCGATTTTCCCAATGGCGCGAGTACCGCTGCCAGCAAGGTCTACGCCGCTCAAGAAGCGGTCGAAAACGGGGCCCAAGAGCTGAATGTTGTCGTCAATCTGGGCTGGCTGCGCAGCGATCGCGCTGATCTCGTTCACCAAGAGCTAGCAGAAATTGTGGAGGCCACGGGCGTTCCCATCAAAGCAATTCTGGAAGCAACCCGGCTGAATCCCAGTGAACTAGAGCAATTGACCGACCTCTGTCTGGATGCGGGGGTAACGATGCTACAGACCAGTACAGGCTGGTTTGGCGGCGCGACACCGGCCTTGGTACAACAACTGCGGCAACTGACCCGTAACCGTGTTGGCATTCATGCGGCGGGCGGCATTCGCACCTGGGATCAAGCGGCAGCGCTGGTTGAAGCGGGAGCTATCCGCTTGGGAACTTCCTACGGTCCCATGATCCTGCAACAACGTCTGGCCGCTTCTACTCCGGCACCGGCGTGAGTCGCACTTACACCACCACTGCGATCGTGCTCAAGGCCACGCCCCTTGGGGAGGCCGATCGCCTGTTAACCCTGCTCTCGCCGGATCAAGGACTCCTGCGAGTCGTCGCGACGGGGGCCCGCAAACCGCGATCAAAATTGGGAGGCCGCACCGCTCTCTTTGTGGTTGGCGACTGTTTGATTGCCTGCGGCAAAAGTCTCGATCGTCTCCAGCAAGTTGAAACCTTGACCAGCCATACGGCCCTCAGTGGTGACTTGGCCCGCCTGGCAGCGGCGCAATATCTCACCGAACTGGTACTCGCTCAGGCCCTTGAGCGCCATCCCCAACCCGAACTCTTCGCCCTGCTCTGCCGCGATCTCGCTCGGATTGAAACCCAGTCAGGGCTTGAAGTTTTACCCTACCTCCTCCAAAGCACCTGGCAGCTGTTGGCCTGGGCGGGCTGGGCTCCGCAAACCCACTATTGCTGCCTGACTCAACAGGCTGTGCAACCGCGACTGGAACAATCTCGTTGGCGAGTGCGCTATAGCCCCAGTTTGGGCGGTGTGTTGGCCGATACTGCTGCGTATCAGCGTCGCCCCAATCAGCGAGAATTGTTGTTGACCGCCACGGAGTTGGCTGCCTTGCAACAGATTCCCACCAGCCAAACGGTACTGCCGCTGGCAAGCCTGCCCCGCGAGGCCTGGCAAATGTTGGAGCGAGCACTCCGCCACTCTGCCGAGTATCATCTGGAACGGCCCTTACAATCAGCGCTGTTACTGGAGACGTTGCTGACAGGATCCCATGTTGCCTCTGTCTGAGCCGGTTCTAGAACAGCCACCGACGCCTGAAGATCCTAGTGAGCAGACGCCTCCTCCTGATGTTACTGATGAAGAGATGAAGGCTCAGCCGTCGCCCGCTGGTCGCACTGGATTTTGGCCCGTGCTCCGCAACCCCAACTTTTTGGCGTTGTGGCTAGCCGAAATTTTTTCGCAGATGGCTGACAAGATCTACCTCGTCTTGATGATTGCGCTGATCAGCAGCCGTTTTCAAGTCGAGGGGCAGCCGATCAGCGGTTGGGTTTCAGCCATCATGATTGCCTACACCATCCCTGCTGTTCTCTTCGGTTCCTTAGCCGGGGTGTGGGTCGATCGCGGTCCCCTCAAACAGGTCTTGATTTGGAGCAATGTCATCCGGGGAATCATGGTGCTGGCCATTCCCCTGTTGCTGTATCTGACCGAGGGTCAAACGTGGCTGTTTGGGCAGCCGGTCGGCTTTCAAATCTTGCTAGCGATCACGTTTCTCGTCTCCACTCTCAATCAATTCTTCTCACCGGCAGAGCAGGTTGTCATTCCGCTGATTGTGCGGCGATCGCACTTGCTGGCTGCTAATTCGATCTACACCACTACCACGATGGGTGCCACGATCGTTGGCTTTGCTGTTGGTGAGCCGCTCCTGAGTTTGGCCGATACCCTGCTGGAGCAGGTCGGTATGGGGGAAGGTAAAGAAATCCTAGTGGGCATGTTCTACGTGCTATCGGGGCTGGTGTTCATCCGCCTGCGGCTGCGTCCCCGCGATCGCAGTCACATGAGCGATCGCCATCTCTGGGCGGATGTATTGGATGGCCTGAACTACCTTCAGCAACAGCCCTTGGTGCGGGCAGCAATGGTGCAGCTCGTGATCCTGTTCTCGGTCTTTGCTGCGCTCGCAGTCCTAGCGGTACGGCTGGCAGAACTGATTCCCAACCTAGGGGCTGATCAGTTTGGGATCTTGCTCTCCGTCGCTGGTTTAGGGATGGGTATTGGAGCCCTACTCGTCGGTCAGTTTGGGCAACGCTTTTCACGTCAGCGTCTTGCCCTCACCGGCTCGGTTGGCATGGCAATCATGCTGGCGATTTTGGCCTGTCTCGAACCGAGCATGGCCGGCAGTGTGGTTTGTATTACGACTCTCGGAATTTTTGCAGCGGCGCTGGGCATTCCCATGCAAACCGTCATTCAGGAAAAAACGCCCACGGACATGCGGGGTAAGGTTTTCGGGCTGCAAAACAATGCGATCAATATCGCCCTCAGCTTGCCGCTCGCCGTGGCAGGTCTGGCTGAGAGCTGGCTGGGGCTGACGGCCACCCTTTTGGGATTATCAGCAATCGTCCTGTTAGGGAGCTGGCTCAGTCATAACCGCACCGGATAAGACTCAGTGCTATCCTGCCCATTAAGATTGGTACGGCGATGATATGCGGATTGCTTGGCTGGGTAAGAAGTCTCCTTTCTGCGGCAACGTCACCTACAGTCGAGAAATTACCAACGCGCTGCGCGATCGCGGCCACGATGTCAGCTTTTTCCACTTTGCCCAAAGTGAAGCTGAAGCCAGTGATGAGGGAAGTGAGGGCATAGAAGTCTCGCTGCCCTGCCTCTACAAATCTCAGATTTATACAATCCCGTCCTTTCGTTCCAGCAAAGTTCTTAAGTCTTCGCTGGAAGAAATTCGCCCTGATCTCGTCCACGCTTCACTGACGCTCTCGCCGCTGGATTTTCTGCTGCCAGAGATCTGTGAAGAACTGGGGCTACCGTTGGTAGCGACCTTCCATCCCGCTTTTGACCATAAGCTCCGCAATATTTCTTCGGGCACGCAGCACCTGACTTATCAGCTCTACGCACCCTGTCTCGCCCGCTACGATCGCACGGTCGTTTTCTCCCAAATCCAGCGAGATTTATTGATTCGGCTGGGGGTTCCGAGCGATCGCATTGCCGTGATTCCGAACGGGGTCGATATCGATCGCTATAGCCCTGGGCCCTCGGACTTCAAGCAACAACTCGGGGTCGATCGCCTGTTTGTCTACATGGGGCGAATTGCGGCTGAGAAAAATGTGGAAGCCCTACTCCGGGGCTGGAAGCTGGCAAATTTGGGGCCGGAAAGCCGCTTGTTGATTGTTGGGGACGGTACGCTGCGATCGCTGCTAGAAGTCAGTTATGGCCCTGAGCAAGGGGTGCAGTGGTGGGGATTTGAGGCCGATGAGCAACGCCGTATCCAAATGCTGCGTGCCGCGGATGCCTTCATCCTGCCCTCTTTTGTGGAAGGACTATCGCTCTCCTTGTTAGAGGCGATGGCCTGCGGTGTGGCTTGCCTAGCCACCGATGCGGGTGCCGATGGGGAAGTGTTGGAAGGCGGCGCCGGCATTGTGCTCAATCCGCAGCGGACCTCCGCTCAGCTCCAGACACTGTTGCCTGTTCTGCGCGACCAACCGGAACTCAGCGCCATTTTGGGTTGTAAGGCGCGCCAGCGGGTGCTCGATCGCTACACCCTTGAGGGCAACCTCGATCGCCTCGAACAGCTCTATCAAGACCTCTTGCCAGCTGCAGTGCTGTCCGCAAGTGCCGTTTCCTAACACCATTGTCATTGGTCGTTGCTTCTGCGGACGCTACGCTAGCTGCACCTAAACCAGCGATCGCTGACAGGTTGGGCAGACGCCATGAATGGTGAGCTGACAATCCAAGAGGTGGTAGCCCTCCTTCTCGGAAGTCTTGGCGCCAATTTTGAGCACGGAATCGCTCTTGAACTCAATCGTCTTGCTGCAACTGACGCAGATCAAGTGATGGTGATGCTTCAGGGGTTGATTGAGCTCGTAGTGCTTGTGATCTTCGGCCAGATCTAGCTCTCGCAGGAGACCCATGCGAGCCATTAGCTTCAGGGTGCGATAGATAGTCGAGAGGCTGATGGGTGAATTGCGACTCAGCAAATGATTGTAAAGGTCCTCAGCACTGAGGTGTTCACCTGCTGGGAGATTTTGAAAGACTCGCAGAATTTCTTCGCGCTGAGGCGTCAATCGCCAGCCTCGCTCGTTCAATTCCGCTTTGAGGGAGGCCGCTGTGTAGGTCATTGCGAGTCAACTAGCTCGTCATATTGAGAATGATAGCCGACGAGATCCCAAGGCTTGCAAGAATCGTGTATTCCTCACCCGCTTGGGTCTGAGCAGGTAAGGCGAAAAAGCAACGGCAGCCTATGCTGTCCAGATGAGCGATTGCTTCCCACCCATAGCTCAGCCACTAGTCGCGCCACCCTGCTGATCTACAGTCAAGAGTGGCGCGGAACGGGCGATCGCAACTAGGCAGCCACCAATGAAGCTAAAGGATCGGCGATCGCAGCAGTCGGAGCCTCAAAACTTCCCGTCAAGACAAACTCCAAGCGCAGCTTCAGCCAAGTAATGAACTGCGGATTGGTCGAAACGATCGCAGCAGCAGGTTGTGGACATTGTGCTTTCACGCTCGCTAACTCAGGCGCTTCAAGGAAAGCAGGCTGCCGCACTAGCCAAAAATCAATGGTTTGATTGCGCTCTGCATAGTGGCGCTGGCGCTCCTGCAACACCTCTTCGAGCGGCTCCTCTTCGAGCAAAAATTTTTCGCTAGCCAAAATGTAGTGATAAGTCGCCATCGTTGGAATCAGTTTTAGAATGCGAACGCTTTTCCCCTCATTGTTGATCAGTGTGGACGCCTCTGCGGGACTGGCAGTCCGGATGACGGGGAATGACTGAGGATTCAATTCCACTGAGCCAAGTCGCGGCGGCGATCGCCCGCCGTAATCCGATCGCAAATCCGCTGCAAGGAAGCGTTAGCACCTTCTGGGACGTGGGGCATTGGCAGCTCAAAATTGGGCCAGGCCAACGAGTCACTACAGGGACAGGACAGACTCTGCACTTTGCCGATTGGGAGAGCGATCGGCATTAAGCAGCGGGCACAGCCTGTGATCTCCCACGCAGGACTCAGCAGCTCCTGCAGACTGAGAACGGTGCCCTCGAGGTAACAATTTTCTAGGCCCAGATGCTCAAGCTGCTGCCAACAGTCTCGGAACTCAGTTGAGTATTGACCCTGTGATAGCACTGGTTGCGGGCAGTAGGTCTGGCCACTTGCAGTTGCAATGACGCTCTGTCCAACTTGAAACCATAAGGCAAGATATTGCTGCAATTGTTGCAGGGAAGCCATAGCAATGCCCTTGCTGAATGGACTTGAATCGTTGAGTTCTCTCGCCTTCATCCTAGTCCGGCAACATGGGCTTTCAATCTTGAGGATTTCTATAGCCTTGTGCTCGGAATCATGACACCTAGCAACTTGAGGTCTAGGGCATAGCCTGCCACCGCGAGAAAAACTTGATCGGCTTGCCCAGAAATTGCACGGGTTAAGGATCCGAGGCGATCGCGAAACTGTCGCCCTAGCGGATAGGCTGGTACAACGCCCCAGCCTGTTTCTTCCGCAACAATGATGACAGTTGCTAAACAATTTTGAAGCGACTGTAATAAAGTCTCGCTGCGTTGGCTCCAATCAGCCTCTGAATCTTCTAAAAAAGCAGCAACCCAAGTCCCCAAAGAATCGACTAAAAGACAATCACGATCGCTGGCTTGTGTCAGGATTGTTGCCAGCTCAGCCTGAATATTTAAGGTCTGCCAGTCAGCGGGGCGGCGCTGTTGATGGAGGGCAATGCGATCGCACCACTCGGGATCCTCCAGATTCATTTGCGCTGTTGCAATGTAGGTCACCGCGAGCTGTGACTGCAACGCCAGCTGCTCAGCCCACTCGCTTTTACCAGAACGGCTGGGGCCTGTGACGACAGATAGCATGGCGATCGTCTACTCGTTCATGTTGCGATAAGTCGCCACAGCCGAGGGTGAAATCCGGTTGAGATAGCGGAAGATCCAATACTTGAAGATCGTGTCAAGGATGACGGGAAAAGTCGCAATGAACAGGAAGATAAAAGAGCGATTCTCCGGAATTCCAAAGTGTCGAGAAATTGACTCTAGGATCACCTCCCAGCCGTGGGGTGAGTGAAAGCCAACAAAAATATCAGTGAACAAAATAATGATAAAGGCCTTGGCACTATCGCTAATGCCGTAGACAACCTCATCAATAAAGGATTTGAGCAGCTGAATTTCTTCCTGTGAGGAAATCAGCAAGATAGCAAAGGCTGCTGCAGAAATGAGGTCCGCAAAAATGTTCTTGATTGCATTAGAACTTTCTTGGCGATATTCAACAGCGATTTCTTCGGCCTTCTCCCGCACCCGCTCATCAATTTCAGCCTCTGTCAGGGGTGGGGCTTCTTTGAGGTAGTGCTGAAAGCGGAGTAGCTGCTGGTATTGATTCAGCTTGACGAAAGCTTCTTCTTCCATTTGGAAGTTGAGGAAAATTGCCTCTGGGTCTTGGCTGCGCAGGCGATCGACGATGGGGCCAACGATGAATGACTTGCTGATTTGCTGTGTTAGCAGGGGTACCAAGACCAACAGCAGGACAAACCGTAAAGCGATTAGGGTTTTGCCCTTGCGCGATCGAAAATTCTGAACAATCTGGTCTTCGGCCTTGGGATCTAGCTGCTGGCGTAAGTCAGCAAACGCGCCAAAAATCGATCGCGGTAAAAAGCTTGTCTGACTGATCAGATACTCATCATCACTTTCGGGATCGGGAACTGGCTTCGAGTTGTTTTTCGAGGTCATCAGTTGCGAATCATCAGGATTGGAGGAGTGAACAGTGGGCTGTCCGTAGCGGGCTAAGACTTGCTCAATGAGTTGTAGCTTCTCATGGGCGATGGTCGGCATCCCCATCCCGGGTCGGCCCAAGGCTAGCCCCGCTTGGAGCTGGACGGGCTGATGGCGTCTGTAGCGCTGTCGGTAGTGCCGCAGGCTGCGGAGTGTTTGTCGCAATTCCGCTTGGAGACTCGTCTGCTGACGGGCACTGAGCTGGGAGGGCAAGCGCCGCAGCGATCGCCCGCTGGCGTATTCAGTTTCAAGGGCGGTGATGTAGAGAGCAGCCTCGTAGGCTCGCTCTAGGTCGAGCCGCGCAGTTTCAGAATTCCGCTGAAGGCGTTGAGCAACCCAATCGGAAATCCCTGCAAAGAACGCCATAGTAAATCAGAGGAAATCGCGGCGATGCCAGCAGTGACTGTCCCATGATTGTAGTGCTCTGAGATTGCTGCAATGTCAACGGCCATGTGGTTCGACTGCCCAAGTCGGCAAGGACGGACCGAGCAATTACCAGAGTGGGTGCAAGCGGTAGGGCGATCGCAATCCCCGAGCAGCCTGCCGCTGCTAATTTTTGCTGCCACGGGCGATCGCCGCCTACAACTCGAAACGCGACTTCGCGCTACCGTTGGCCTTACTGCCACCTATCAAACTGCGACGCCCCTTGGCTTCATTCAGCAGGAAGTAGAGCTGTTCTGGCCTTGGTTGCGATTGTCGCAAGCCCCAAACCAAGTTGTCTTCCTACCCTCGGAAAGCGAGCAGGTTCTGGCCAGTCAAGTTTGGCAAGGCTGGTTAAACGACGAAAGTCTGCTCTGGCCCGGTACTGTAGCGGCCGCTTCGGTACGGCGCTGCTTGGACTTGTTGCTACTGGCCGGGTTGGCGGGCGTTGCAATTCCCGAGATTCCCCAGCGCCTGCAAGCCGTTCTGCCTGCCTCTCTTCCACCGGCGATCGTACCTGCCCTCCAGACTTGGGTCGATTGGTGTTTGGCGCAGGGGCTGCTGAGCTATGGTCTAGCGGCGCTGCTCTACAGCCAAGATCTCTGGCCGCTGGCAACTTATCGCGATCGCCTCAGTCAGCGCTTTAGCGGCTGCTACGGTGATGATGTCGATGAATATCCAGCGTTACTGCTACCGGTTTTCCAGCGATTTCAGGCCGCTGGCTGGCCCTGGGGCTGTACCTTCAACCCCCTCGGCCGCTGCCGCGAAGGTCAAGGGGCCGATCCTGAAGCTTGGCAAGCATGGGCGAGCGCAATTGGCGGGGAGTCGCCGGCGCAGCGATCGGGATCCGTTGGTCTGAGTTGCTGGCAACCTGCCCTCCAAGCCAGCTTAGAAACCGCTGATGGGTTGGATACTGCTCCAGTGTGGTTTGAGAGCCCTTTCTCTAGTCTGCAAACGGTGTCGCGGGGACAACTGCTGCGGCAGGTGGCCGAAACGATCGCTCAAGCCGTTGAGAACGGTGTGATTCAACCCCAAGAGATTGCGATCGTGGGTCCCGGTATTGATGCGATCGCTCGCTACACCTTGATCCAAATTCTAGAGAAGCGAGGGATTGCCGTCCGTCCCCTCGCAGAGCAGCGCCGCCTACCCAGTTCGGCCTTGGTGCGATCGCTGCTCACGCTCCTGGCCTTTCTCCAACCAGGTTTAGGGCTTCACCTACGGCGCGAGGCTGTAGCAGAAATGCTGACCACCTTAAGCGATGGCGCGATCGATGCGGTGCGAGCAGGCTTAATGGCGGATGTCCTCTATCTGCCGCAACGGGAGCAGCCCCAACTACTGGCAGTGACAGCGGCACCGCGCTGGGATCGTTTTGGTGACGAAGCGATTCGGGCCTATGAGTCGATCCTGGACTGGCTTCACCAAGCGCAGACGGAGCCCTCTGCCCTAGGTCAGCTAGAAGCTGCTGCCCAGCAATTCTTGCCGCGCGATCGCCTCAGTTTGGCAGACACTGCCCATCTACGGCGTCTGCTCGAAGTGGCCGATCACCATTGGCAGTTACAGGCCGTCCTTGGAACGGCACCAGAAGCCGCGATCGCGGGCCGATTTTACAGCTTGGTTATGGATGGCACCTTTGCCGCCGATCCCTTCCCAGAAAGCCAGTGGCAGCCGCCGATCGCTGCCGTCACCCTCGCGACGCTCTATCAATACCGAATGCTTCAGGCCCAGCATCGCTGGCAGTTTTGGCTGGACATTGGCTCGCCCCTCTGGGAACGCGACCAGCCTGCCTACTACGGCTACGCCGCCTTTTTACGGCACCCACCGCACCCCTTCGATCCCGTTGAGGCAGCCCAAACTCGCTTGCTGCGCTGCCTCGCAGACCTCTTGGCTCGGGCGGGCGATCGCATCATTCTCTGCCACAGTGACCTAGCCGTCAGTGGACAAGAACAAGCTGGCCCCCTGCTGGCGCTACTCAACCAAGTGCCTCAGGAGGCACTGGCCGGCAAGGCCGGCTGCTGACTTAGCCACTGCTTGGCCTGACGATAGAAACCCGTCAAGACCGCACTGCGCTGTTCTTGGCTGAGCACCTCGGGCAACAGACGACTCAGTTCTAGCCGTGCTTCTGGCGTTTCTAAGCTGAGATGCGGGTGACGGCGATGGAACTCGATCAAGGTAATGCCAACCACCCGCGTGAGGTAGGCGGCGCTGATAGCTTGTACTGCACCACCTGCCACGTAGGCCAAGCCACTGCTCTTGAGCAGCCCGGCCAGCGTTTGCGTTGACCATTCCACCAAGCCCAGCTTGATCAACAGGTCACCCAAACTGAGGGCGATCGCTTTTGCCTGTTCAACGCTGAAGCGCTGCTGAAAAACCCCGCCAATTTCGACCAGCATCTGACCGTTGGCGGCAACGGTAGCAATCAGATCCAGGCTGGGCACTGGATTGAGGAAGACTGTTCCTGCCACAAGCCACTGGGTTCGATCGATCGCGGCGATCGCCCGTAGACGGCGCTGTTCAAACAGTTGAGCGGTCAGCCAAGCCTGCTGGCGATTGATGGCGCGATCGACGGCTTGCAACAGATGCTGTTCGAGGCTGCGACTGCTCAGCCACTGGTCCAGCCGCTGCAGGAGGGAGGCAATGCCCGTGCGATCGCTGGCGATCGCGGACACCGACACAATTGCTTCAGGTGAGACGAGGCCCGCTAGATGAGCTGCAACAGCCCTTCGCTCTCGCTCGGCTTCTGCAGCGGTCGCCGTACTGTTGCAAATCACCAGAACATTGGACTGGGGTAAGAGGCTCTGCAAACAGCGCAGCTCGGAGGCGCTGAGGTCCCCCTGAATCACAAACAGGATCAGGTCAGCAGACAACAGATCCGGTGGCAGAGTGAATGCCTCTGCGGCTGTGGCAATGTTGCGGAACAGACAGAACGTATCTTGCAGCTCGAGACTGAAGCGTGGTTGCCAGTCGCGGGCGAGGGCATTGACCAAACTGGTTTTGCCGACACCTGGTGCCCCAACGACGGCCAGCTTGAGGTCTCGCGTTTGCAAGCCCGATCGCAGGCTTGGTAGCGGATCCGTGCAAGCTTGCCCGTACTCTTCAGTTAGCTCAGTCACTTGCTGGCTCAAGGCCTCTAGGCGCGATTCCACGATCGCTCGGGTCAGCAGCGGTGTCTTCGTCGTAGTTGCTGCGATCGCTGGTGGTTGACTCCGTAACCAGCGCAACAGCAGTAGCCCCGCGATCGCTAAGCCAAGCCAAGAGCCGCCCGCACTGACGACCGTCAAGAGGCGATCGCTCAGCCAGAGAGTTGCGAAAAGCAGAGCACCGCCGATCAAGAGCATGCGCCCCGTTGTCCACGACCCTGGCATCTTGTTCATCGTCCTTGCGATTACTGACGCCCTATTTTACCGGTGAGGGGTCTTCACCTCTGTCTGGCACAGGATTCTCAATCAAGAGCTGCCACTCCTGTCGCTCAGGATTCCAGCGCGGCTGGCGATCGCGGCCCACTTGGTAAGGTCCCCAGTAGAGCTGGGATCCATCGAGGGCAAAGGCCACCAGAACGTCCTGGGGCTGGACTCGCAGCTCCCCCTGGGGCAGGGACAGCACCAGTCCTTGGGGACCAACTTCCTGGGGCGCAAAGTCCCAGTGCACCGGATCGGTCGTCTTGGCGATCGCAGCCTGTTGCAGAACGACTCGCACCGGATGGTTCGAGCGATTTGCCACCCGGATGGGAGCCCGATAGGCAGCTGGATTGGCGGCCATGCGATCGCTCAGATCAGCACTGTCCCGTGGCGAAACATTGCCTTGGAAGCGCGGCGGAACCGGCGGCAGGGGGGGTGTTGCTATCGGTGGGACCGCCTCTCCCAAGGGGGCTTCCACACCCCAAAAACCGCTGAGCAGCCCACAACCACCCAAAAGGGCTGTCAGTAGCAAGCCGCCGCTCAACCATTGGACTCTTCGACTGCTCACCCCGGATTCCCTTCCCAAGGACCATTCCCCACCTCTACACAGCAAGACTAATATGCTCTGCAGTGGCGATCGCGTATTCAACGCTGTTGCTGCCCGTTCTCTGCCCTGTCCTCGCCGATATGCAGAATACGCGCCTCAACCAACTGGTGAGTGAAGCCGGCGGTAGGGTCCTGCAATGGTTCCAGCAGCCCTGGCGGCGCCTGTCGCTGCAAATTATTTTCCTGCTCTTCGGGTTTTGGTTGACCAACACCCTGTCCCTCGTGGCCGGCCAGTCAGGGGTGTGGGATCCCAGCTTTGCGGCGGTGATTACGATCTCAGTAGAAACTTGCAGCTGGCTGTACTATCGCGGGCCTGGGGCCGGCAAACCCGATCGCAGTTTGCCGTTCCTCTTGCTGCAAAATCTCAAGCTTGGTGCTCTCTATGGCCTGGCCTTGGAAACCCTCAAGCTGGGATCCTGAAGACGCGGCGATCGCCGCCAAGGCAGCAGCAGCCTTAGATCAAGCAGAGATGCTGACTGATGACACTCTGCAGGTGGTTGCTCAGCACTGGCAGCTTGCGGCAACAGCACTCATGGTCAGCGATCGCCCAGACATGGATTGGTTGGTGCAGGCCGAGTGGCTGCGGGCCGCTTGGTTCCCGCTCTGTAACTGCTTTCCAGCCCTGCCAGCCGGTGCACCACCGTTCTGGAAGACTCTCTGGCGTCTGTGGTTGCCTCTGGCCCAACACCTGGCTCAGCAGATTCAACAGCAGACGAGTCCTTTCATTCTGGGCATTTTGGGCGGGCAGGGTTGTGGCAAAACCACTTTGGGACAGGTGCTGGCCTTGCTCCTCCAGCAACAGGGGTATCGTGTCTGCAGCTTGTCCCTCGACGATGGTTACCTCAGCTTCCGCGATCGCTGTCAGTTGCAAACACAGGATCCACGACTGATTTGGCGTGGGCCACCTGGTACCCACGATCTGCCAGTGTTGCAGCAGACTCTGACCGACCTCCGAGCGGGTCAGCCAACGCTCTTGCCCCGATTTGATAAGTCACTGCAAGCCGGAGCAGGCGATCGCATCGCGCCAGTGCCGATGGGTCGAGTCGATCTGGTGATTTTTGAGGGCTGGTTTGTTGGCTGCCAGCGCGTTCGCCATTGGCCCCCTTCCGCTTGGCCTTGGCCGATCGAGACAACAGCTGATCAAGGGTTTGCGACGGATTGCAATCGGCGTTTAGTGGACTATGAGCCGTTATGGGCGTTTATCGATCAGCTGCTGATTTTGCGCCCACAGGACTTTCGCTGGAGCTACGACTGGCGGCTGCAAGCAGAGCAAGAACTACAGCGTCAAAGGGGTCAGGCAATGTCGCCTGAGGCGATCGCGGATTTCGTCCAGTACTTCTGGAAGGCATTACATCCGCAACTCTTCATTGAACCGATCAGCCAACCTACAGCAGGTAGCAAAAATTGGGTGGCAGCGATCGGTGCGGATCACGCTGTCACCCAGGTGCTGACTTAAATTGAGCAGCAGAGCCTATTCTTCGGTTTCTTCTTCGTCTTGAGCCGGATACACGAAGCCTTTCGCCCGACCGGTCAGAACGGATTTACCCAAGGACAGCGCCCGTTGAGCCTGCAGAGCAGCCTTACGCTTCCAAGTGGCTTTGCGCTTGTCGCGTTTGCTCTTGGAAGTTTTCTTCTTTGGGACGGCCATGGCAGATTACTGGATGATTGGAAGATTCACAGAAAGACGATCATAGATTCGTTGGGCAGCGCAGGTCAACTGGTTGAGGGTGTTCGCCGCGCTTGCTGAGGGCGATCGCCACCGCTCAACGCAGGAACAGAGCGCGCCGCTAGACTGGAGGTGCTATTTTTTTGCCCTTGGGGTTTGTACTGCCGACTATGCCCAAGCCTCTCACCCCGTCCCGCACCCGTTCTTCTTGGCGTTTTGTCTGGGTGCTGCTGCTCGGATTGAGTTTGGGTGGCGGCAACATTCCACCGGCCTTCGCCCAAAATCGCAGCGAGCCAACGACAGTCTCCCTCGATTACTCGGGCCTGCTCAAAGATATTGCGGACGGCCAAGTCCAAAGTATTGACTACGACCCCGTGCAGCGCGTTGCTCGGGTGCAACTGCAAGGGCGGCGCAGTGCAGAAGTCCCGCTATTTAACCAAAATCCAGAGTTAATCGAGACGGCACGCCGCTACAACGTGCCCTTTGAGGTCACACCGACACAGGACAACAGCGCCTTAGCAGGCACGCTGGTCAACCTCGGGCTGATTTTGATCCTGATCGTCGGCCTGGTTTTTCTGCTGCGGCGATCGGCAGGAGCTGCCAACCAAGCCTTGAACTTTGGTAAGTCCCGTGCCCGCTTTCAAATGGAAGCCAAAACCGGCGTGATGTTTGAAGACGTGGCCGGCATTGAAGAAGCGAAGGAAGAGCTACAGGAAGTCGTTTCTTTCCTGCGTAGTTCCGATCGCTTCACCGCTGTTGGGGCTCGCATTCCACGCGGGGTGTTGTTGGTTGGCCCCCCGGGGACGGGGAAAACACTGCTGGCTAAGGCGATCGCCGGTGAAGCAGGCGTGCCGTTTTTCAGTATGTCCGGCTCCGAATTTGTGGAGATGTTTGTCGGCGTTGGCGCGAGCCGCGTTCGCGATCTGTTCCGTAAAGCCAAGGAAAACTCTCCTTGCATCGTCTTCATCGATGAGATCGATGCAGTTGGACGGCAGCGTGGGGCTGGCATTGGCGGTGGCAATGACGAGCGGGAACAAACCCTCAATCAATTGCTGACTGAAATGGATGGCTTTGAGGAAAACTCGGGCGTCATCATTATTGCGGCGACCAACCGTCCTGATGTGCTCGATTCCGCCTTACTCCGTCCCGGCCGCTTCGATCGCCAAATCACCGTTGATCTCCCGAGCTACAACGGTCGCCTCGGGATTTTGCAAGTCCATGCTCGCAATAAAAAACTGGCCGAAGAGGTTTCCTTGGAAGCGATCGCGCGGCGAACACCAGGCTTTTCGGGGGCCGAGTTGGCAAATCTGCTCAACGAAGCAGCGATTCTGACGGCCCGGCGCAATAAAACTGCCGTGGATGAAACTGATATTGATGATGCGATCGATCGCGTCACGATTGGCATGACGCTTTCGCCGCTGCTCGACAGTCAGAAAAAGCGGCTGATTGCCTATCACGAAATCGGCCATGCTTTGCTGATGACCTTGCTCAAGCATTCCGATCGCTTGGACAAAGTCACAATTATTCCGCGATCAGGGGGGATTGGCGGCTTTGCCAAACCGATTCCTAACGAGGAATTGATCGATAGCGGTCTCTATAGCCGTGCTTGGTTGCGCGATCGCATTGTCGTTGCCTTGGGTGGGCGCGCTGCTGAAGAAGTCGTCTTTGGGGATGCGGAAGTCACGCAAGGTGCCGCTTCTGACATCGAGATGATTACAAATCTGGCTCGGGAAATGATCACCCGCTACGGCATGTCCGATCTGGGTCCTTTGGCACTCGAAAGTGATCAAGGCGAAGTCTTCCTCGGTCGAGATTGGATGTCGCGGCGAGCAGACTATTCTGAAAGTGTTGCCGCACAGATTGACCGCAAGATTCGGGCTTTGATTCAAACCTGTCATGCCGAAGCGCGCCAACTGGTGTTAGAGAACCGCGAGCTGATGGATCGACTCGTCGATCGCTTGATCGATCAAGAACTGATTGAGGGCGATGAATTTCGCAAAATTGTTGAACAATTTCCGAAATCGAGTGCAGTGACTCAGCCAGCGATCCAAGCACCCGCTGTGTTTTAGCGCTTTGGCCCTATGGGGGCTTGGCTGTGATTCAGCAAGGTCAAGCCCTTACTTTGGCTCGTCAATCCCACAACATTTCGGGCGACAGACTATCTTGCACCATGGGTTCTTGGCATTTAGGGCAAGGATGCTGACTAGGCCAAGGCGACACTCGCGTTCCTCGACAATCAGGACAACAATTTAAGTCAATTTCAGCTGCGTATTCATCCAAGAAGATTTGGACGACAACATCAACGACTGACTGGCAGTCTTGGCAAACCATGGTGTCGACTGCGACCATCATGCCGGAGTCTGGTTGACCCGAGACCAACCCGGACTCGTACTCACAGCTCGGACAGATAAAGTTGTGCTTGGAGCCCATCGCTTTTCCTCATGATTTCGAGAGGCTTGTGCGCTCATATCTGCGATCGCTTGGGCCATGTACTTTTAGATTTTAACCCTTCAAAACTCTAAAAGTAAAACCCTAGATTACACCTAAAGCTGAACCAGCCTGACGTTGAGCTTCGCTGCTCCCTCGCAGGACTGGCAGCGATCGCCGCTTCAACCAGCCGAATAATGCATTAAAAAAGTCCCAGAATCTCTTGAGAACTCAGGGACTTTTTGCTGTAGCCTAGGTCATCTAGAAGAAAAAGTTATCCAAGTTGCTCAGTTCCGCCGCACTCACTCCTTCAAAAGTGAGGAAGTTTGTGGACTGTGTGCGCCCACCGCCAATACGATCCAACTCCAGAGAAAGCTGGGTGCGATCGCTGTTACCCAAGCTGCGGATTTTGATCAAGCCATCCGCCAGGGGATTATTGCCGGTGTAGCCAACGCTCGCCAACAGGTCAGTCAGGACTAGCTTGTCGACCCCCACCTCAAAGTCAGTAATGGTGACACCAGTTTGACTAGTGTTGGTGAAGACAATGCGATCGCGGCCACCGCCGGTGGTAATCCGGTCAGGGCCGCCGCTGGCGAGGAAGATATCGTTGCGATCGCTGCCCGTGAGTACATCACGTTGTGAGGTACCACGGATCACATTGGGGGCTGCAATGGTGAACCGAGCGAGTACCGGATCGTGATCACTGGCTTGGAGCGACTCAGCAAACTCGGTATTCACGTTGACGATATCGATCTCGGCACGATTAGCCAAACTGCCGCTGACCAAAATATGGTCAATCGACTGGGAATTGCCCTGGAAGATAAACGTGTAGCGTTCATTCTCGGGTAGCAGCTCAGTCAAATTCGTCAGGCCTGTGTTGGCTGCGAGGTCACGCACCGGCGAGACAAACTCAAACTCGTTGAAGTCGCCCAGCACAATCACCTTGGCAGTGGGGTCGTTCCCCAGCCGTCCATTGACGTAGTCCTGCACAGCCTGAGACTGAGCCTGGCGATCGTCCAACGAGCCATTAACTGTGGAATCTTCTTGGCGGCTTTCAAAGGGTTGAGCAGTCCCTAGAATCGGCGCACTGCCCCCCTTCGAGGAGAAGTGATTGTTGACCAGAGTCACCGTCTCGCCGTTGAACTCAAAGTCAGCGACTAGCGGTAAACGAGCGCCCGCAAAGGCTTCACCAGGTTGTTGGCTACCAATGGTCGTCAATGAGTCTTCCACAAACGACACTCGGCTGGGGTCGTAGAGGTAGGCAGTACGAATGTTGGCCCCGGGCTGACCACCGCTAGCATTGTTGGTGATGAACGGGTTGTCGATGAAGGCGTAGGTGGGGCCACCCGCTGCCGCGATCGCATCCACTAAAGTCTGCAGAGTCAGGTTCGCCGCCGTTACCCCATCATTGAGGCTGCCACTGTTGTCTTGAACTTCCTGCAGGGCAATGATGTCCGGGGAATTGAGGTTATTGATGATTTGGCGGGCGATCGCTGCAAACTGGCCATTGGCAATGTCGGCATCGCCATCGTTATCGTTGGGGTCGAGGTTGAGTACGTTGTAGGTGGCAACCGTCAACTGGTCATTGCCACGGGTGAGTGTGCTGACCTCCGGTTGTAAACCACCCCGTTGGATGCTGCCGCTGAAGTCTTCGGTAGCGACAATCTGGAAATTCCCAAAGTCGTAGCCCAGCACGCCGGTAACCGCGCCGATGCCATCGCCCACGTTGACATCGGGGAAGTCGAAGTTGAAAACACCGCTGTCGAACTGCACCTGCACCCGCTCGGGGTTAAAGTCGTCAGGGCTAATGTTGAGGGTGCCGCGATCGCTCAGACCCGTCGCCCCCGCACCGTTGTCGACTACCCCAAAGATTTCGCCAAAGCCGTTGGTACCATTGACCACCAGTAGGTTTTGAGCTGTGACCCGCATCCCCTCCAGCGACTCGAAGAAGTCGATGCCATCGGTGATTGGGTCAAAGCTGCCGAAGGCATCATCGTCGATATTAGATGAGGGGAGTAAACGACCGCCTTCGCCCAGAATGACCGCTGCTGGCAGGGTGTTGCCGGTGCTCAGAACTGTGATGTTGAGGCTGCCGCCAAGCTGGGTGGTAGAAAGATTGCGGCTAGAAAGGCCACCGGGAGTAAACTCCGACACGGTCCCAGACAGGCGGATTTCGTTACCCACAGCCACGGTGGGGGTGCTGCCCGTGAAGACAAAGATGGCGTCAGACGTGGCAATATCGCCATCGCCGGTGGCGTCTTGGAGGTAGAAGCCGTTGCTGTCGACAGCCGTGACAATACCCGAGGTCGTGACAGTCTGGCCAACGAGGGCAGACCGTTGCCCAGCCCCCTGAATGGTATAAATTGCCGTCAGTTCCGGCGGTGGCGGTGGCACATCAACCACCGCATTAGCCGCTCCGGGCGTGTTCAACGCCTCGCCTTGATCCGGTGTTCCGGGAAAGCCCGGTAGCCCTGCAAGGTCAAAGTCATTGCGCACCCAGTCAGCAGCGGTATCGGTATCAGTCCCGTTGGGGATTCGGGAAGCGCCACCGACGCGGAGGCTATTGCCGCCAAAGCCGGGGGTGAGGATAGCGGCAGTGTAGGTGCGATCGCCCAGGCCACCATCAGTTACTGCTATTCCATCGGCAACACTATCCCAAGGGGTAATATCCAGCACCCCGTCGCCGTTGCTATCGAGCACTTGGTTGACACTGCCGGTAAAGTTCCTCACCAGCAACAAAGTCTGCGTGCCATTTTGGTAAACATTATTCAAAAAGCCCGTGGTCCAGTAGCCACTGGCATCAGTGCTGCCCAAGGACTGGGCGCTGGTAATCCGGCCGAGGGTGCTACCGCTGTCCCCCTCAATTTGCAGCAGGGTGTAGGCAGAGTAGTCCGTGTTTGCCGCACCCAAAATTTCGACATATTCGTTGGTGTCGGTGCCAACGTGGTCGAACACAAATTCGTTGATGCGAGGAGCGATCGCCTCGACAACCCCACCCAAGATCTGGCCCGCATTAAGGGCACCGCTGGTGTTGGTAGTCGTGCTAGCCCAGGTAAAGTCTTCGTAGTGGGTGCCGCTGCCCGTCAACTGGAGGGAGGATCCCAGGGGTTCAGTACCGCTCTGGGCAATGCCAATATCAGTACTGGTCAAGCCTAATGCAGGACCGTTTGTGGCGGTGAAGGTGCCCTCATAGCTGAGAAACTGCACCACGGCGCCTGTGTCATCTACGAGGGCGAAGCCGTCGGGTGCGCCATTTTGAATCCCATTGCTGGGGTAGTTGACCACGACTGCTTTGAAGCCATTCCCAAGGTCAGTACTCGAGAGGCTGCCTAAGTCTGTAGTGTTGTAACTCAGACCGTTAGCCCCGTTGTAGAGCACTAGGCGCCAGCCAGTCAGGCTAGTGGCCAGAGGCGCCAAGATTTCAATAAATTCACCGGCATCCGTGCCGGCATTGTCGTAGTGAAACTCGTTAATAAAAACGGATGTCGCCATTTCTGTCTGCTCCAAAATCTCAGCTGCAAGCCGCACAAAAACACTCCATAAGTCATGGAGACTGAACCCCTGAGTGAGGTTAGTTTTTGGTAAGTTTTGCGGCTCTGCTCTAGCAGCAAGTTCGAACAGACCGCGATCGCACCAAAGTTCCTGGATTCAGGCCTAAGCCAGAATCCGATCCGACATACTTCCTTTACGCCTGAATAGCAATCCCGCGAGACTCTCCCCATAAAACATAGGGTTCGTTTAGGGATTTCATTGAACGTCTAATGAACAGTAACAGAGGCTACGTATCGAGGCGGTAAAGGAAGGATTAACAGCACTTTAAATAACTTCCTTTTCCCATCATTTTGTTCGAAGTTCGCTGTGTCTGTTGTCCTAGCTAAAGCTGTAGGAATAGAACCCGCTGAAAAGGTACATCAACTAACTGGAACGAAAAGATAAGAGGCTATCACAGCGGGGATCAGTCACGAAGCAACGATCCCCGGCTAGACTCAGTGACGAAAAGTCAGGCAACTAGGCAGGCACTTCAATCCGGCGATCGCTTGCGAGACCAAAAGCTGCATGAACGGTTTGCAAAGCCTCAACCGCTTGGCTGGCATCCACGATGCAACTGACCTTAATTTCCGATGTGGCAATCATGTGGATATTGATGCCGTGGTTGGCTAAGGCTGCAAACATCTGTGCTGCTACCCCAGGTTGTTGCACCATCCCCGAACCGACAATGCTGACCTTAGCAATCTCAGTCTGAATTTCCAGGCTGCAGCCGTGTTGATCCGCAAAGGCTTGTAGCGCTGCCGCCGCTAGCTCGGCATCAGCCGGTGGCAGCGTGCAGGCAATGTCACGACAGGGCTGACCGTTGTGGATGCGGCCGCGCTGTGATTGGATAATCATGTCAACGCTGATTTGGCGATCGGCCAGAATTTGGAAGATCGTAGCCGCCATCCCCGGTAGATCTGGCACATTGAGAATCGCCAAACGGGCTTGGTCGCGATCGAGGGCCACGCCGCGCACTGCAGGTAAATCGGTCGTACAGGCATCGGTAGCAGTGGCTGCGATCGCCTCTTCCAGTTCAAAGCTCTCTTGCAAGGCTGCGATCGCCCGTTGCTGATCCGCTGCCGCAATCACACAGCTCACTTTGACTTCAGAGGTCGAGATCATCTGAATGTTGATGCCGCCCTGCGCCAAAGCGCTGAACATCTGAGCCGCAATGCCGGGGCGACCGACGATCCCAACGCCGCTGATACTGACTTTGGCGACAGCGGCTTCCGACTGTTGTTCGCCACCCAGATCCGCGAGCAGTTGGGTGGTGCCCGCTTCTGCCTTCTCCAGATCCGCTTGGCTGACCGTGAAAGAGATGTCGTTGCTATTGCCTTCGTGAATCGACTGGATGATCAAATCAACATTGACGCCGCGCTGCGCCATTTCGCCAAACAGGCTGGCAGCAATCCCGGGGCGATCGGGCACATGCAGCAATGCCACTTTGGCCTGATCCGTATCTAACGCCAGGCCATCGACGGGGCGACCAATTTCGAGCCCTTGCAACGAGCGATCGCTGCGGCGTGGTGGCGCAACGACACCCGTCCCCGGTTCCTGCGTCCAACTGCTGCGCACGACCAAACGGACGCCATAGTTGCGGGCAATTTTTACGGCACGAGGGTGAAGTACACTCGCACCTAAGCTGGCCAGCTCTAGCATTTCGTCGCAAGTGATCTCTTCGAGCAAATGCGCTTCGGGTACCAAGCGCGGATCCGTGGTCAGGATGCCGGGGACATCGGTATAGATTTCGCAGCGATCGGCGTTGAGAGCTGCGGCCAAAGCGACGGCTGACGTATCGGAACCGCCCCGTCCCAGTGTCGTAATTTCCGTCAGCGCTGTGCGATCGCTAGACGCAATGCCTTGGAACCCCGCGACGACAACCACCCGACCGGCATCGAGTTGGCTTTGCAGCCGCTGCGGATCAATTTCCAGAATTCGGGCACGGCTGTGATGTGCTTCTGTGATGATCCCAACCTGCGCGCCGGTCATCGAAATCGCGTCGCAGCCCTGTTCATGTAGGGCCATACTCAACAGCGCGATCGAGACTTGTTCGCCCGTCGCCAGCAGCATGTCCAATTCGCGGCGACTAGGATTAGCACTGATCCCATTGGCCAGCTTCAGCAGCTCATCCGTGCTGTGACCCATGGCCGAAACTACGACCACGACTTGATTGCCAGCAGCAACCGTCTGGGCAATGCGTTGGGCAACCGCCGTGATCCGTTCGACGCTGCCAACCGAGGTTCCGCCGTATTTTTGAACAATCAAAGCCATAACAATGTGATCAGCAGCACGCCCGTTTCTCACCTTATCAGTGAGCGCGATCGCCATTTCGACATCGAGCTCGGTCGCGAAATGAGACGGCTCTCACTGCGATCGCCAGAAGGGAATAGGTATAAGAACTCTGAAGTTCTGTAACAGCCTTTCTGAGCGGCTTTGGGGGCGGTGCTACGATTCCGAGGAAAGCACTGTCGAGAAGCCCATGGCCGAGACACTGACTGGGAAAACGCCGGTTTTTGGCGGTAGCACTGGTGGTCTACTCAAGAGCGCAGAGACCGAAGAAAAATACGCCATCACTTGGACCAGCACCAAAGAACAGGTGTTTGAGCTGCCGACCGGTGGCGCTGCCGTGATGCACGAAGGCGATAACTTGCTCTACTTTGCGCGCAAAGAGCAAGCACTCGCATTGGTACCCAGCTTCGCACCAAGTTCAAACCCAAGATCGAAAGCTACAAAATCTATCGCTTCTTCCCCGGCGCGGATGTGGGATACCTCCATCCGAAAGATGGTGTCTTCCCTGAGAAAGTGAACGAAGGTCGCTCCTTCGCGGGTAAAGTCGATCGCCGTATCGGCCAAAACCCCAACCCTGCCACCATTAAATTCACCGGCAAACAGCCCTACACGGCTTAGGTTTCCGGTCTGAATTTATACAAGTTTGAGGGAAGTCTTCGGGCTTCCCTTTTTCGTTTACGGCTGCGTCGAATAGGATCGAAAGATCCGCCTTTCCGCTGTTTGGGATTGACCGCGATGATTTACCCGGATTTTGCAACGTTTGCCAGCTTGGCTGAGCAAGGCAACTTCATTCCGGTCTATCAAGAGTGGGTCGCGGATTTGGATACGCCGGTTTCGGCTTGGTACCGCATTTGCCGCGATCGCCCCTACAGCTTTTTGCTGGAATCAGTCGAAGGGGGTGAGCACCTGGGTCGCTATAGCTTTTTGGGTTGCGATCCACTCTGGGTGCTAGAAGCGAGAGGCGATCGCACAACTCGTCGGTTTCGGGATGGCTCGGAAGAAGTCTTTAGCGGCGATCCCTTTGCAGCCCTCAAGCAATGTTTAGCGCCCTATCAGCCGGTGCATTTGCCGCAACTGCCCTCGGGCGTCGGCGGACTGTTTGGCTTCTGGGGCTATGAGCTGATGCGCTGGATTGAGCCACGCGTCCCGGTTCACAGCGGCGGCGAAAACGATCTGCCCGACGGCTGCTGGATGCAGGTCGATAGCCTGATGATTTTCGATCAAGTCAAGCGTCGGCTCTACGCGATCGCTTATGCGGATTTGCAAGCCGAACCAGATCTGCATCGCGCTTACGCGCTGGCCTGCAATCGTGTGCAGGAACTGGTCAATCGCTTCCAAGGATCACTGAGCGCCAGCGATCGCCAACTGCCGTGGCTGCCGCCTCAATCGGCACCGTCTCGTCCCGTCGATTACCAAAGCAACACCACCCAGGAGCAATTCTGCGCCAACGTACTGACAGCACAGGACTATATTCGCGCCGGCGACATCTTCCAAGTCGTGCTGTCGCAACGGCTAACGACGCATTACAGCGGCGATCCCTTTGATCTCTATCGATCGCTGCGGCTGATCAATCCTTCCCCCTACATGGCCTTTTTCCGCTTCGGCGACTGGCAGTTGATCGGCTCCAGTCCAGAAGTGATGGTCAAGGCTGAACAGGATCCACACCAAAGCGATCGCCAAGTGGCCACTGTCCGCCCGATCGCGGGGACTCGTCCTCGGGTGCGCACTGCACCAGAAGATGCCGCCCTTGCAACGGATCTGCTGGCTGATCCCAAGGAAGTGGCCGAGCACGTCATGCTGGTCGATCTCGGTCGCAATGACCTAGGCCGTGTCTGCGAGAAAGGCAGCGTCCGCGTCGATGAATTGATGGTGATTGAGCGCTACTCCCACGTCATGCATATTGTCAGCAACGTGGTGGGCCTACTCGATCGCGATCGCGACGCTTGGGATTTGCTGCGGGCAACTTTCCCAGCAGGGACGGTCAGCGGTGCGCCCAAGATTCGCGCTATGGAAATCATCCATGAATTGGAAGGCTGTCGGCGCGGACCCTACTCCGGCGCCTATGGCTACTACGATTTTGAGGGTCAGTTGAATACGGCAATCACGATCCGCACGATGATCGTTCAGGCAGAAGGGAGTGGCCATCGTGTCAGCGTGCAAGCAGGGGCTGGTGTCGTCGCTGATTCTGTGCCAATCAAGGAGTACGAAGAAACCTTGAACAAGGCGCGGGGTTTACTGGAAGCGATCCGTTGTCTACAACCGCCTCAAGTGCCAGTTGCAGCGGGATAAAAAACTGCCAGCCAAATGGTTGGAGGATCCGCTTGGGTGTAGTTGACGCGGTGGCGACAGTGCGGTGGCAAAATTCGCCAATCTCCGACTCGTAACCGTTGGGGTGCTGCACCTTCGCATTCCAACTCGGCTTCACCTTGCAGAATCAGCACGAACTCGGTCTCATCTTGGTCGTACCAAAAGTCAGGTGGTGATACCTGGCCAGTCGAAATAATCTGCTCAATCCGGCAGCGATCGCCCTGCACCAGCGGAATGAATTGCTCTGCGATCGCAGACAAGGGTAGGTTGTGCAAGAGATTGCCGCGATCGCTTACTTCGGGACGCTCCATGCTTCAGCTCTTGGACTACGACGCCATCATCTTCGACTTTGGTGGCGTGATTTTGGACTTGGACTATCAGTCGACTCGCCGTGCCTTTGAAGAACTCTGTGGCTGCGACTGGCACGCTCTTTACAGCCAGCAGCAACAAACGGCCCTGTTTGATGACTTTGAAACCGGTCGCATCGACCCAGCCACTTTTCGGGATAGTCTCCGCCAGTTGTTGGGTCAAGACTTGAGCGATCGCGCCATCGATACGGCTTGGAATGCCATGCTCGGCGGCGTGCCGCTGGTGCATGTCGAATTTTTAGAACAGCTGCGATCGCAGCGTCCAATTTTTCTACTTTCCAATACAAACGCCATCCATCAAGAAGCTTTTGAGCAGCGCTTCATTGACGATCATGGCGATCGCCACAGCAGCTTGCCTGCGCTATTTGAGCAGGCCTATTACTCGCATCACTTGGGCGATCGCAAACCCCACGCCAGCATTTTTCAGACTGTGATCGATCGTCATCAACTCGACCCTAGCCGCACGCTTTTCCTAGATGACAGTCCTCAGCATCTTGAAGGAGCTAAACAGGCCGGATTGCACACGGCTTGGATTCCCTCAGGGCAGCTCTTAGAGCAAGTTCAGCTCTGATTGGTGGTGTCAATTGCGATCGCCAAGGGTGCTTGCTGGAGCCGCGATAGTGCCAGTCGTCTGCTAGGGTGAGGGGCGTTGTTCAGACCGCAGTTGACTATGCTTGCTCGTCTTGGAGCCAGACTGGCGATTGGCGTGATGGTACTGGGTAGCCCCGCGATCGTCTCTGTTAGCGCTCAGCCTGCTCAAGCTGCTGTCCCTAATCCAGAACTGAGTCGCCTCTTGGATGCTGGCAGCGAAGCGGTGAAACAACGGCGCTGGGCTGAGGCATTAGGGCTGTATCAACAAGCCCAGTTAATCGATGGTCAAGATGCTCGTATTGCCTCTGCGATCGGCTATCTCTACACCGAACTCGGAGATTTTCGCCAAGCAGCCCTTTCTTTTGAACGGGCGATCGCAATGGATAGTCAAACTGCTGCGTTTGCCTTTGGAGCAGCTACGGCCTATGCCAATTTGGGTGAGTACGCAGCCGCTGAACGCTACTATGAGCAATCGCTGCGATTGGACAACAAGCGAGCCGAAGCCTATCGAGGCTTAGCCACCGTTCAGCAACGGCGGGGCAATTTAGTGGGTGCAATTAACACCTACCAGCGCTGGCAACAACTTGAGCCGAACAACTGGCAACCCCGCAATGAAATGGGGAAAATTTATCTGCAGCAGCGCCAGTTCACGAACGCGCTACAAGTATTGCAAGCTGCAACACGACTGGCCCCTCGTGAAGCAGATATCTACTCGAATTTGGCGATCGCTCAACTCGGGCTGAACAACCCTCGGGCTGCCCTAACATCTTTACAATCCAGTATTAGTCTTGATCCCCGTAATCCTCGCACGCTGCTCAAAGCAGGAGATATCTATCTGGTTTTAGGCGATCGCGAGGCGGCAAATCGTAACTATCGTCGCGCTTTTGAACTCAATCGCAATTCTGCTAAAACTCTCGATCGCTATACTCAAATCCTGCTTGATCAAGGAGACGCAACACTCGCTACAGTCTATCTTCGCGATGCCTTACGTCTTGAGCCCCGCAATCCGGACTTTCACTTGCGGCTAGGACTTGCTTACCTAGCACGCGGTTTGAAACCAGAAGCAAGATCATCACTTAATCAAGCGGCGTTACTCTATCAACAAAGAGGCGATTCTAACGGACAACAACAAGCGGCAGCTGCACTGCGACAGCTCTAGTGATTGTCTTTGCCCTGCAAATAGCCTGACTGAGGAAGCGACCATTATTCCGAGTGTTATCGTGTTTTTCTCCTATCGAGGTGATGAGTCAATCCTGAGATAGCTAGCGAGCTGGTTGTTCAATTTCTTGAATGGCTAAGCGAACTGCTAGTTCAGTACTTTCGATCGCATCATCCAATGAAGAGCCATAGTAACAGCGCTAGTAATACCAAGTACTAGCTGAGAGATAGTAGCGGATGCTGGCCGCTGTAATTTTGCGATCGCGTGCTGATCGATACGGGGCATTATTGTTAATAATCGATGGAATTGCCTGCCAGCGCTCCCGCCCTAGTTTTCAGCAAATTCGTTCAAACATTTCTGTATGCATATTGGGATCTGCAGACAATCCTCCAAGGCGATCACTGCAGCATCGAGAAATTCATCGCACGAGGCATATTAGCGAAAAATTGTGCGCTCAGAAATGTGAGCGTGCCGCGCCACTACTCGCACCGTCAAATTATGAATACTAAATTTCTCCAAGCGCTCAATAGCAGAGCCAAGGATTAGCTTTTGCGTTGCACTCCCATGGCGATCGACTAGAGAGGCGTTGCTTGACATGCAATCCGACTCCTTGTCGTACCGCATGACATTCCAGCATTGATTGAGGCATCATTCTATAGTGAAACAGTCAGCCCCTGAGTGCTCTAGCAGATTACTAAGTATTCCCTAGGTCTTGAGTGTTTACCGGCTTGGAGACTTCTTATTGGGCACTAAAATCCTCGATCAGATTCAATTTAACCATCACACTAATTGGGCTGGGTCCACCCAGCGATCGAATTCTTCAGAACTAATACAACCCAGTTCTAGACACGCTTCCTTGAGGCTGAGATTTTTCTCAAAAGCATACTTGGCTACTTTAGCTGCTTGGTCGTAACCGATCGCAGGGGTCAGCGCTGTCACTAACATCAGCGATCGCTCTAAGTAAGTATTGATTTGGTCGGTATTCGCTGTCATTCCTTCCACGGTGAAACGTCGGAAGTTATCACTAGCATCCGAGAGAATTCGAATGGATTCCAGAACGTTATAAACCATCAACGGCTTATAGACATTCAGTTCTAAATAACCACTAGCCCCAGCGAAAGCGACCGCAGCGTCATAGCCCATGACCTGCACGGCAACCATTGCTAACGCTTCACACTGAGTCGGATTCACTTTGCCGGGCATGATTGATGAACCAGGCTCATTTGCAGGCAAACTCAACTCGTTAAAACCACAGCGTGGCCCGCAGGCTAGCAAGCGAATATCATTAGCAATTTTGTAGAGCGAGACTGCTAGTCCTCGCAAGCTGCCACTTAAAGCAACAAATGCATCATGGGCACCAATTTGCGCAAACTTATTGGTTGCCGTGACAAACGGAAGTCCTGTCAATTGCGCGATGTAATCAGCGACTGCAACATCAAATCCAGTCGGCGCATTCAGACCAGTACCAACCGCTGTTCCACCCAAAGCTAGGGGATAGAGTTCTTGCAAAGCATTATGTAGGCGCTGACGATTTTCAGCTAGCATGGCCACAAAACCGGAGAACTCCTGACCCAGCGTTAATGGCACTGCATCTTGCAGGTGGGTCCGGCCAATTTTGACAATGCCTTGCCATTCATCAACTTTGGCTTGGAGACTCTGTTCTAGTCGTTCGATACTGGGCAGTAGTTGCCGGCCGATCGCTTGAGCTGCAGCAATATGCATTGCGGTTGGAAAGACATCATTCGAGGACTGCGATCGGTTGACATCATCATTGGGATGAATGGGTGTTTTACTCCCAAGTACACCCCCAGCCATTTCAATCGCCCGATTGGCAATCACCTCATTAACGTTCATGTTGGCTTGCGTGCCGCTGCCCGTCATCCAGACATAAAGCGGGAAATGGTCATCTAGTTGACCTGCAATAATTTCATCAGCAGCTTGAGCAATCAGATCAGCTTTTTCTGCCGATAAAACACCCAAATCTCGATTGGCAAGGGCAGAGGCTTTCTTCGCAATCGCCAGAGCATGACAGACTTCAATGGGCATTCGATCTTGACCGATCGAGAAATAGTGCAGCGATCGCTGAGTTTGGGCACCCCAATAGCGATCGGTGGGCACCAGCACTTCACCCATGCTGTCGCTTTCACGGCGTTGATTCGCAGTCTCAGTCATATCAATTTCCTTGTCTTGCCACTTCAAATCAACAGCTTAAGCAAACACAACGGTGCGATTCCGGTAAGTCAGCACCCGATGTTGCAGGTGTAAACGCACCGCACGCGCTAGGACGATCCGCTCCAAGTCCTTGCCTTTACGAACGAGATCATCAGCATCATCACGATGACTAACCCGCACTACATCTTGTTCAATAATTGGCCCTTCATCTAAATCGGGCGTTACATAGTGAGCTGTGGCTCCAATAATTTTGACGCCTCGCTCATAGGCCCGTTGGTAAGGATTGGCACCGGCAAAAGCAGGCAAAAAGGAGTGGTGAATATTAATTACTTGGGGAAACTGAGCCAAGAACTCAGAACTCAGAGCTTGCATGTATTTCGCGAGCACCACGAGATCAATCCCATAGTCAGCGATCGCTGCTAGCTGGCGAGCTTCCTGCTCTGCTTTCGTCTCGCGAGTAATGGGCAAATGAAGAAAATCAATACCAAATTGTTCAGCGATCGGACGTAAT